>DATCDK010000298.1:0-14107 GCA_036510735.1 Acidothermaceae bacterium | reverse complement strand
TGATCTCGTGCGTGGTGGCGAGGTGCGCGACGGACTGAGTTTGACCGCTCTGTCGATGGCCTTGCTATTCGAATTGCCTGAGAGGTAAGAGAATTCCGTGGTCACTGCCGACGACTCGACACCCGATGCGGCCAGTGTGTTAGCGCTGCTCGTCGCTGGTGATCGGCTCCCGGTGGTCGCGGCCCTCGTCCTCGGTGCGCAAACGCTGGGCGACATTTCGCAGCGCACGCAACTGCCTACGCGTGATGTCTTGCGCGTGCTGACACGGCTGGAGTCGGCGGGTCTCGCATCGGCTGCCGGTCCGAACTGGACGTTGCACGTCGACGCTCTTCGCGAGGTGGTGACCGGGCACCGTTGGCCGCCCGTGCGGCACACGTCGTCCGGCGAGATCACGGATGAATCACCGACGCACGCCGCCGTGCTCCGCGCGTTCTTCCGGGACGGACGGCTCGTCCGCGTGCCGGCGGGGCGCACGAAGCGTTTGGTGGTCCTCGACATGCTCGCGCGTGACTTCGATCCGGGCGTTCGTTACCCCGAAGTCGAGGTCAATGAGAAGTTGCTCGCCTACCACCCCGACTACGCCGCACTTCGCCGATATCTGGTCGAGGAGGACTTCCTTGCACGCGAGAACGGCGTGTACTGGCGGGCCGGGGGCAGCGTCGAACTCTAGGCCTCTGCCCCCTCAGGATGGGGTCAGTCCAGGTCGGGCTTATCGCGGGCCGCGAGTAGCCGGCGCAGTGAGTCGAGGCGGGCCGGTTCGGCGTGGCCGGCGGCAACCCAGTCATCCAGCGCGCACCTGGCTACCTCGTCGCCGTCCTGGTCGGTGAGGGCTGTGTTCTCGTCGGGCGCAACGTGCTGGCAACCGCGCGGGCACTCCGCAATCCCTGGCGCAAGATCGGGGAACGCGGCCACTACTCGATCGACGTCGACGTGTGCGAGTCCGAACGAGCGGATGCCGGGGGTGTCGATCACCCGGCCGCCGCCAGGTAGGTCAAGGACGACGGCCGATGTCGAGACGTGCCGACCGCGGCCCGTGACTGCGTTGACATCACCTGTAGCGCGGTCGGCACCGGGCACGAGCGCGTTGATGAGCGTCGACTTGCCGACGCCGGAACTACCGGCGAGCACGGTCACACGGTCACGCAACACCGCTCGCAACTCCTCGCTCGGTTGGCCGCTGTGCGTGACGACGATGCGCAGTTCGAGGAGCGCATAGGCTTCGATCAGCGGCGCGGGATCGGCGAGGTCGGCCTTGGTGAGCACGAGCAGCGGCTCGAGGCCGCCGTCGAAAGCTGCGACCAGATAGCGGTCGATGAGTCGTGGCTGCGGCTCGGGGTTTGCGACCGCCGACACGATCGCGAGCTGTTCGGCGTTGGCGACGATGATGCGTTCCATCGGATCGCCGTCGTCGGCACTGCGGCGCAGCACCGACGTCCGCGGCTCGATGCGGATCAGTCGGGCGAGCGTGTCTGTAGCACCCGAGACGTCGCCGACCAATCCGACATGGTCGCCGACGACGACCGACTTGCGGCCGAGCTCACGAGCGCGCACCGCCGTCACTTCGTGGTCGTCGACTTCGCAGGTGAACCGGCCCCTATCGACGGCAAGGACGTACGCCGGCGTGGCCTCATCGTGGGCGGGACGCAATCGACTGCGCGGACGCGAGCTACGGCCAGGCCGGACACGGACGTCGTCCTCGTCGAGATCGCTGGTCCGCCTACTCATACGAGTAGTGACTCCCACAGGTCGACGAACGTCGGCATCGTCTTCGCCGTCGTCGCGATGTTCTCGACCAGAACGCCGGGCACGACGAGACCAAGGACAGCCGCGGTCGTGGCGAGTCGGTGATCGTCGTATGTGCCGAAAACCCCGCCACGTAACGGTTTTGGCTTGATAATGAGACCGTCGTCGGTCTCTGTCACATCGCCGCCGAGGCCGTTGATCTCCTTCGCCAGAGCTGCCAGCCGGTCGGTCTCGTGCCCGCGGATGTGGCCGATGCCCCGCAACGTCGAGGGCGTGTCAGCGAAGCACGCGAGCGCGGCGATTGTCGGCGAGAGTTCTGAGTTCTCGCGCAGGTCGACGTCGACACCGTGGATCGTCGGAGCGCCTTTCAGCGTCAGCCCGATTTCGTCAACGGCCACGATGGCGCCCATGTCGGTGAGCAAGCCACGAAGTGCATCGCCTGGCTGGGTGGTGTGCAGCGGCCAGCCGGCAATGTGAATCGTGCCGCCGGTCACCATGGCCGCGGCGAGGAACGGTCCGGCGTTCGACAGGTCGGGTTCGATGTCGATGATGCCGCCGGCGATCGTGCCCGGGGCGATGCGCCACGTGGCGTGCTCGGTCGTATCGATGGCGATGCCCCGGTCCCGCAACATTGAGACCGTCATCGCGATGTGCGGCTCCGACGGCAGCGCAGCCCCGCGATGGCGCAGCACTACCTCGTCGTCAGCCTTCGGCGCGATCAGTAGCAGCGCCGAGATGAATTGGCTCGACGCAGACGAGTCAATCGTGACGTCGCCGCCATGCACCGATCCGGCGCCGATGATGCTGAGGGGGAGGGTGCCCCGCCCGTCGTCGTCGACACTGACGCCGAGTTGCCGTAGGCCGTCAACGAGCGGCCGCAGCGGACGTTGCCGTGCACGTGGATCGCCGTCGAACCGAACGGTTCCGGTAGCCAGCGACGCGAGTGCCACCGCGAAACGGGCGACCGTTCCGGCCAGCCCGCAGTCGATGTCGGCCGGGCCCCGAAGTGCAGCCGGCGTGACCGTCCAGTCCTGGCCCGAGTCGTCGACAGCGTCGCCCAGGGCGCGTAGCGCGCCCGCCATCAGATCGGTGTCACGCGACCGCAAAGCACGGCGAACGACTGATGGCGAGTCGGCGAGTGCAGCAAGAGGCAACGCACGATTGGTCTGCGATTTCGAGCCCGGCAGCGACAGCGTCGCGTCGACCGGTCGCGAAGCCGTTGGCGCAGGCCACGACGCGTTCGCGCGCGACGGGGCTGCGGGTGGGCTCACACCGGGTTGACTCACACAGAGACGGTACCGGGGTGGCATCCTGGCCGGATGTGCGGACGCTACGCCACAGCCCGGGATCCGGCTGACCTGATCGAGGAGTTCGGCGTCGATCGCGCCGTTCTCGAGGAGCGGATTGCCGACGACGGGATGCCCGAACAGGGCCTGCCGCCGAACTACAACGTGGCCCCGACCGACGAGGTCTACGCGGTTGTCGAGCGTCTCGATAAGGAGCAGCCGACCGCTCTGCCGCAACGCCAGCTGCGCGTCGTCCGCTGGGGTTTGGTGCCGTCGTGGGCGAAGGACCGCAAGATCGCGAGCAAGCTCATCAACGCGAGAGTCGAAACGCTGACCGAGAAGCCCGCCTTTCGCAGGGCGTTCGCGGTGCGTCGTTGCCTGTTGCCCGCCGACGGCTACTACGAGTGGTACACCGACGATGCGACGGAGAGCGCGGCCGACAAGCCGAGCGGCAAGCGACCCAAGCAGCCGTATTTCATCAGGGGTCGTGGCGGCGGGGTCCTGCCGATGGCCGGGCTGTACGAGTTCTGGCGTGATCCCAATGCCGAGCCGGATGTCGATCCGTGGCTGTGGTCGGCGACGGTGATCACCACGGCGGCAACGGACGACGTGGGGCGTATTCACGATCGGATGCCGATGTTGATCGAGCCGCAGAACTGGGCTCGCTGGCTTGATCCCCGCGAAGACGACACCGCCGCGATCGCCCAGTTGCTGATTCCGGCGGCGGCCGGCCGCCTCGAGGCCTACCCGGTGTCCACCGAGGTGAACGACGTACGAAACGACGGTCCGCAGCTGATCGAGCCGATATCGGTCGGTCACGATGCGGTGAAGGCATCTTCGGATGGGTAGAGGCAGCAGATCGGGTCGAACCGATCAGCGGACGATTGCACAATCGGACGAATACATACCACGCAGCTCCAAATTACTGAGGGGACGTCGATGGCTATCACAGTGCCCTCGCAGGCGCAGACTCGTTCACGGCTCGAGGAAATGGTGGCCGAGCTCGACCGATCGGTCGCCACGCTGCGTGTGGAACCGCCCGACCCCGACGAGGGCGGCACACCAGGCGATGCCGATGCTGGTGGAGACCTGGCCGACAACGCGCGTTCGGCCGCAGTCGTCGAGGCCGCCGAAGAACAGCGGGCACATGTCCAAGAAGCCCTGCGGCGCCTCGACGCCGGTGAGTACGGGCGCTGTATCGACTGCGGAGCGGAGCTGTCCGCAGCGCGCCTCGAAGCCAAGCCCGAAGCTGCGCGGTGCGTGACGTGCCAGGGAAAGGCCGAGAGCGCTCGCTGATCGCGTTTCCGACCGAGGTCGGAACCAGAATTGTGGTGCCGACCGAGGTCGGAACCAGAATTGTGGTGCCGACCGCGGTCGGCCCGGCGGAAGCAGAACTGGCGCGCCCCGTCACCACCCCAACAGGTTTGTTGGTGCTTGGACACGGAGCGGGCGGCAGCATCGACTCTCCAGATCTGCGCGCGGTCACCGCCGCCGCACTCGATGCGGGAATCGCGGTAGCCCGGGTGCGGCAGCCGTATCTGGTGGCCGGTCGGCGCGCGCCGGCGCCCGCAGCCCAGCTCGATATCGCGTGGACGGCGGCAGTCGAGCATCTCGGTGGGCTGCTTCGCGCGCAGTGGCCGGGGCTGCGCGTGGCGGTGGGCGGGCGCAGCAGCGGCGCCCGCGTGGCCTGCCGGACGGCGGGTGCGACCGGCGCCGTTGGCATCCTCGCGCTCGCTTTTCCGCTGCACCCGCCGGGACACCCAGAGAAGTCGCGGGCCCCCGAGCTCGAGGTCGGCGTCCCGCTGTTGGTCCTCCAGGGAGCGCGAGACCCGTTCGGCGGACCGGACCAATTCCCCGCGGGGGTCGCGGTTCATGAGGTGGCTGGCGCTGATCACCGCCTGGCGGGGCCGGCGCTGGCCGCCGCCGTGAGCGTCGCCGTCAACTGGTTGTCGGCCATCCTCGCGTCCGCCTAGGCGGTGCCGCCCGAAGTTTAGGGCGGGAATCGGGCCACGGCAGCCCACGTTGTCTCTTGTCGACGTCGATTGATCCCGATCCGAGAGCTGAAGGGTGGCGCCCACGTGCATACGGCGAACGAACCCACGACTCGTGAGCACTCCCCGCTGCGCTGGCCGCAGTGGCCCGTACCGCAGGAGTGGCCGACCGACGGATCGGGCGGCATGAGCCGACCGGTAGTGTCGATGAGCGACCCCGCAGGGTCGGCACGCCAGCGGGTGATCGGTTCAGCACAGGGAGCGCGGTCTTTGGCCACCGTCGAGGAATCGACCGACGAGCGCAGCGCGCGCTTCGAGCAAAGCGCGATGCCCTTCCTCGACCAGCTCTATTCGGCCGCGTTGCGCATGACGCGCAATCCCTCTGATGCCGAAGACCTCGTCCAGGAGACCTTCGCCAAGGCGTTTGCCGCGTTCCACCAATTCGAAGAGGGCACCAACCTCAAGGCGTGGCTGTATCGGATCCTGACGAACACGTTCATCAACAGCTACCGCAAGAAGCAGCGCGAGCCCAAGCAGACCGGGGGCGACGAGCTCGAGGACTGGCAGCTTGCCCGGTCGGCTGAGCACACGTCGTCCGGCCTGCGGTCTGCTGAGACCGAGGCCCTCGATCACTTGCCCGACTCCGACGTGAAAGAGGCACTGCAGGCCCTTCCCGAAGAGTTCCGGGTCGCGGTGTACTTGGCGGACGTCGAGGGCTTCGCCTACAAGGAGATCGCCGACATCATGGGCACACCCATTGGCACGGTGATGTCGCGATTGCACCGCGGGCGGCGCGCGTTGCGAGCATCCTTGGAGGACTACGCCCTCGAGCGTGGCGTCGTACGCGGCCCGGTCGAGGCTGTCGGCGCGGCCGGCGCAGGCAGTGTTGTCGAGGGCGGCGAGGAACGATGAGTTGCGGCAAGCACCACGAGACCCCGTGCACGGAGGTTCTCGATCAGGTCTACATCTACCTCGACGGCGAGGCTGACGAGGCAGAGTGCGCGAAGATCCGCATCCATCTCGAGGAATGTGGTCCGTGCCTGCGCCAGTACGACCTCGACCAGGTCGTCAAAGCTTTAGTCGCGCGCACCTGCGGTTGCGACCTCGCCTCCGATGATCTGCGCAGCAAGGTCCTCGCGCGTATCCGCCAGGTGCAGATCGAGATTTCGCAGGGCGGCGTCGAAGCGGTCGAGGTTACGCAGACGCTTTATCGGGCTGACTAACTCAGCCAGCCAACCTTCGGTACTGAGCTAGCCTGCCAACCTTCGGTTGAGTGCGTCGAGAACGGCCCGCGCCACGGCGTCCGCTTCATCGCTTCGTACTAATGCCGACCCGGTCAACACGAGTTCGCCAATACCCGGGACCGCGACCTGAACAACGCAGGCTGCCATCCGCCTGTTGCCCATCGTCGAGACCGTGACGAATTCCACCTCTGCAGGAAGACCAAGCAACTCGCTGACGGCGTCGAGCGTTGCTCTCGCGATCAGCGTGTGCCGATGGCTCATCGTTGACGGTCCGATCGACCTGCCGTCATAGGTCGCATCGCCGGTTCGCACGACGACAGACGCGTCGGCCTCCGAGCCGGCGGTCCGGATGGTGATGGCTGCAATGACAGGACGAGGCAACGTATCGATCGCCGGTGCGGTGTCGGGCATCCGGATGATCGTGTGCAAGCTGTCGTCGGCCTGCACGCCGTCGATGTCATCGTCGAACTGCACGACACTGACGATGCGGTGGTCGATGTCGATGTCGTAACCCGCCATCGCGAGCGACTGCACATCGCGCACGACCTGCTTCGCACCCTTGCTGCGGCTGGCCACGATGTGAATCTCTGTCGGGACGGCGTCCGGCCCGGTGACAACACTGGCGGCGCGGATGCCTGGTACTTGGCGGAGGGCTTCCTCGAGCTCAGGCAATAGGCGCAGAGTGGGCATGGTCACCGCGATCCCTTCCGTGTGAAGACGCGTTCTGGGGGGAGGGGACGTCGAGCGGCAGACCGGGATCCGGCTGTCCTGGGTTCAGCGGTGGTGCGGTGGCGCGTAACGCTTCGCGGACAGCCTGCTGGATCTCTTTCGCCGAGCGCCGGCGCGTCGCCGGATCGGGAATCGTGATGACCCGCGACTGTTTTGGCGTTTCGGCTGGCGCTGCCGGGGGCTCTGCTGGCGCTGCCGGGGGCTCTGCTGATGCTGCCGGGACGGCGACAGCTTCGGGCACGGCGACAGCTTCGAGTATGGCGACAGCTTCCGGTAGGACGACCTGCGCCTGTTGCCACGAGGCCGCCGACTCGTCACAATCGATCGCCACTCTCGTGTCGGCGTCGGAGCGCGTTGCGAGCACGACCGGCAGGACACTGTTTGCGTAGCCCTCGACCTCACGCACCGACGCGCGTTGCCACCAGCGCAACGTGCGGGCGGTCGCGACATCGAGTCGGTTGGCCGCGAGCGCGGCGACTACCTCGGCGTCGAAGCGAGTGCTCGCATAGTCAGGGCGGACGCCGAGTAGTGCGGCGACGAGTGCCGTGTAACGATCCAGGGCGGCCGGGGTAGCGGGCAAGGCAGTACCCGCCGCCGCCGCGTCGGCCGAGAGACCGCTCGGGTCGCCCATGGCAAGTAGCCCCAATCGTCACATCCGTCACACACCGGACCCGAGTGTAGGGCGCGACGATGGCTTCGCGGGAGTCCCAGCGGCAGCACAGTCTTCGTCATCGGCTAGACGAGCATTGGGTGAGAGATCACCTGAGGCTGCTCGCGGCTGGTCGACGTCATTGCACCAAACGGACCCCGAATGGGCACATCAGAGGGGCACTAAACGGATGAATAGGGTGATGGCTGATATTTCCCCGTCATCCGTCTCGTAGCGCACCCTCATCCTTGTCGCACGACCTCTAGTCCTTTGTGACTGGCCAGCAAGGAGTGCACCGAAACCCGTGTGGCTGCAGTGTCTGCAGGGTCTTGACTTGCCCTGATCTTCACCGATTCACTCCTTATGCGGACGCTCTTTTCACTTGCTCAAATTCCGGCGAGTTCCGGTGGTGAGCCAGCTGCAAAGATCGCCGTTTGTGCCCCGGGGAGCCCCCAATTTCCCGGGTCGCAAACAACTGCAGAGCGGACGGGACTTGGGTGTATTCAACCAGTTTCTACTCCTTTAGCGGAGCGTATCTCGCGTAGGCCTTAGCGGCGCCTATGACGTGATTCGTAGGAGCTGAGATCCATGCAAAAGATCACTGCCGTCGTCGAAAAATTCTTCCTCGGCGCAAGCACCAAGTGGAGTTAAAGCAAGTGCACGTAAAGCACGACTGACCCGAGTCCCGTTTCGCTCTTTTTTCCTGCACTTCCCCCGTTCCGCCATTCCCCGGGTACGTCCGAGCAGGAGCCACCTATGCGAGACATGCCGCGCAGTGCGCAGGCATACGTCTTCGCGGTCGCCTGCGCTGGACTCGCGGTGGTCATCGCGGCCAGCGTCTCGGGTTCGGTGAACTGGGCTGCGGTCGCCGTCCTGGGTGCGTTGTACTGGTTCGCTGACTCACGCGAGATCATCACGCGAACTGGCGTACTCGGTGTGTCTGCAAGTTCCCCAGTGGCGCTCGCCTCTTTGTTGCTGCTCGGAGCATGGGGCGGTGCCCTTGTGTGTGCAGTGAGCGCTCTTGCCTACGCCCGGCACGCGGCATGGTTCAAGCACGTTTTCAACGGTGCGCAAGCCGCCCTCAGTGCCGCCGCCGCCGGCGGCATCTACCACCTCGTGCCCGGCGCGGCCCAGGACGGCTTTGCCCACGCGAGTTTCCCGGCCGTGCTGCCTGCGGTGGCCGTCGCGGGCCTCTCGTACTTCGTCCTCAACAACTTGTTCGTGGCAGTGGTTGTTCGCTTGACCACAGACACGTCGATGCGAGCGGTGTGGTGGAACGGCGTCGCCGAGATGGCGATCCCGAGCCTCGGCTACGGGTCGATCGGGCTCATCGTGGCCGTGCTCTGGGTGGGCGGCGTCGGACCGGTCGCCGCGTTGCTCGTGCTGGCGCCGCTGGTCATCGCGCGTTGGGCCTTCGAGCAATACAGCCAGCAGCACGCGGCCTACGACGCCACCGTCAGATCGCTCATTCAGGCCGTTGAGACGAAGGACTACTACACCCGCGGTCACAGCGAGCGGGTCGCGTCGGCGTCCGTCTTGATCGCCCAGCAAGTTGGCATGCGCGAGGATCGCCTCGAAATGCTGCGCTACGCCGGCATGTTGCACGACGTCGGCAAGCTCGGCGTCCCGACCAAGCTCCTGCAAAAGACCGGGCCGCTGGACGACGACGAGTTCGCCTCGATCAAGCTGCACCCAACCCGCGGCTTCGAGATGGTGAACGGGATTTCGTTCCTCGAAGAGGCAACGCTTGGTATTCGGCATCACCATGAGCGGGTCGACGGTCGTGGCTACCCCGACGGACTTGCCGGCGAGGAGATCCCGGAGTTCGCCCGCTTGATCGCCGTGGCCGACGCGTTCGACTCCATGACGTCGACGCGCTCATATCGCGGTGCCCGGTCGGTCGACGCAGCGATTCGCGAGCTGCGACGTTGGGCTGGCACCCAGTTCGATGCCGGAATGGTCGAGGCACTCGTCGTCGCGGTCGGCATCAGTGGCTGGCAAGCCAGCGTCGATGCAACCGACGATGTCGTCGACCCCGCGCTGCTCGTGTACCGCGACCACGACGATCCGTCGAGCGACATTGCTGCTGGGTTCGCGTTCGAGACCTTCGGCATCCGCGACGAGCAACAGGTCTCGTGACGTGAAGGCGCCACCCGAGGCGCGCGCGGATCGCGAAGGCAGTGGCTCAGAACTCGCCGGTCGAATCTTCGTCGTGCTCGTGTGCATCGGTGCAGCGGGCGCTGCAGTGGCGACGGGTCTGCACGGCGTTGTTCGACCGAACGTGGCCATCGCATTCGTCGTTTTGATCGCGATCGGTGAGCTGCTGAATGTCCGGCTGCCTGGGGACCGACCGGCGGCACCGATTGCGTCCGCGGGCGCGCTCGGTTATGCGATGTTGTTCGACGTGGGTGGCCGTCCGGTCGCCCAGTCAACCGCTCAAGTAGTCGCGGTGACAGCAGCCGGCTGCCTCATCGGGACTTTGGGGCGAACCGCCGCCGGTCGCCGTCCGCGCCTGACGGCCGTTGCCCGACGAGTTGTCGTCGCGGCAATCACAGCGGCCGCGTTCCGGCTGGCCGCGCCGCACCGGCTGACGATGGTGCATTTCGCGGACTTCAAGTCGCAACTGCGTTGGGTTGCGTTTCTGATGGTCGCCATTGTCGCGCTGGCAACGGTTCTCGACTTCGTGATCGCCGCGTTCGTGCGGTCGCAGGACCGAGCTGTAGCCTTCGGCTGGACGTTGCGCGACGAGATCAGTGCAACCGCGGCCCTTGCCGTCGCCGTCGGCGCGACCGGTGTCCTCACCGCGCTTGCCACGCCGTCCATGCAGCTTTATGCGTTGCCGGTCTTCTGCATCCCACTTTTGCTGACTCAGTTCGCATTCCGGCGGTACGCGGCGATTCGAACGACCTACCGCCAGACCATCCGTTCGCTCTCGCGGGTCACCGAAGTCGGCGGCTACGTCGAGGAAGGTCACTCGCATCGGGTCAGTCAACTGTCGATCGCGATTGGCCGCGAACTTGGCCTCACCGAGAACGACCTGCTCGAGCTGGAGTACGCGGCACTCCTGCACGACATCGGCCAGCTCTCGCTGATTGACCCAATCCCTGGTGGATCGACGCTGGTTGTTGCACCGGTCGAACGTCGCCGGGTTGCGGAGCTTGGTGCCGACGTCATCAAGACGACGGGCGTTCTTGACCGGGTAGCCGACATCGTCGCCCGGCAGGCCGACCCGTATCGGCGTCATCGTGAGTCACCCGACCACACGCTGCCGATCGAGAGCCGCATCATCAAGGCGGCCAGCGCCTACGACGACCTGGTCGGCGCCAACGCCACCGCCGATGCGAACGCCGACGCGTTGGAGCGGCTGCGCCTCGGCATGGCCTACGAGTACGACCCGCAAGTCGTGGAGACCCTCACGAAGGTGGTAGCTCGCCGCATCGAGCACGCCGCCGCTCACCCCACCGAGCGATCCCGCCAAATCCTGGCCTGAAACTTCGTTCGAGTTCCCCTGTCCGGGCCAGCGTGATGGACCGGTAGGTTCTGGAGGCGATCGCCACCTGCCGGCTGCAGTGACATTTAGTCGTCTTCGCCTCCACTGAAAGGGACCGCACGTGACCGCTTCTGCGTCCGCCTACGGGTCGTCAAACAGCTTCGCCCTTCGCCGCCCAGTGCTCGCGGACCGGCTGCCGAAGAGCATCGTTCGCGATGTCGCGCTGGTCGCTGGCGTCGCTGCGTTCATGTCGTTGGTGGCCCAGGTTTCGTTCCATCTGCCCAACAATCCGGTGCCCGTCACCGGCCAGACGTTCGGGGTGCTGCTGTCGGCGGCCGCAGTCGGTCCGTTTCGCGGACTGGCCGGGCAGTTGCTGTACATCGTGATCGGCTGGGTGGGCCTGCCGGTCTTTGCCGGCGGTACACACGGGTGGTCGGTGCTCAGCGGTGGGTCTGGCGGCTACTTCGTTGGTTTCCTGCTCGCGACACTGCTGGTCGGCTGGCACGCGCGGCACGGCATCGATCGCCGCGTTGACACCCTCGTCGGCTCCTTCCTGCTCGCCACGGCGCTCATCTACATTCCGGGCGTGTGGTGGCTCGCGCACTTCTACCACTGGTCCTACACGAAGGCGATCTCGACGGGAGTGGCGCCGTTCATCCTGGGCGACTTGCTGAAGGCGCTGGCTGCGGGAGCGTTGCTGCCGGCCGCGTGGAAGCTGGTCGGCGACCGAACCCGTCGATGACCTCCCCGTGGACATTCGACTCGGTTCTCGTCGCGAATCGAGGTGAGATCGCGCGGCGGGTGATTCGCACCGTCCAGCGGCTCGGCCTCAAGGCCGTCGCCGTCTATTCGGAGGCTGACGCCAGCCTGCCGTTCGTCAAAGAGGCGGACGAAGCCGTGTTGCTCGGAGCGGCGGCGCCGGCGCAGAGCTACCTCGATGTGACCAAGGTGCTCGAGGCGGCCGAGCGGTCCGGGGCCCAGGCGATCCACCCCGGCTACGGGTTCTTGTCCGAGAACGCTGACTTCGCCCGTGCGGTGGCAGGCGTTGGGCTGGTCTGGATCGGCCCGTCGCCCGAGGCGATCGTGGCGATGGGCGACAAGGTCGCCGCGCGCAACCTGGTCGGCGATGCCGGCGTGCCGGTTGCGCCCGGCACCCGCGAGCCGGTTGCTGACGTCGAAGCGGCGCTCGTCGCTGCCCGGGTCGTTGGCTACCCGCTCATGGTCAAGGCGGCAGGCGGCGGTGGCGGCATCGGCATGAGCGTTGCTCACGACGAAGAGGAACTCGCAACCGCTTTCGCCACCGCACAGTCGCGCGCGGAGCGCTTCTTCGGCAACCCGTCGATCCTGCTCGAGCGCTACGTCACGAGCGCCCGGCACGTCGAGGTGCAGATCCTCGGCCTGTCGGATGGCCGGGTCGTGGCGTTGGGCGAACGCGACTGCTCGGTGCAGCGCCGCCATCAAAAGGTCGCGGAGGAGACGCCCTGCCCAGTGCTGACGCCGCCGCTGCGTGCGCGCATGATCGAGGCCGCCGTGCGGGCCGGCGAGGCTGTTGGGTATCGCGGTGCGGGCACGGTGGAGTTCTTGCTCGATCCCGCGAGCCTCGACTCGGGCGGCGAGTTCTACTTCCTCGAGATGAACGCGCGATTGCAGGTGGAGCACCCGATCACCGAGCTCGTCACCGGCGTCGACCTCGTCGAGCAGCAGCTTCTGGCGGCGTCCGACCTGCCCGCCACCTTCGACCCGGACGCCACCCCGCCCAGCGGGCACGCCATCGAGCTGCGGATCTACGCCGAGGACCCGAAGCGGTTCCTGCCGAGCCCGGGCACGATCAGCCGCTGGGTCGAGCCGACCGGTCCCGGCGTCCGCGTTGATGCTGGCTATGCCGAAGGCGACACCGTGACCCCGTTCTACGACCCGCTGCTGGCCAAGCTCTGCGTCCACGGGCCCGACCGGCCGGCTGCACTTGAGTTGGCCAGGGCGGCGGTCGCGTCCTTCGAGATCGAAGGCCTCAAGACCAACCTGCCGTTCTTCACCGAGTTGCTGGCCAACGAGGAGTTCATCGCTGGCGTCTACGACACCAGCTTGATCGACCGGATGCGGGCGCCCAAGCCCGCACCTGGCAGCTAGCATCCGAACACTGTCGAGGAGAGGAGCCACCTGGTGGCTGAGGAAGTCCGCGCCGAGATGGTCGCGAACGTCTGGAAGATCGTGGTGGCCGAGGGCGACCAGGTCGAGGACGGCGACACCATCGCGATCCTCGAGTCGATGAAGATGGAGATCCCGGTCATCGCCGAGGCCGGGGGCACCGTGAGCCTCAAAGTGGCCGAGGGCGACGTGGTCCAGGAGGGCGACTTGATCGCGGTCATCGGGTGATCTTTCTCGATTCAAGCATCGCCACGGTCAAGGGAGCTTCCTGAACGGTCGAAGCAATCACCGTGACCGGTAATGTGACGATCGAGCCGTTCCTGCGGGCCCTCGTCGAATCTGGTGGGTCCGACCTGCATTGCAAGGTCGGTTCTCCGCCCCGCGTGCGCATAAACGGGTCGCTCCGCAAGCTTCAGACGCGAGATCTGACCGCGGCGGACACCGAGGGCATGGTCGCCGAAGTCATGCGCAAGGACCTGGTCGATGCCTTTGCCCGCACGAACGAGGCCGACTTCGCCTTCTCGCTGTCCGGCGTGGGCCGTTTCCGGGTGAACGCTTTCCGATCCAGAGGCTCTGCAGGTCTGGTCTTCCGGCGGGTCAGCGTCGGCGCTATCCCACTCGAGGAGCTCGGGCTCCCGTCCATCCTGGCGTCGTTGGCCCTCGAACCACGCGGTCTCGTTCTGGTGACCGGCCCGACCGGCGTGGGCAAGTCGACCACGCTCGCCGGCATGATCGACCACATCAACAACAACCGCGAAGTGCACATCGTCACGGTCGAGGACCCGATCGAGGTCCTGCACTTCGACAAGCTCGGCATGATCAACCAGCGC
>DATCDK010000297.1:0-15824 GCA_036510735.1 Acidothermaceae bacterium | reverse complement strand
GGCCTCCGCGAGCGCGTCGGGCTTGGACCCGCGAGATAGCGAGATCGCGCCGGACAAGAGCACCGAGTCGGCGGGGACCGTGAGAGTCGCCTCACCGCGCACCGACAGCACCAGGCGAGCCTGATCGGTCATGAAAACCTCCGGGTCTATTGAAGACATGGTGATAAGTAAAGAGCTGGGGGACAAGCTGAATCGGCCCACTGGAGATGCGTGTGACTGTCAACCTCGCTGCGCTCTGCTTCGACGCGAACGAACCGCTACTCGTTGCGCGCTTCTGGGGTGGTGTCTTGGGATGGGAGATGGCTGACGACGCCGAAGAAGGCATCGCGCTCCTGCCAAGCGATGACACCGGGTTCCGGCTCCGGTTTCTGCCGAGTCAGGAGGAGAAGACCGCGCAGAACTACATGCACTTCGATCTGACGAGCAACCTCCAGCCCCAGCAGGAGACCGTGGAGAGGGCGCTTCGGCTCGGAGCACGGCACATCGATATAGGTCAACGGCCCGACGAAGGCCATATGGTGCTCGCCGATCCCGAAGGCAATGAGTTCTGCGTGATCGAGGCCGGCAACAAGTTCCTCGCTGAGTGCGGATTCATCGGTGCGGTCTCCTGTATCGGTTCGCAGGAGGTCGGCTACTTCTGGAGCAAAGCACTCGGCTGGCCGTTGGTCTGGGACCAGAACCAAGAGACCGCCATTCGCTCGCCGCATGGCGGACCCAAGATCACATGGGGCGGTCAGCTACGGATGCCGAAGACCGGCAAGGATCGACTGCATTTTGATCTCGCTCCAGGTGCCCACGGTGACCAGCAAGCGGAGGTTGACCGCCTCGTTTCACTCGGAGCGACTCGAGCGGACGGCGGGCAGGGCGATGTCCGCCCGGTGGTGATGGCCGATCCCGATGGCCGTGAGTTCTGCGTGCTACCACCGCAGTCATGACCCGCTAAACGTGACGTCTCCTGTAGTCGGATCGACGTCTGCGTCGAACTCGAACGAACTGGATATGCCGTCCCAGAAGCCTTGCACTCCGCCTGCGCGAGGTACCGTGACGCCGGTCTCGCCCCAGAGAACGACGACGCCAGTCACATCACACTGAGCCCGCGGAACTGTGATGGGGACGACGGTGATCACCGCCTGTGCGCCAGGGTGTCCGCAGGCAGATCGCAAAGACTCCGGTAGGGCCGGCTGTGGTGAGCGAGACGCTGGCCCGTTGATCGATGGTTGCGTACTTCGCGACTCGCTGCCTATCGCGGTGTGGGCCTGATCCTGGTCGCGTGCCGCGCTCGCGCAGCTCGCTGCACCGAGGACGGTCAGTACGACGGTCAGTGCCGCACGGCATCCACCGACCATCGATGCTCCTTGTCCCGTGGGAGTGATCCATGTGACGTTTGGCGCGTGCAGACTGGTTCCGTGGAACCTGCGTCAGCAAAGTCCCGTCTCAGCATCGTGAAGGCCAGGCTTGTTGCGCTGCTAGCAGTGCTGGTGGCACTGGCCGCTTGCGCGTCGGTGGCACAACGCTCGGGTGCGACGGCTAATCGACTGTCAGGAGTGTCCGCGCCAGCCTCGAGTTCGCCGCCTACATCGCCGCCTGGCTCCCCGACTACCTCGACGATTCCCGATAGCGCATTTCGGGTCGCGGCTCCGGTGCTGGACTTCGCTGCCGGGCCAGGCCCAGCCCCGGTGCAGGCAGCGTGTGTGCCGGCTGACGTCACCGCCACCGCACAGACTCGTCCGATCGCGTCGGGTGTGGCTGGCGTCGTCGAGTTGGTCGGCGCGCACTGCTCACTGCACATCTCCACGTGGCCCACGCACTTGCTCGACAGCGCAGGAAACAACCTCGCCCTACCAGTGGACGCGACTGTCACCACAGTCAACCCAGCCCTCAACCAGCGGACCGACGTGGAGTTGGCGGTCGGGAGCGTGGGCTGGGGATTCACGTGGCGTGGTTCGTGGTGCGGCCCGAAGGCAGTCTCGGTTGTCATCGCTCTCGACGCCAACCAGAGCCAACCCGCCAGTGGTTCGGCGGACCAAATCATCGCGCCGTTGACCGGACCCGCACCGCCGTGCCAAGGCCACTCTGCCGCCGTCCTCATACCAGGTGTACCAGGCGGCCCGACCGATGCGACGTTGACGCCGCCGCCGGAGTGGGCCGGTCTGCGCGCCACGTTGACGTTGCCCGCGACCACCGACGGCCAGACCCTGCGCAGTGCAGTTGTGCAACTCCAAAACACCACGGGCGTCCCGCTCGTGATGTCGCCGTGCCCCGACTATGCGCTCGACATCGACAATGTCACGGCCGGCGGGAGCGCGCTGCAAGGAGGCGGCGGCGCGCTACCGTGCCCGCAATCAGCCCAGGTGGTTCCGGCCCACGGCACGATCCGCTATGACCTCGGTGCGCAGTCGTACGACGAAGGAGACCCCGGAGGCGGCGCGAACTCAGGCAGCACCGTCACCGCTCGCTTCGCCATCGCTGGCATCCCGACAGCGCGCGCCACTGCCATCGTCAAGTGACCCTTCCGCTTGCATCTCACGCGACGTGAGGTTGCACAGTGGTCTCATGACCGACAACGGATACGCGATCGGCGAGCTGGCCGCTCTCGCCAGGGTGACCGTGCGCACACTGCATCACTACGACGAGATTGGTTTGCTGCGTCCGTGCGGCCGAACCGTGGCCGGCCATCGCCGGTACAGCCGAGAAGACCTCAGCCGCTTGCGCGAGATCCTCGTCTACCGAGAGTTGGATTTCGGACTCGATGCGATTGCATCGATGCTGGCCGACACCGGCTCCGACATCGAAGCCCACCTACGCAACCAGCACCGCATGCTGCGTGCCCGCATCGACCGAGACCAGGCGTTGCTGCGCGCGCTCGAGAAAGAATTGGAGGCCCGCACGATGGGAATGGCACTCACGCCGCAGGAGCAGTTCGAGATCTTCGGCACCGAAAAGGTTGGCGGCGAGTGGGCTGCCGAGGCGGAAGGGCGATGGGGCGACACCGACGCTTGGCGTGAATCCCAACGCCGTGCTGCGAGGTACACGAAGGAGGACTGGATAGAGATGAAAATGCAGTCGGACGTCGCGTTGCGCGCGTATGCCGATGCCATGACCGCCGGTGTCGCTGCGACAAGCGAACAGGCGATGGCGTTGGTGGAGGGTAACCGGCGATTCATCAGCCGCTGGTTCTACGACTGCAGCCACGCGATGCAGCGCAACCTCGCCGAGATGTACGTCGCTGACGAACGATTCCGCGCTACTTACGACGCCGCCGTTCCTGGTCTCGCGCAGTACGTTCACGACGCCGTCATCGCCAACGCGAACGCACACGACGCCTAGATCCGTACGGGCGCGCAGCTGTCGTCGTCCGGCTATCCAGCCGTCGGGTCGGCGACCGATCCTTCGAAAACGACGACGCCCGTCTGCGGGTTCACAATCGCATAGGCGAACGGGTGGTCGGCGCGCACGGTCAGCGGCGCCAGCATCGACGACGCAGGGAACGCGAGGCCGGTGACGGCCGCCGCTTCGCTGCCCCACTCGTCGACGTTGATCGTGGCCCGGTGGACGGCCTGCTGTATATAGAGGCCGGGCGCGATCGCAGCGAAGTCAGCCGCCGGGGTGAACGCGGCGTGTATACCGAGCGCGTTCAGCACCGGTGCGAGGTCGAGCTTGGTTGTCGACGTCCAACGCGGCAGCGACAGACTGAGCGGCGTGGGATGTAGCCCTGCCGAGATCTGCGTTAGCGTGGTCGGCGCGAGCAGGTCCGCGAGGGATGTATTAGCGGTCGGCACGATGACGTACATCGTCAATGTGCCACCGGCGTAAGGCAGCGCGACTGCCTGCCACTTGTCGGAGCTCGCGTAGCCGAGTGATCCGGTCTGGTGCATCGTCGGAACCGTGATCCGCTTGCCGGCCGCTGTCGTGAACGTGGCGTTCGAAGTCGGGTCTTCTGCGAAAGGCGTTGCCCAGTCGGCCTTCAGATAGACGGCGTTCGCAAGTACGAGCTTGGTGTCCGGTGCGAGCGAGTCGAACAGTTGCTGAATCCGGTCGGCGGTCTGCGTACGCACCCAGGCATTGATCAATGCAATGGCGGACGGCGAGGTGAAGTCGACCGTACGGACGCCGGAGCCGTAATCGGCCGCCATCGTGTTCAAGAACGGTTGCCCGATCGGGAAGCCCTGCTGCATGAACAGCGCGTTGGCGATGGTCAGGATCGGTGCTGCGGGTGGCGCGCTAGCGTCACGACTCGCGGCGGGCGATGGCACGGCAGGTGCGCTGGCCTGGGTTGCCAAGCCGCGCGTGAGTGCATTCATCTGCGCGTCGCGCCCGTTGTTCGGGAAGTGCATCGCGGCGTCGATCTCGGCGGCGGTCGTGCCGCCGGCGCCGGCGCGCGCCATCGACAGGGCCACCTCAATGCTCAAGGGCGAGATGACCACGTTGCCGCCAGTCGCGGCTTGCGCGTAAAGGTCGTGGCCGAACGCGTTAATGCCAGTGACGAGGGCGGCAGTCGAGATCGAACCCGGATCGGCGCGAGCCACGTCGGTGGCTCTGACCTCAGTCGGGGTCGTCGTGTTGCTCGCGTTCGGGGTTGTCACGGTGCCTGCCTTCGTGGCCGAGCTCGCACAGCCGGCCAGGGAAGCCGCGACGACGATGGCGGGGATGGCTCTACGCCAGGTGCGCTTCACCGCGGTTGGACGCCGATGGGCGTGCGTAGGTTCCGCATTGATCGCGGCGCCCGAATTTCTATGGGTCAGTGGCCTTCAACGTCGTGGCGCTCCGTGCGTCCGCTGCGGTGAGGCCAACCGCTCAGCCCATGCCCTCGTCCGCGATTAGCCACGGATCGTGGTCGCTGTTGCGCACCAGGATGTACGACCAGTCGTTCATGCCGTTCGTCATCGATTCGGCATGGTATTGCTCCAAGGTGAACTGCACACCCACCTGCACGATCTCCGAATAGCCCGTCGCCGGTCCACCGAAAGCATCGCGCGGTGCGTCGCAACCGATGACGATATTCGTGATGCTTCGGGTGTTGGTGAACCACGAGTCGGTCTCAGCCGCGACTTCCGCGGCATGGGCTGGGGTGAGGTAGGTCTTGGCGCGGGCGATGTCGTGCGCGTTGAGGGCGTCGAGGTACGCACTGACCACTTGCTGAGCGGAGGGTGAGTCGGTCGAGGCCTGAGAGACTCTGCAACTCGGCGCCGGCAGTTGTGCACTGGGCGAACCGGCCGGTGCCAGCGCGCTTGCGGTGATTGAGGCTAATGGCGCCGCAGGACTGGTTGCGTCGGCCGTAGAACTCGGTGCCGATGCTGTACCGAGGGCATTTTGGCTCGCGCAGCCGACGGTCAGCGTGACGCCGATGAGCGCTATGAGTAGTCGCGCGCCCTGCACTGTTCCCCCTCGGCCGTTGCAGCACACTAGCTCACGCGATCGCACCTGAGCTCCGCAACGCCGATGAGATGCCGTCGACGATCTACGCGAGCGCCTGCTCCCAAAGCTGCCGAGTCCTGTTGTCGTAGGCGACGAGTACGCACCGTTCGACTTGGGTCTGTGTTGCCTTTAAGGCCGCCACGCTGATTCGGCATGCATCTGACAGCGGGTAGCCGTATACGCCCGTTGACAGCGCAGGGAAGGCGACACTCTTGGCGCCGACTTCGTCGCATCTCGCGAGGCTCTCTGTGTATGCGCCGGCGAGGAGGTCGGCCGCGGGTTCGTCGCGTCCGTACCTCGGACCGACTGCATGGACGACGAACCGGACGGGAGATGGGATTCGAAAGGCGGGGGTGATGACCGCTCCGCCGATTTGGCACGGCGCGAGCGACCGCAACGCTTGCAGCAGTTCGGGTCCGGCGGCACGATGTATCGCGCCGTCCACACCGCCACCGCCCCTGAGTGCAGCGTTGGCCGCCGTAACAAGCGCCTCGACCTGTGCCTGCACAACGTCGCCCGTCGTCACCTCGATCTGCATAGCCTGATCATGTCCCAGCTGAATAGAGGCGCACATGTCCGTACGCATCCAGTGCCTGTGCATAGACACCACCGATCCCTCGGCTCTTGCGACATTCTGGGAAGAAGCACTGGGGTGGCGCCGGACGTTCGATGAGCCGGACGAGGTGTGCATCGAGCCGCCGCAGGGCAGCCGTGAGGACGGCGTGGTGCCCGATCTGCTGTTCCTCAGGGTGCCGGAAACGAAAGTGATCAAGAATCGACTGCACGTTGACGTTCGACCTGACGATCAAGCCGCCGAGGTCGCGCGGCTCGAACAGTTGGGTGCGACGAGAGCGGACGTCGGCCAGCGTGGTGACGTGACCTGGATCGTCATGGCCGACCCGCACGGGAACGAATTCTGCGTACTGAGAGCGATCGCGGCCGGCTGAAGGGCGTCTGTTGGGGCGTAAAGTGTCGGGCCGTCTGCATACGATGGCGACATGGAACCTGGTGCGCACGTCCTGACGGTGTCCAACAATGGCGAGGTACCAATCCCCGCCGAGGCCTTAGCGAGGTGGAACACGCACCAGGTTTTCGTCGTCGATCTCGGCGACCGAATTGTGATGCGACCGCTCTCGGAAGATCCGGTAACCGAGGCGAAAGGCAAATACGCGGGCCGGGGTCCCTCGGCCGATGCGGCCCGCGCCCAGGAACGGCAAGCAACGCGTGGTCAACGTTTTTGAGCGTGCTCGACGCACCCGCAGTCATCCCTGCCGATTGATACCTCGAAGGAGCACTCGCAATGGCTGCCACCCGGAAGCCGGCCAAGAAGGCCGCTGGCCAACCAAGCAAGGGATTCACACCCGAAGAGCGAGCCGCGATGAAGGAGCGGGTGAAAGAACTCAAGGCGGAGGGGCAGCGCGCAGACGGGGAGAAGGACGTGCTCGCCAAGATTGCCGAGATGCCTGAGTCCGATCGCATCATGGGCGAGCGCATCCACTCCATCATGAAGGCCACCGCGCCAGATCTCGTGCCACGAACCTGGTATGGCATGCCGGCGTACACCAAGGACGGGAACGTCCTCTGCTTCTTTCGGAGCGCGCAAAAGTTTGGCACGAGATACGCCACGTTCGGGTTCAGCGACAAGGCGAAGCTCGACGACGGCAACGTGTGGCCGACTGACTTCGCGCTGAAGAAGTTGACCCGTGCTGACGAGGCAAGGATCGCCGCGCTCGTGAAGCAGGCCGTGAGCTAAGAGGCCCCCGCACCGAGTACGGCCGAGGGTCAGAGCTCACGACGTTGCGACGATGACCAGTTTCCCGTGCTCGGTGCCGACGTAGGCGAACCCGTCAGCGGCCAGTGCGGGCGTTGCGAACCGCGTGGTCGAGTCGCCGAGGGCGACCTGCGCTTTCGTGGCGCCGGATGCCGGATCAAGTGCGAATAACGTGCCCGACGATGGGGCGACCGTCAGCACGGCGCCGCCCCCGACGATCGGTGAGCCAGAGGGCGATGCATGCCATGAGGCCGTCATCGCAGTCGCCGAGATATGGACTGCTCTCACGCCGTTCGTGCAAGGAACGTAGATCGTGCCGTCGCTGTACGCCGCGCCCCCGAACGCCGTGCATACCGCGATGCTCGGGACCTTGCCGCCGAGACCGCCGAGCGCCCCCTGCTTCATGAGGTAAGCGTTGCCGTTCTTGCCTGCCACGAAAACTTGGCCGGTCGGCAGAATCACCGGGCCAGTCGTGCCCAGGTCGAGGTCACGCGCGTTCTCGCTGGCCCACGTCGCCGGTGCGAAGAACGACACGACGCTCGTCCCGCTCAGTTCGATGACGGAGTCACCCATGTCGTAGGCGGCCTTCGGGTTGGTCTGCGCACTATTGCCGACTGACACGTAGACATGTCCTGCTGCGTCGGCCGACGGGCCGGCCGGTGTCCAGATCCCGGCCTCGCGCGAACTCGGCACTTGGTAGATCGCGGCGGCGCCCTGACCCGAGGTCGCGATACCGACGAGGTAGCCGTGGTAGGGGCCGCAGTCGTCATAGAGGCCGCCGTATGGAACCCACACCTTGCCGCCGCTGAGCAACAGCGCGCCGCGTTCCTGCTCGACGTTCGCGTTGGAGCCCGGCGGGTCGACTGGTCGCGTCCAGGCCAGCGCGCCGGTCTCTGCGTTGACAGCGACCAGCACGTGCTTGTCGCCGGACAGGAACGCGACCGCGAACACGAGCCCGGTCGCTGGATCGTAGACAGGTGTACCGGTGATGCCGGTCGGATTGATGTTGCCGCACGGCAGGCTCGAGCCGTTGACCGGAGTGCCGATGTGTCGCGACCAGGCGATGGTGCCGTTGTTGCGTAACGCGTAGAGCGTGTTGTTCTCGGTCGCTGCGATGATCAGGTCGCCCTTGGCGTCGTGCAACACGAGAGGGCTCGCGTAGATCGCGCCGTCGAGACTTGCGGTCGCCGCGACCTTGAGACCCTTCACTGCCGGAACGTTGCCCGCGTTTCCGGTGCGTGCGACGTCGTGGTGGTACGTCGGCCAGATCCCGGTCGGAAACGCGGCGATTTTCGCACTCGGAGATGTCGTCGCACTCGCCGACGCAGAAGCAGCCGACGAACTCGCTGCGGCAGGCGATGATGTAGCCGCGCTGGCCGAGACTGGTGCCGATGACGAGGCTGCCGCCGACGATGCCGCGGCCGACGACACTGCTGAGGATGCGGCTGCGCCAGATGAAGCGGGCGCGGATGCGGCGGGTGCGGCGTGCTTGCTGGACGTGCAGGCGGCGAGTACGAGGCTCCCGCCGACGATGGCGATGAGCGCGCGTCGATGTCCCATGCTGACCAGTCTGCCCACATCTGGGCCGATCAGCACCCCGCAGTGAGAGGATCAACGAATGTTCCAGCGAGTTCCGTTCACGGGCGACGAAAAGACCAGCCTCCACGTTGCTCTCCAACGCCATCGCGACGTCGTCCTATGGAAAATCGAGGGGCTGGACGACGATCAGGTGCGGCGTCAGATGACGCCGTCGGGCACGAGCCTGCTCGGGATCGTGAAGCACCTCGCTGCGGTGGAGTACGGCTGGTTCTGCTCGACGTTTGGCCGCGAGATGGAAGCGATGCCGTTCGACGAGGAAGACCCTGAGGCCGACTTGCGCATCACAACTGACGAGACGACCGCTGACATTGTCGAGTTCTACAAACGGGCATGGCGCGCGTCAGACCAGGCCATCGACGAGATCGGGCTCGATGACCTTGGTGCCGCGTGGTGGGGTGACCGGGTTTCGATGCGGTGGGTGCTCATCCACGAACTCGAAGAGACCGCCCGGCATGCCGGCCACATGGACATCCTTCGTGAGCTGATCGACGGCGCGACCGGCGACCACAACCGCCCCGACTGATCGGCGCAGTTACTGGTGCCATAGCGCGATTGCGGTTTGCGTGTCGGGCGGGATTTCGGTGAAGCCGGCGTCCCGCACCACCACACGAGCGGACGACGACCACTGCGCCCACTGATCGGCGTCCGGCCGTACGAGGCGAACGCCAAAGCCTGTCGCTCGCCAATCTTCGAGGTCAGCCAATACCCCAAGCGATAACTGCGCCGCGTGCGCGACCTGCACCGCTGCCTTCAGCGGGCTCATCGTGACGTGTGGTGTGACGGCGATCGCCAAAACGCCCGCGGTGGCAGCCGACGGCGTCCCCGGTTCGAGATCGAGGCCGGCGACCTGGAGCTTCGCGATCTGTGGCGGTACAGCATCGGTCGGTCCGGGCACGAAAGCGCGGACCGAGGCACCGTGATGGACAACGGTGACCCCGGGCAGTGCCACAGCCGCGTCCCACTTCGACCCTCGAGCACGACGGGCCACCTTGCGGATCCGGCCGTCGAGCCAGCGCTGAACCTCGTCATGCCATTCGCCGTCGACACTTCGGCGATCCTCGAGCAGTTGCACGACCGCCGTCGCTGCCGCTTCGGCAACGGCAGCCGCGGTCGGCTCGGCACCCTTCTCTGCCCGAACCACGATGGGCACCGCCCACGGCGCCTCGCCAGGCGGATCGCGATACTCGGACACCCGCTCATCCTGTCGGAGGCGCGATCCGCTGGCGGAGGTGGATACATTCGGCGGGTGAGCGATGAGCAGGTAGGGGCCGAGCCGACGGCGGCAGAGCAACGCGTGCGCATCGGGGCCGGCGGCGCCGCGAAGTATCACCAGGCGAACGCAGCCAAGGGCAAGATGTTCGCTCGCGACCGCGTGCGGGCGCTCGTCGACGCCGGGTCCTTCGTCGAGGACGGTGCTTTCGCGAACGCGCTGGCCGCCGATCTGCCAGCTGACGGAGTGGTGACGGGCACCGCAACCATCGACGGTCGTCCGATTGCGTTGCTGGCGAACGACTCGACCGTCAAGGCCGGCTCGTGGGGTGCGCGCAGCGTCGAGAAAATGCTGCGGATCGCGGAATTCGCTTACAACGTAGGCATTCCGATGGTCTATCTCGTCGACTCGGCAGGTGCGCGGATCACCGATCAAGTCGCGATGTTTCCCGGACGTCGAGGGGCTGGCCACCTCTTTCACACACAGGTACGAGCAAGCGGGTCGATACCCCAGGTCTGCGCGTTGTTCGGTCCGAGCGCGGCCGGCGGCGCCTACGTTCCGGCGTTCTGCGACATCGTCATCATGGTCGAGGGCAACGCGTCGATGTACCTCGGCTCCGACCGCATGGTCGAGATGGTGACCGGCGAGAAGACCACGCTCGAGGCCATGGGCGGTGCTCGCATGCACTGCACGGAATCCGGCGTCGGGCATGTTCTCGTGCAAAGCGAGAACGAAGCGCTGGCCTGCGTGCGGCGCTACCTGTCGTTCCTGCCCTCGAACTGGCAGGGCGACCCGCCAAGCATTCCGGCGCGTGACGCGGAGCCCGTCGACCTGCGTGCGCTTGTCCCTGCTAGCGAGCGGGTGGCCTTTGACATGCGGCGCTTCATCCGCGGCCTCGTCGACGTCGGGAGCCTGTTCGAAATCCACGAGTTGTGGGCGCGGGAGGTCGTGGTCGGGCTGGCCCGCCTTGGGGGCAAGCCGGTGGGCATCGTCGCCAACAACTCGCTGCACAAGGGCGGCGTGCTCTTCGTTGACTCCGCAGACAAGGCGAGCCGGTTCATCCAACTGTGCGACGCGTTCAACGTGCCGCTGATCTTTCTGGCTGACGTGCCGGGCTTCATGGTCGGAACCGCGGTCGAGAAGGCCGGCATCATCCGCCACGGCGCGAAGATGGTGAGCGCCGTATCGGAGGCGACCGTGCCCAAGTTCTGCGTCGTCGTGCGCAAGGCATACGGCGCGGGGCTCTACGCGATGGCCGGTCCGGGGTTCGAGCCGGACGCGACTCTTGCGCTGCCGACCGCAAAGATCGCGGTGATGGGAGCCGACGCCGCAGTCAACGCCGTGCACGCCAACCGGCTCGCTGCGATCGCCGACGACGAGGAGCGCACGGCGGTGGTCGCCGGCCTGCGGGCCGAGTACGAAGCGGACATCGACATCATGCGGCTGGCTGCCGAATTGGTCGTCGACGACATCGTCGAGCCCGAGGATCTGAGGGCCAATTTGATCCGCCGGCTGGCCGCCGCGAGCACCAAGCAGCGGGCGTTTTCGCGAAGGCGTCATGGGATCACCCCGGTTTAGCTCGCCGACCCATACGATTCCCTCATGACTGCCGTCTTGCTCGCCGAGGATGATGTCTCGATTTCCGACCCGCTCGCCCGGGCCCTGCGTCGCGAGGGTTACGAGGTCGAGGTCAAGAGCGAAGGCACCGCGGTGCTCCAGCGTGTTCTCAGCGGTGGGGTCGACCTCGTGGTGCTCGATCTCGGGCTGCCCACGATGGACGGCCTCGAGGTCTGCCGACGGATGCGCGCCGAAGGCCGCTCGGTGCCGGTCCTCGTTCTGACCGCCCGCGCCGAAGAGGTCGACCTCGTCGTCGGTCTCGACGCCGGTGCAGACGACTACGTGACCAAGCCGTTCCGGCTCGCCGAGCTGCTGGCGCGGGTGCGAGCGCTGCTCCGGCGCGGTGCTCCTGAGGTGCCCGACGTCAACGGCGTGCGCATCAACGCGGAGTCGCGGCGCGCGTGGCTGGGCGACAAAGAACTCAGCCTGACCGCGAAGGAATTCGACCTGCTGCTCGCGCTCGTGCTCGGCGCCGGCAAGGTGCTGACCCGCGAGCAGTTGATGCGCGACGTGTGGGGCATGAGCCGCGGGGCATCCTCGAAGACTCTCGACATGCACGTGTCGTGGCTGCGTCGCAAACTTGGCGACGATGCGGCGTCACCCCGGCTCATCACGACGATCCGTGGCTTGGGGTTCCGCTTCGAGCGTGGCTGATCCACCATGCGAAGGCGACTGCTTGTCTCCACGCTGGTCGTCGCCGTCGTTTCGGTGATCCTGCTGGGAATTCCGCTCGGCATCGTCACGACCAAGTTGATCCGCGACGAAGCACAGAAGCGGATCAACCGAGAGGCGACTCAGATCGCCGCCGCATTGGATACCAGCCCCAGCACCCCGCCGTCCGGTACCTCGCTTGATGCTTCTCCGTCGGCGGCCGCGGTGACCATGAGCATCCTGAAGCAGTTCGCCGGTGACGACCGCTACGTGTTCGTCACCAGAGACGGTCAAACGCTGACGACCGGGACACCGATCACCGGATCGGTTGACAGGGGCAGTGCGATCGGGACGAAGGACGAAGCCGTCACGGTCATCGCGTCGGCGTCGTCGACCAACAGCGAGCTGGCGTCCGTGTGGGTCGGTGTCGCGGCGTTGGCGATCGTGGCACTTGCGGCGGCGGTCGAACTCGCCCGGCGGCAAGCGAAGCGGCTCGGTGGGCCGCTCGAAGACCTGGCGGTCGGTGCAGAGCGACTCGGTGCGGGCGACCCGCGACCCCGAAACCACCGCTACGGCGTGCCCGAACTCGACAAGGTGGCGGAGGTTCTGGACCGCAGCGCCGAACGGATCGGCCGACTGTTGGGCGCCGAACGTGCGTTAGCCGCTGACGCGTCGCATCAGTTGCGGAGCCCGCTCACCGCATTGTCGATCCGGCTCGAGGAAATCGTCGCCACGTCGACCGAGTCGGCGGTTCGCGAAGAGGCGACGGCCGCTCTCGTGCAGGCTGAGCGGCTGGCCGCGGTGGTCGACTCGCTCTTGGCTGAGCACAAACGCAGCGCACGCTCAGAGTCGGGGGTCGTGGTCGCCGTCGACACCGTGCTGGCTCAGCAGGCGGTGGAGTGGGACCCCGCGTTTCGGCGCGCTCACCGGCGTCTCGTGCGCGATGGCAGCGTCGGCTTGATGGCGATGTCGACTCCCGGCGGACTCGCGCAGGTCGTCGCGACCCTCATCGACAACGCCCTCGTGCATGGCGCCGGCACCGTGACCGTCCATACCCGGGAGACGAGTGGGCACGTGGTGCTCGAGGTGCGTGACGAAGGCCCCGGTGTCCCTGACGAACTCGTGCCGCACATCTTCGAGCGATCGTTTAGCGGTGCGCACCGCACCGGACTCGGGCTCGCGCTCGCACGAGACCTCGTAGCAGCGGACGGCGGGCGGCTGGAGTTGGCGCAGCCGCGGCCGCCGATCTTCGCGATCTTTCTCGCACCCGACAACGCTGAGGGTGGCGAGAACGGAACGCCGTTAGACGATGGCGGCTCTGACACGGGCCCCCGTCGTCTTTCGCGCTCCGCGACTCAGACGACGGCGGCCGATGCAGCTTCCTCGGAGCGCAGCGGCTCTTCGGCTTCGAGGAACACCCACCGCCGATAGGACCAGAAGCGGAACAGCGTTCCGAGGATGGTGCCGATGACGTTCGCCGAGACGTTGTCGGCGAGGCCACTACGAAGATCGAGAACGTAATGGGACGTCGCGAGGCAGGCGAGTGCGATGCCGAGCCCGACGCCGTTGAACACGAAGAACAGCACGTACTCGCGGCCGAGGCCAGTACGGGCGCGGGCTCTCCAGGTCCAGTGCCGGTTCGCGAAGTAGGCGAAGGTCGCCGCCAGCGCGGTCGAGATGATCTTGTCGGTCAGGACCTTGTGCGAAACCGGGCCGCCGTCGTACTTCAGCAGGTTGAACGTGCCGGTATCGAGGACGTAGGCAAGCAGGCCGACGGTGCCGAATTTGGCCACCTCGTGGCCGAGCTTCGCGAAGCGTGCGTAAAGCGACCGCACGACGCTCACGTCACCACCTCGATTGGGGCGCACGATTTGGCGCCTTGATCAGCGTATCGGCCGAAAATGGGGACATGCTGAGGGGGAGCACCTGCTCCTGACGCTCGTGACCTGGTAGCTGATCGGCTGCAACGTGCCGGCCTGCCGACCGGCTGTGACATGCCGGCCTGCGGCCGCGAAAGGATGGACCCGTGGTGAGTGGCAGCGGTGCCTCCGAGTTCGACTACCCCCTAGACGAAGAACATGAGGCCTTGCGTTCCACGGTTGCCGATTTTGCTCGCCAAGTCGTGGCCCCCAGGGCGGCCGCGATGGACGAGGACCACGCGTTCCCCTACGACATCGTCGCGGCGATGGCCCGCATGGGGCTGTTCGGACTGCCGTTCCCGCAGGAGTACGGCGGCATGGGCGGCGACTACTTCGCGCTCTGCCTGGCCATCGAGGAGCTGGCTCGGGTCGACTCGTCGGTCGCGATCACGCTCGAGGCGGCCGTGTCACTCGGCGCGATGCCGGTCTTTCGGTTCGGCAACGACGAGCAGCGCAAGGAGTGGCTGCCGCAGCTGACCAGCGGCGAGGCGCTCGCGGCTTTCGGGCTGACCGAGCCGGATGGCGGGACCGACGCAGGCGCGACCCGAACCCGAGCTGCGCTCGCCGACGGCAGCTGGCGCATCGACGGGACAAAGGCGTTCATCACCAACGCGGGCACCGACATCACCCGTCTGATCACCGTCACTGCAGTGACCGGCGAAGCCGGTAGCCGCAAGGAAATCTCCTCACTGCTGGTCCCGGTTCCGAGCGAGGGTCTGAGCGTCGCGCCGCCTTACTCGAAGGTGGGTTGGCACGCGTCGGATACTCGCGAAGTGTCGCTGTCCGGCGTCGAGGTGCCCGAAGCAAATCTGCTCGGCGATCGCGGCCGCGGTTTCGCGAACTTCCTGTCGATCCTCGACGAGGGCCGCATCGCGATCGCCGCGCTCGCAGTCGGGCTCGCCCAGGGCTGCGTCGACGAGTCGATCAAGTACGCCACTCAGAGGCGGGCGTTCGGCTCGGCGATCGGCGCGTTCCAGTCGATCCAGTTCAAGATCGCCGACATGGCGGTGCGCGCGCACACTGCGCGGCTCGCGTATCACGATGCGGCCGCGCGGATGCTGGCCGGCAAGCCGTTCAAGAAGCACGCGGCGATGGCCAAGCTCTACGCCTCAGAGATCGCGGTCACCAATGCCCGCGAGGCCACCCAGATCCATGGCGGCTACGGCTTCATGAACGAGACTCCAGTGGCGCGGTTCTGGCGCGACTCCAAGATCCTCGAGATCGGTGAAGGCACCAGCGAAGTCCAGCGGATGTTGATCGCGCGCGAACTCGGTCTCCCGGACGCATAGAGACAAGCCGAGAGATGGACGGCGAGGGGTATCGGTAGGGTGACACCCGACCGCCGTCCACCTTGCCGAGGAACCCCACATGATTTGGACTACGGCATGAGCTCGCCCCGCGTCGGAATCGTCATGGGCAGCGACTCCGATTGGCCGATCATGGAAGCCGCCGCGCAGGCGCTGACCGAGTTTGACATCGGCTATGAGGTGAAGGTCTCCTCGGCCCACCGGATGCCGCACGCCACTCTCGAATACGGCCAGACCGCAGCGGCCCGCGGGTTGCAGGTCATCATCGCCGGCGCGGGTGGCGCCGCCCACCTACCTGGGGTGCTCGCCGCCGTCACCGCGCTGCCGGTGATCGG
>DATCDK010000296.1:0-6653 GCA_036510735.1 Acidothermaceae bacterium | reverse complement strand
AGCTCGAC
The DNA here is from genome assembly GCA_036510735.1 of Acidothermaceae bacterium. Lineage (GTDB taxonomy): Bacteria > Actinomycetota > Actinomycetes > Acidothermales > Acidothermaceae > PALSA-607. The sequence continues at coordinate 6,645 of DATCDK010000296.1, read as the reverse complement.
ACCCGACACCAGCTCTGCACCCGACACCAGCTCTGCACCCGACACCAGCTCTGCACCCGACACCAGCTCTGCACCCGACACCAGCTCTGCACCCGACACCAGCCCTGCGCCACCGAGTCTCGATCGACCCGCGACGGCCTTCGTCGCGTCGTCGCCGCCACCTGCACAGCGGGCGACCGGTGCGGCCGCAATCGTCACCGGTACTGCCCATCGCGACGCAGGTGATCCGAGCGATCGCAGTGCCGGCTACGTGGTTCACCGCGGCGACACGTTGTGGGATATCGCCGCGCGGCACCTCGGGCCCAATGCAACCGCGGTCGATATTTCGCGCGCGTGGCCGGCGTGGTACGACGCGAATCGCGTCGCCATCGGCCCTGATCCCAGCGTGATCCGGCCCGGCGAACTACTTGTGCCACCGTCCACTTCAACACCGTCCACTTCAACACCGTCCACTTCGACAGGGTCCACTTCGACAGTGTCCGTCGGCACCCCGTGAGCACGACCGCGCAAGCCGTCGCCGTCCCAGTGCCTGCACCTCGCACTCGCCGCGCGACCAGCCCGACGACCGCCGTACGCCGACTGCCGAGCTGCAACCCGCAGCCGCCGTTCGACGACGAGGTAGTCACATCGACACCCAGCGACGTTGCGCCGCATCGCACGCCGGTAAGCGATTCCGACCATGGGCAGCGCGCACTGCGACTGGTGTTCGCCCTGCCGAGCGGCCTGCCTGCACGGCCCGAACTTCCTGACACGCTTCGAGAAGGAGCCCCTCACACAACGCCTGACTTGCGCCTGTTGCCCACATTGAACGGACCGGGCGACACCGCAGTGGTGGCGCTCGAGCCACGAGCACCGCGTCGACAGGGAAGACGCGAAACCGTCGAGGAAGAGTTCGGGCCACAGAAAACAGCGACCACGCTGCTGCCCGCGCCCACGCCGTGGGCCGGCCGGTTGGTGCAGGCGATGATCGAGGTGGTGTCGGGAGTGCGACCCGTCTCGCAGTTGGTTCGATGGACGACGGCCCCTGTTTACGAAGAACTATGCGCACGCGTTGCACGACCGGTCGCCGCCACAGGCGCGGGCAGCCGCGCCATCGCCACCACCCGGCTCGCCGAAGTCGTGCGATCCATCCGCGTCAGCGAACCACGCGATGGCGTTGCCGAGGTGTGCGCGATCGTGCAGCAGGGTCCGCGCTGTCGTGCGATCGCGCTGCGCCTTGAAGGCATCGACGGCCGCTGGCAGTGCACGGCGCTACAAATCGGCTGACGCCGTCGGCACATCGGCTAACGCCGCCGGCACATCGGGCTAGACCGCGCTGCGTGGATCTCCGTGACACCGCTTGTAGGTGCGTCCTGATCCGCACGGGCACTTCGCATTGCGCGGCGTGCCCTCGTACATCAGGTGCGCCTCCCCACCCGCGGTCGCTGCTACCGGGCCCCCCGACACCGGCGGCGCGAGGTTGCCCGCGTCACCATCGATGGTGGGCGCGGAGTACTGGAGACGCGTCGGGCGCCGTGCTTCCTGCAAGCCGGGAGCCACCAGGTGCGGCATGCCGTGACCGGCGCCGTCAGCACCCGCAACCTCCTGCGCCACGGTCTTGCGCGCAGGGGCGGGTGGCGCCGGCACCGCGTCGTCCGCCGTCGGCTGCTCTTCGACAGCAGTGACGTTCGCGGGCGGCTCCTCTGGCGCCGCGACCTGCACTTCGAGGTTGAACAGGAGCTGGACCGACTCCTCCTTGATGGCGTCCATCATCGTGGTGAACATCGTGAAGCCTTCGCGCTGGTACTCGACCAGTGGATCGCGCTGGCCATACGAGCGCAGCTGGATGCCTTCTTGCAGGTAGTCCATCTCGTAAAGGTGTTCGCGCCACTTGCGGTCGAGCACCGACAGCACGACCTTGCGCTCGAGTTCGCGCATGATCGGCTCGCCCTCGGGCAGCGTGCCAAGGCCCTCTTCGCGGGTGTCGTAGGCAGCCTGCGCGTCAGCGATCAGCTCCTCGTCGAGGAACTCTGCACTCAACCCCTCGCGGCCCCCGCCACTCGCCGTCTCGATCTCCTCGATCGTGACGCCGACGGGGTACAGGGTCTTGAGCGCCTTCCACAACTCCTCGAGGTCCCACTCTTCGGCGTAGCCCTCGGCCGTTGCGGCCTCGACGTAGCCGCGGATCACGTCGTCGACCATGTTGCGCACCTGCTCGTGCAGGTCATCGCCATGCAAAACCCGACGCCGCTCGGCGTAGATGACGGTGCGCTGCTTGTTCAGCACCTCGTCGTACTTGAGCACGTTCTTACGGATCTCGAAGTTCTGCTGCTCGACTTGCGTCTGCGCCGAACGAATCGCGCGGGTGACCATCTTTGACTCGATGGGCACCTCGTCGGGAATGTTCAGTGTGTCCATGATCTTTTCGACCGCAGCGCCGTTGAACAGCCGCATCAGGTCGTCGCCGAGCGAAAGGTAGAAGCGCGACTCTCCCGGGTCGCCCTGACGTCCGGATCGTCCGCGCAACTGGTTGTCGATGCGACGCGAGTCGTGCCGCTCGGTGCCCAACACGTAGAGCCCGCCGACGTCGACGACCTCGTTGTGCTCTGCCGCGACGGAACCCTTCCACTTCGCCACCGCGTCGGGCCACGCCGCCTCGTACTCTTCAGGCGTCTCGACGGGCGAGAGCCCCTGCTCGGAAAGTTCGAGCTGAGCAAGGAATTCGGGGTTGCCGCCGAGCATGATGTCGGTGCCTCGACCGGCCATGTTCGTCGCCACCGTCACGGCGCCCTTACGGCCGGCCTGCGCGATGATCGCGGCTTCCTTCTCGTGATACTTCGCGTTCAGCACTTCGTGCGGCACGCCGCGACGCAACAGCATTCCGGAAAGCAGCTCGGACTTCTCGACACTAATGGTGCCCACCAGAACTGGCTGGCCCTTTTCATGGCGCTCGGCGATGTCGTCGACCACCGAGTCGAACTTGGCCTTTTCCGACTTGAAGACCACGTCGCGCTGGTCGATGCGCACGGCGTCGCGGTTCGTCGGGATCGGCACCACACCGAGCTTGTAGATCTGGTCGAACTCGGCAGCCTCAGTGCTCGCCGTACCCGTCATGCCGCCAAGCTTTTCGTAGAGCCGGAAGTAGTTCTGCAACGTGATCGTCGCGAGGGTCTGGTTCTCCTGTTTGATCTCGACGCCCTCTTTGGCCTCGATCGCCTGGTGCATGCCCTCGTTGTAACGACGGCCGTAGAGCATGCGCCCGGTGAACTCGTCGACGATCAGCACTTCGCCGTCGATGACGACGTAATCCTTGTCTCGCGCGAAGAGCTCCTTAGCTTTCAGCGCGTTGTTCAGGTAGCCGACCAGCGGCGTGTGAGCGGCTTCATAGAGGTTCTCGATGCCGAGCCAGTCCTCGACGCGCTCGACGCCCTGTTCGGTGATGGCGACGGTGCGCTTCTTCTCGTCGGCCTCGTAGTCGCCTTCGCCCTCTTCGCCGCGCTTCAACCGAGCGACCAGGGCAGCAAAGTCGGTGTACCACTTGAGGTTGAGCTCGACCGGACCGCTGATGATCAGCGGCGTACGCGCTTCGTCGATCAGAATCGAGTCGACCTCGTCGACGACGGCGAAGTTGTGCCCACGCTGCACGAGTTCTTCGGCACTCAGGGCCATGTTGTCGCGCAGGTAGTCGAACCCGAACTCGTTGTTGGTGCCGTAGGTGATGTCGGCCGCGTAGGCGGAGCGCCGATCGGCCGACGGCATTTGCGACAGGATCACCCCGACGTCGAGGCCGAGGAAACGGTGCACCCGGCCCATCCACTCAGAGTCACGGCGGGCCAGGTAGTCGTTGGTGGTGACGACGTGCACGCCGTCGCCAGACAGCGCGTTCAGGTAGACGGGCAGTGTCGAGACCAGGGTCTTGCCCTCGCCGGTACGCATCTCGGCGATGTTGCCCAGGTGCAAAGCGGCGCCGCCCATGATCTGGACGTCGAAGTGCCGCTGTCCAAGCGTGCGGCGGGCAGCTTCGCGGACCGTCGCGAACGCCTCCGGCAGCAGGTCGTCGAGGCTCTCGCCGCCCGCGTAACGCTCCTTGAACTCATCGGTCTGCGCCCGCAGCTCGGCGTCCGACAGGGCCTCGAACTCGGCCTCGACCGAGTTGACCTGATCGGAGATCGCCTTGAGCTGGCGAAGGATCTTCCCCTCGCCGGCGCGCATGAGCTTGTCGAAGATTGCGGGCACGAAGACTGGCTCCTCGAAACGGTCCTGGACGATATCGGGACGGCGGGGGCGTGCGGTCCGTCCTTCCGCCATCGTAGGCGAGGCGGAGGCGAGAAGGTGGGTGGCTGGGGCGCGCTTGTGAACGACGTCAGTACCGGGACCTACGATCCGACCCATGACCCGACCCGCCGCAGCAAAATTGACGGCTGGGCCGACCACCCTCGAACTGTCAGCCGACGAGGCCCGCCGGTTCGCGCTGGCTGCCCAGCACCTCGTCGGTTCCCCTGACCGCCGGGCCGCCGTCGTGGGAATGCTGGCGTCGCTGCGGGCGGTCCAGCTCGACACGATCTCGGTGCTGGCGCGCTCGCACGAACTCGTCGCCTACGCGCGACTCGGGGCAGTCGGGCGACCCAAGATCGAGGCCGCATATTGGAGTGGCGACGCTTTCGAGTACTGGGCGCACGCTGCCTGTGTCATGCCGATATCGCAGTGGCCATTGTTCGCATTTCGTCGACGTCGGTTTCTCAGCCGCGCGAAGCATTGGGGCGAGCACTCTGCCGCGGCAGCGAAAGCTGTGCTCAAACAAGTGCGCGCCGAAGGACCGCTGACGGCCACCGACCTGGGCGGGGCCAAGAAGACCGCGGAGTGGTGGGGGTGGTCGGAGGTGAAGTCGGCCGCCGAGTTCTTACTCGCGAGCGGGCAACTCACCTGCACCCGTCGCGTTGGCTGGCGACGCGTCTACGACCTGCCCGAGCGGGCGATTCCGGCCGACGTCCTGCACGACGACCTCGACGACGACCAGTGCCAGGTCGCGCTCATCCAGTTGGCCGCGACGTGTCTGGGCGTGGCCACCGGCTCCGACCTCTCCGACTACTTCCGGTTGAAGAAGCTCGACGTCGCTCGGCTACTCCCGGAGACCGGCCTCGTGCCGGTCCGCGTGCGCGGCTGGACGCCGCCGGCCTGGGCGGACGCGAGCACGCTGGAGCAGGGCTTGCCCCGGGGCCGCCACCGAACGACGCTGCTCTCGCCGTTCGACTCACTCGTGTGGGACCGCGCGCGCACGGCGCGGATCTTCGGTCTCGACCATCGGCTTGAGGCCTACGTGCCGAAGCCGCTGCGCCAACACGGCTACTTCTCGATGCCCGTACTCGCCGGTGGGCAGCTGATCGCGCGGGTCGACCCGGCACGCGTCGACGGCATGCTGATCGCCCGGCAGGTGACCGTCATCCCGGAGCACGCGACGGCAGCGAGATTGCCGGCGACGTCGGCGGCCATCCGCGACGCGCTCACGGAGGCGGCGTCGTGGGTGGGCTGCAGCGCGATTGCGATCGAGCGCGTCAGCCCCGAGGGCGCCGTCGATCCGCTGCGTCGCGCGGTCGCATGAACCGTCGCATGAACCACAGTGGCATGATCCCTACGTGTCACATGCGGAGGTTGCTGCAGGTGTGACCTGCCTGGCGGCCACCGCCGTCAGCGTCGGCGCGCTTGTGGTCCTGCACGTTCTCCCGACTGGCCTGTCCCCGATGCGCAATGCCGTCAGCCAGTACGGGATTACTCGTTATCGGCTCGGCTACCGGGTACAAACCATCGCTCTCGCAGTCGCGGGAGGGGCGGCAGCGGTTGGTCTCGCAGAAGCCGCGCCCGGCCGGGCACGCGCAGTGATCGCGCTCCTCGTTGTCTTCGCGTTGGCCAGGCTCGTCATCAGCTGGTTCCCGATGGATGAGCCGGGTGGCGAACGCAGCAATCACGGGACCATGCACGGGCTGATCGCCATCGTGACATTTCTCGTCATTGCCATCGCTGCTCTTCGGCTCGGCTCAGTCGCCAAACAAGTGCCTGGCTGGACGACGTTGGCCACCGTGAGCGGCGCGATCGCATGGGTGATGGTGGCCTCGTTGATCGCCATGATGGTGGTGCGCCGCGGTGCGCGCGAGACGCACTCCACGCCGAGCTATTTCGGCGCAATCGAGCGCGTCTTCTATCTGGCCGTCGTGGCGTGGCTCGTGCTCGTCAGCGTCGGGCTCATGTAGTGCCGCGAGGACTTAGGTGATCTCGAGCAGCTTCTCGCGAACGGCGTAGACGACCGCTTCCATCCGCGAATGCAGCTGCAACTTCTCCAAGATGTTGCGGACATGGTTCTTCACCGTGTTCTCGCTGATGAAGAGCTGCTTGGCGATGTCGCGGTTGTTCAGGCCCTTCGCCACCAGCCGCAGCACTTCCATCTCGCGGTCGGTGAGCTTGGGTGCCGGCACCTGCTGGCGGGAATCGCCCTTCTTGATCATCGAGGCGAACTCACTCAACAGCTTGGAGGCCATTGACGGGCTGATCAACGACTGCCCGCCGTGCACCGCGCGGATCGCGGCAGCGACCTCGTCGATCGAGATCTCCTTGAGCAGGTAGCCCATCGCGCCGGCTTTGATCGCGTCGTAGAGGTCGGCTTCCTCGTCGCTG
>DATCDK010000295.1:0-10475 GCA_036510735.1 Acidothermaceae bacterium | reverse complement strand
CACCGTGGGCACTGTGTACCTCGCCCGTGGTGACAACTTCGCCGACGCCTTGGTCGCTGGCCCAGTTGCGGGTGCGGCTGCGCACCCGATCCTGCTCACGGCCAACCCGACGACGCTCGGCGCTGGTGCGCCTGGCTTCCTCGGTGGCACAGCAGCTGGTGCGGTTACCACGGTTACTGCTCTCGGACTCACGTCCGCGGTCAGTGCCGCAACGCTGAACGCGGCCGCAGGGTCCGTCAGCTAGGCACCAACTAGTTCACAGCACGAAACTTGAGGGGCCGGTTCGAGGCGAAAGCCTCGGACCGGCCCCTCGGGTTTTCGGCGGCGCGCTCACTGTGAATATGCTGAACGCCTTCTGCTGAGCTGACCGGCCCGTGGCAAATCGCTGTACGCTCCGTCAAAAGTGACTTCTGCGTCTACCAAGGACAATCTGTGGCTAACGTTCGGGCTCGAACCATCGGCATTGTCGGTCTGGCTTTCACCGTGGCGAGCGGATTGGTTGTCGCCACCGCCGGGTCTGCGGCAGCTGTCTTCCAGTCCGGTTCCGCCACGTTCACCACAAGCGGCGCTGTCCCGTTGTCGACGGGTGCCTCTGGCCAGCCGTTGAACGCAGAGCAGTTGGCGATTACAAACAGCGCTACTCAGCACGTGTGGGCTGCGGGTGACTCCATAACGTTCGAGCTGTGGAACGGGACGACGGGCAATGAGCTGTCGGACACGGCGGCGAGCCCACTGCAGTCAGCGAGTTTCTCCAGCGTGCCGGCCCTCGTCGCGAACAACGGGATAGACCCCAGTTACTACAACTTGACTCTCGCTACTGGACCCAACTCGGTCGTGAATGACGAGTTCGTTCTTACGTTCTTCAAGGACGCGCCGGAGAATGCCTTCACCACCACTTTCACCTTTTCAAATCTCGCGCTGTCGCTCGGTTCGAAGATTCCCGCCGGCCAGACCGTTCAGATCAAGGCGACGGCGAGTGGTGGCGCCCCGTTCCCCGGTGCTGCACAGATCAGCTACTTGACTGTCGGCAACCTGCCGAGCGTCTCTGTGTCGATCTCCTCGCTCGTTACCGGCGCACCGAACGCACTCGCCGTCCCGCTCGGAAAGGTGTCGCTGACGGATATCGCGGGCGGGGCAGTCAACGCGGGGGATGAGATCGACCTCACCTTGGTTGACGGGTCTTTCACCAAGGCTGGATCGCTCGCCGGGACGCTCACGACAGCTCAGCTGGCGACGACGGCGACGGTCAAGTCGCCGGGAGACACCGCTAAGGTCATCGCGAGCAAGACGTCGGTGGTGGGGGACACCCTTAGTCTCACGGGTGCGCAGTTCTCGATGCCCGCGACGGCGGAGGAGATCTACCTGACGGTGACCGACAAGACGACCGCGAAGTTCCTCGGTTCGGTGGGTGTCGGCACCACCGTGCAACAGAGCCGGATCGGCGGCAGTGACCGGTACGCGACCGCGAGTCAACTGTTCGAATCGGAGTTCTCTGGAGCGACGGCCGCCGTCGTTACATCCGGGGCCAATTACCCAGACGCCCTTTCCGCCAGCTATCTCGCCGGGCAGCTCGAGACCGGAGTCTTGACCACGGATCCGGCGGCGCTGCCTGCTTCGATCCAGCAGGCACTCCTGCAGAGTCCCATCGCGACGGTGTACTTGGTAGGCGGCACGTCGGCCGTGAGTCAGCATGTTCAGGACCAGATCGCCGCGCTGCACGTCAGCAACAATTCGGCGAACGCGCTCATCAGCGTTGTCCGCATAGCTGGCGCAGACCGGTACGCGACCAACCAGCTCGTCGACACCAAGAAAGGTCCGGGCGGGAGCACAACGGCGATCATCGCCACCGGGGCCAACTTCGCCGACGCACTCGCGGTGGGTCCAGCCGTGTACAAGTCGGGAGATCCGCTGATTCTCGTCGCCGGAGGTTCGCTGCCGCCGTCTGCTGCGGCCACCATCGACGTGCTCGGCATCAAGAACGCCATCATCGTCGGTGGGACAAGTGCGATATCCCCAACTATTGAGACGGCGCTCGCAGGTCTGGGCGTGCAGGTCCAGTACCGCATCGCCGGATCGGATCGCACGCAGACTGCAGCCGACATCGCTGCTTGGGAGACCAACGGCCTGCCGGCGTCGGGGCCGTACTCAGCCCTCGGCGGTGTGGGCTTCTCGGGCTCGCAATTGGTGAACATCGCTCGCGGCGACACCTTCGCCGACGCGTTGGCGGCGGGCCCGGTGGCGGGTAGCGCACAGAACGTGATCGTGCTGACCGGGGGCCCAGGCACGCTCGGCGCCGGCATTCCGCAGTACCTAGCCGGGAGGGCTGCGGTTGTGACGACGATTCGGGCCCTCGGGCTCGGAAGTGCCGTCAGTGCTGGCACCCTCAACGCGGCCGCGGAATCGTTAACCGAGCCACTCGCTACCTGAGCCGTAGTCGGCGAAGGCCCGACCGTTTTTGTGTTCCGATTCGTTGGTATCTCTTGAGCGTTCCCAGGTACGCAGATGGTTCACAGCGAGCTTTCAGGAGTCGGGGCACCTCCGGAGGGTAAACTTTCGTCGATCTTTGTCGGTGCTCCCGCGTGGAAAGGCCTGCAGTGGCTGCCCAGCCGTTGAGCGTCGCGCCGGAGCGGCCGGTCGCGACGCCGCGCTTCCCGCGCACTTCGACAGCCGAGCCTGCCACGGCCAGCGATCCCGGCGGCTCAGCCCACGTCGTCCCGCCTCGCCCTTATGTCACCGTCGTCCTGCCGTGTTACAACGAGCAGGACCACGTGCTAGCAGAGATCGCTCGGATCAGCTTCGCGCTTGACGCGAGTGGCTACAGCTACGAGCTGCTGGCGATCGACGACAAGTCGACCGACGAGACTCTGGCCAGGTTGCGCGGGGCCGAGAAGACCTACCCGCAGCTGCGCGTAGTCGCCTTCCGCCGCAACGGGGGCTCCGGGACGGTTCGCCGGATCGGTACGCACGATGCCCGAGGCGAGATCGTCGTCTGGACCGACGCAGACATGACGTATCCGAACGAGCGGATACCCGAGCTTGTCCGCTATCTCGACGACAACCCCGACGTCGACCAGGTGGTCGGAGCGCGGACGAGCGAGCAGGGCACCCACAAGCTGCTACGGGTGCCGGCGAAGTGGGTTATTCGCAAGTTTGCCGAGTGGTTGTCCGGGACGACGATCCCCGATCTGAACTCTGGGCTACGCGCTTTCCGCAAGGAGGTGTCGCTGCCGTATCTGCGGCTGCTGCCGCCTGGGTTCTCGTGCGTCACGACGATCACGCTGTCGTTCCTGTCCAACCAGCACACCGTCGACTACCTGCCGATCTCCTACGCGCAGCGGGCGGGTCAGTCGAAGTTTCACCCGTTGAAGGACGCCTACCGCTACATCCTTCAGGTGCTGCGGATGGTGATGTACTTCAATCCGCTCAAGGTGCTGATGCCCCTTGCGATCTGGCTGATCGCGATCGGCTTCGTCAAGGGCATCTTCGACGTGGCGCGGTATCACTTCCATTTGACGACCAATACACTGTTGATCTTCGTCACGGGCCTCGTGATCGGTGCTGTCGCGTTGCTGGCGGATCTCATCGTTCGATCGCGTGGGGAGTGACGACGTGCGCATCGCCGTCGTCGGCCCGACGCACCCGCACACCGGCGGGATCGTTCACCACACGACTGAGTTGTGTCATCGGCTTGCAGCTGCTGGCCACGACGTCGATCTCGTGTCCTGGTCGGCCCAGTACCCGGCGTTCCTGCATCCAGGCACGCTACGCGTCCCTGGCGGCGAGCCTGAGGTGCGCATCTACCCAGCGACCTCCTATCAGCTTGCCTGGTGGAATCCGATCACCTGGTGGCGCACCGGTGTGGGTCTTCGTGACTACAACGCGGTCGTGCTCGTGCACGCCTCGACCGTGCAGGTGCCGGCCTATCTGACGATCCTTCGCGCTCTGCGCGCCCGGCGCTCAATGAGCAGGCCGCGCGTGGTCGTGGTTGCGCACAACGTGTTCCCGCATGAGCGCCATCACGGCGACGCGGTGCTGGTCCGCGCGCTGCTGTCGCGAGCCGCTGCGGTACTCGTGCACTCACCCGAGCTCGCCGCGCTTGCCAAGACAGTCGTGAATCACCGCACGCAGATTGTCGTCGCCGACATCCCTCCGCACCTGCCGGCCTTCCCGGTCGAGCGGCGAGTTATGACGGACGCCGACGAGCCGTTCAACCGGCTGCTGTTCTTCGGCACCGTGCGGCCGTACAAAGGCCTCGACGTGCTGCTGCGTGCCATGGTGAGCGTTCCCGATGTGAAGCTCGTGGTCGCGGGGGACATCTGGTCCGGAGTGAGCAGCCTGCGTGATCAGATTGCCGAGCTCGGCCTGCTTGACCGGGTGATGCTGCGCCCGAGCTACGTCGCAGGCTCGGAGATCGCCGGCCTTTTCCGGGACGTCGATGCGCTGGTGCTGCCTTACCGCGCAGGCACCGCATCGCAGAACGTCCTGTTGGCGCACGCGATGGGCGTCCCAGTGATTGCGACGCGTGCCGGCACGCTCGGCACGCAGGTCAACGACGGTGTCGATGGCGTGCTCGCCGAGCCGGACGACGTCGACGATCTCACCGCAGCGCTGAAGCAGTTCTACAGCCCTGGCACGCCGCAGAAGCTTCGGGCCGGCGTCCCCATCGTCGACACTGACTCCAGCTGGAACGGCTACATCGAAGTTCTGACAGCGGCGTTGGCGGGCGTCGCAGTCGCCGGCACCCGGGCGAGTCGGTGAGACGCCCGCACCTGCCGCCACGCTTTCGACTGCTGGCCAGGGTTGTATTTTTCGCGATTCTGATCATCTTGTTCGCGTTGGCGCTCCACGGTAAATGGCACCAGATCGGCGTCAGCTACGACAGGTTGTCGTGGTACTCGCTCGTCATCGCGACTTTGCTCGGCTTCGGGAACATTTTCGCCGCCATGATGGCTTGGCGGTCATTGCTCGCCGACCTTGACTCGCCGCTTCGATTGCCCGTCGCGATGCGCATCTTTTTCCTTGGCCAGCTTGGGAAATACCTACCCGGTTCCGTATGGACCGTGGTCGCGCAGGCCGACCTCGGCCGCGATCACGAGATACCTCCGCGTCGAACCGTTGCAGCAAGTGTTCTCGGCATGGCCGTTTCGTTGGCGGCCGGTTTGGTGCTCGCCGTTGTGACGCTGCCGTTTTCTGCGCCTGGCGAGGTCGCCCAGTACAGCTGGGTGCTGCTCGTGTTGCCGCTGCTGGTGCTCGGACTCCTTCCGAAGAACCTTGACCGGCTGACGCATTTCCTTTTCAAGGTGCTACGCCGCGAGCCGCCCGACCACGAGTTCACCTCGCGTGGGGTGCTGACCGCACTCGCGTGGCAGACGGTCGGGTGGCTAGCGGTCGGCGGAGAGGTCTTCGTGCTGTGCTGGGCGTTGCACGCGCCGATAGGCCGGTCGCTGCTGTTGGCGCTCGGAGGCACCGCACTCGCGTGGTCTGCAGGGTTTCTGGCGATTCCGCTGCCGTCGGGCGCGGGACTGCGTGAAGTCATCACGATCGCCATCTTGAGCTCGGTGCTGTCGGTGCCATCGGCAACCGTCGTCGCGCTCACATCGCGAGTGATTTCGGTCGTGGGTGATGGCGCTTGGGCCGCCATCGCAGCGGCAATCGCCCATCACAACGGCCTCCATCTCCTTGCTGCTGCCCGGCAGCGGAATCGCGTTGACGCTCACCGGGAAGCTCGCAACGAAGCGAAGGCGGCACCGGCGGCTCCGCGACCGGCGCCGTGAAGGCGTCGTTCGCCCTCTCGTCCCTCGCTCGGTGGTAGCGTCCCCGGAGACCGTTGAGCGGAGGACTGTCGTGCAACTGCCGCGGCCCGTCGTTCGGTTGATCGCACGTGGCAAGCCGCTGGTGCCAACATCGTTGTGGCCGGTACTCAACACTGCGGCCAGCGCCCGCGGGTCGGGCCCGCTCGTCGCTGACCCGGATCCCGTGCGGACCCTCGTGCTGTGCGCGCACCCCGATGACGAGCTTGGCTGTGCCGGCACGATCGCGCTGCTAGCTGACGCAGGGGCGCAGCTGCGGGTCGTCTACGCAACGCGGGGTGAAGGCACGCGAGGCTCGCCCTACGACGCTGAAGAAACCGGACGCCGACGGTCGACCGAAGCTGCCAACTCGTGCGCGGCACTCGGTGCAGACGAACCGCGTTTCCTCGATTTCGCCGACGGATCGCTTACGGCACGACTGGCCGATCTGACGGATGCCGTCGCTGCGACCGTCGAAGACTTTGCTGCGCAGCGCGTGCTAGTGCCGTGGATTCTCGACGGGCACTCCGATCACCAGGCGATGAGCTGGGCAGCAATCGATGCCGAACTGCCCGACTCCGTCGAGGTTTGGGCGTTCGAATGGTGGACGGCCCTCGTGCCGAACCGATTGGTCGACGTGACCCGTGTCTGGGCCCGTAAAGAGCGTGCCGCCGCCTGTCACGTGACCGCGGCTTTGGCCTTCGATCTGACAGCGGGTCTCGGCCTTTCTAGATGGCGTTCCCTGCATGGGCTGCACGGGCAGGGCTACGGAGAGGCATTTATTGCCATGCCCCACCGCGAATACAGGGCACTGGCACGGCGCGCCCAGGCCGTTCAGTCGAGCCAGGACGCCTGATGCCAGGACGTCGGATGGGCGTGCGATGACGGACGCAGTCCTGCGCAAGGGGTCCGAAGCCGACGCGACCGGGATCTGCCAGCTGCTTGCGCGCACATTTCCGGACAACGCGAAGAGCGACGAGGCGATCCTGCGTTGGCAGTACTTCGGCAGCCCGTATGGCGACCCGGTCATCATGGTCATGGACGCGGACGGCGAGATCGTCGGCGCGTACACAAGTATTCGTTACCCAGCGAAGGTTGACGGTGAGGTCACGCAGGTCGGGTTAGGTATTGACGCTGCGATTGACCGGTCGCATCAGGCGCGCGGCAACTTTGGGCCGATGGCATCGGCTCTCTACGCGGCGACCGGCGAAGCCGGAATGCCGCTCACCGTTTGTTATCCCAATCAGAATTCAGTGAAGGGCATCACCCGCGTTGGCTGGCAGGAGATCGGACTCCTGCGAACGCATCTGATGCCCCTCGACATCGCGTTCTACGCGAAGCGTGCGGGTCTGCCACGCTTCGCAGTAGCGATTGCGGGCTGGGGGGTCAAGCTAGCACTGCCGACAATCGGCTACGACGTCAGCGAATCCCACGAACCCGACGCGGACGTCGATGCGGTCTGGACTGCGCTCGAGCCTGCCGTGCGCAATGGCGTTATTCGCGATCGTCGGTGGTTTCAGTGGCGTTACGCCGATCGACCCGGTTCGAACGTGTACAGATACTTCGCAGTGCGACGCCGGGGTGAGCTTCGCGGAGTCGCGGTGACGACGGTGCGGGAGCAGGACGGCGCCGACTTCGTTTTCGTACTCGAGCTGCTGGCAACCAACGCTGCCGCGGGCCGCAGTCTGGTGCACGAGATTGCCGAGTCTGCGGGCCCGGTGACGGGCGTAATTCTGGCAACCCTGCCTGGGACGTCGACCTCGGACCTCGCGAAGCGGTCAGGTTTGCGGCTCGTTCCGCAACGCTTCGAGCCTAAGCAGCTCCATTTCGGCGTCGTCGACAACCTGGCCTTGGAACACGATCGGCGCGCCGAACGATGGACCCTGGGCTGGGGCGACCTTGACCATGTTTAGGTTGGGTCCGTGAAGCGCATCGGGCTCGTCGGCTGCGGAATCATGGGGTCGGCCATTGCGGAACTCTCCGCCCGATCTGGCCTCGAGGTCTCCGTCCACGTGCTGGACGACGAAGCCGTGGAGCGGGGAGAGGAGCGGATTGCCGCGCTGCTGCGTCGCACCGCGAGGCGTGATGGTCTCGACGAAGCTCAGGTCGCGGACGTCCGCGGGCGCATCGTCATCAGTGTCGACATTGACGAACTCCGCGACTGCGAATTGGTTATTGAGGCTGTTCCAGAGATCGAGGACGTGAAGCTCGACGTGTTTCGGCAACTCGCCAGCACGATGTCACCGACCGCGATTCTGGCGTCGAACACGTCGTCACTTTCGATCACGCGACTCGGCAGTGTGACATCGCAACCTGAGCGCGTTGTGGGTTTGCACTTCTTCAATCCCGCATCTGTGTTGCCGTTGGTCGAGTTTGTGACCACGGCGAACACGGCCCCTGAAGTCATCTCGGCGGTCGAGGAATTGGTAGGCGAGACGCTGGGTAAGAGCATCGTCCGTGTTCCCGACACTCCTGGTTTCATCGTGAACGCGCTGCTGATCCCGTACATCTGCTCGGCCATCCGGATGGTCGAAGCAGGCGTTCCGGCGGCTGATGTCGACAGTGCGATGACCCTGGGGTGCAGCCACCCGATGGGTCCGTTGCGACTCGCCGACCTGATCGGCCTCGACACCGTTCACTCAATCGCGTCGTCGTTGTACGCAGCGTCGGGCAATCCGCACGATGCTCCACCTGCGCTGTTGTCTCAGATGGTTGACGCCGGCGTACTCGGCAACAAGACCAAGGGCGGCTTCTACAGCCGGTGATCCGGCTGGCTAGGTCGTTGCGATGGCTATGACGTTGAAGATGGCGCCTTGCGGGTCGGCGAGGGTGGCCATCGGACCGATCGGCGTGTCGATCGGCTCGAGGATCACGTCGCCACCCAATGCGAGTGCGTGTGCGGCCACAGATTCGGTGTCTTCGACGGCAAAGTAGATCTGCCACTCGTTCGGTACCGCTTCGTCAGTTCGAGCTGAGATACCGGCCACCGCGTCGTTGCCGGTGCGCAAGCTGACGTACGGCGTCGCTCCGGATTCTTGAGGATCTGCGATCAGCCCGAACACCGCTTCGTAGAACGACGTAGCAGCACCGACGTCGTCCGTTCGTAGGTCGTTCCAGATCACTGACCCGGGCTCGTTGACTAGCGTTGCGCCGATGTGAGTCTTCGCTTGCCAGATCGCGAGGGGCGCACCCGTCGGGTCGATGATGAAGGCCATGCGACCGGCGTCCGTGACGTCGAACGGCGCCATCGCGATCTTGCCTCCGGCGGCGTCAACACGCGCCAAGGTCGCATCGACGTCGTCGACGGCGAGGTAGGTGTTCCACATCGCCGTCGCGTTCTGGGCAGCCAGGTCGGGCGGCAGTACGGAGATCGCGCCGACAACACCGGCCGCCTTCAGGGCCATCGAGTAGATGCCCTCGGCCATCGGCTGGTCGTCGAACGTCCAGCCGAACAGCTCGCCGTAGAACTCCTTGGCCGCGCCTTGGTCGCTGGTCGACAGATCGATCCAGTTGGGGGTGCCCTGGACGTAGGAGCTTCGCACTGGCATATCGCGACGGCCTCTCCGGGAGTTGGTCCGGGTGTGATTGTGCTCAGAACGGCACGGTCAGGGAAGAGGGACGGCGAATAAGGTCCTCGATTGGCCTCAGCGGGCCCCTTGGGTGGCCGATAAGCACTGTAGCCGCCTGCACGGCTGATTCACGATGGCTACTGACCGCCACTGCCAACCACTGCACGGATGTCCAGGAAATCAGGTGACAAGAGCCGTGAGCAAGGACAAAGTGCCGGGCGCCGCCCAGCGTGAGGCGGTTGAGAGTCTCGCCAGCCGGCTCTACGACGACGTCACCGTGACCGAGGTCATCCGACCGGCAGCGGTCCTCTCCGAGAGGAACGCCCGTCGGGTTCTTGACGGGCTACGGGCCGAGGACGTCCGCTCTGGCGGCCGCTGGCACGCCGAGCCGGGCTGCTGGCGGCTGTTCGAACGCCCGTGGAAGGGCAAGGACGAGCGCTCCGCCGCGGCGGCTGGCCTCATCGGCAGTATTCAGGTTGCCTACGGCATGCCCACCCGCTGGGAGATCACCATCTTCCGGGCGACCATCACCGTGGTCGGCTCCCGCATCGGCTACACGGTCGACTCGCTGTGCGACGAAGCCCTCGGCCACGCCGACCTGACGCTGCGCAACTGCCCGCGCATCGACATGCCGGCACCGCCGCGCGCATTCCGCTCCCGCTGAACCGTTTACTTGCGGCGCGCCCTACTTCTTGCGCGCGACTGACTCGAACAAATCTGCGTATGCCTGCGCGACGCCGCGCGGCGACGCCGTCCGCTCGACATATGCCCTCGCGGCCGCCCCCATCTTTTCCCTCGCGCCCGGGTCGTCGGCCAGCTTCAACACCGCCGCGGTGAATGCCTCGGCATCGTCGGGGGTTACCGCGATGCCCGCCCCCGCGGCCTCGATGACGCGTTGCACTTCGCTGCCTTCGTCGACGCTGGCAACCAGAGGTCGACCCGCGGCCATGATCGAGTAGGTCTTCGACGGCACACTCGATCGTGCCAACCCAGCTTTCAACGGGACGACGTGAAGGTCCGCCGCTGCGAGTAGCTCCGGTAGTCGCTCGATCGGCTGCATCGACACGAACCGCAGGTTATCGAGGCCGGCCGCCTCGGCCTCGAGCTCGGGCAGCGT
>DATCDK010000294.1:0-7152 GCA_036510735.1 Acidothermaceae bacterium | reverse complement strand
CCAGCTCCGGGTCGGTCGCGATGAGCGCATCGGCCTGGAGCTTCGCGATTGCCAGGTACTCGGCATCTCGGATCGTCGGCCAGTTGTGCTCTCGCGCGATCCGCCAGGCGGTACGGCGTGACACCCGGTCGCCGAGCACGCGAATCTTCAACTCCGTCATCCGCTCGTGGAGTTCGAGAGCTGCCTTCTCGGTGAGTTCGCCGGCGCTGACGCTCTGCAGGAGCAGGTCGAGCGCCTGTGAGCGAATCGAGTTTGGTGCGACCAGCTGGTGAGCCGGGTCGATTGCACGACCATCCTCAGCAAGCAAAACGAGCGTCGGCGGATCAATCACGAAGCGCGTCATGGGGTTACGGTACGCGGCTCACCGCGCGGCCAGTCGCAGTCGTGGTCAAGGTATTCGTCGATCTCGGCGGCTGACATCAGTCCGGCCCGCGACGTTCTGGACGTACTTGATCGCCGCGCTACAGACAGAGGTGCGAGGGGTTGGCGCGAGTGCGCTCCCGCTCCTGCAGTCTGATGCGCCGATCGAACCGGTGCTCACACTCTTGATCAACGAGCTCGGCGCCTTGCCGCGCGACGGCGCGTTGGTGCTCGATGACCTCCACGTCGTTGAGAGCCCGCACATCGAGGAAGGCAGCTTCAGTGCATTCGCTCGTAGGCCGGCAGGGTCAGGAAGTCGACGAACTCGTCGGTGAGGGTAACTTCCTCGAACAGGTCACGGCCGGCTGCATAGTCACCGCCGAGCGTCCGGAGCTCCTCGTTCAGCATCGACGACACGACGCGGCGAGTGACCGGCCGGCCGTTGCTGAGCATGACGTCGTTGTTCAGCCACTGCCAGACCTGTGTGCGGCAGATCTCGGCGGTTGCGGCGTCTTCCATCATGTTGTTGATCGCGACCGCACCGCCGCCGCGTAGCCACGACGACAGGTACTGCACCGCGACGCTGATGTTGTTGCGAAGCCCCTCTTCGGTCATTGCCCCGGGAGTAGCGTGCGCGTTGAGAATCTGCGCGGCGCTCGCGCGCACATCGCCTCGCAGTTGATCTCGCTGGTCGGGGTTCTCGCCCAACACCGCGGCGAACACGTCATCGCATACTGGGACCAGATCGGGATGCGCGACCCACGAGCCGTCGAAGCCGTCGCCCGCCTCGCGTTCCTTGTCGGCACGCACCTTCGCCATCGCGACAGAGTTGAGCTCTGCGTCACGCCGATTCGGGATGAACGCCGCCATGCCGCCGATCGCGTGCGCGCCGCGCCGATGACACGTCGCAACCAGCAGGTCGGTGTAGGCGCGCATCATGGGTGCAGTCATCGTCACTGCGTTGCGGTCGGGCAGCAGAAAGTCCGAACCCCGGGCTCGGAACACCTTCATCAACGAAAACAGATAGTCCCAGCGGCCGGCGTTGAGTCCTGAGGAATGCTCGCGCAACTCATACAAGATCTCGTCCATCTCGAACGCGGCCCAGATGGTCTCGATCAGTACGGTCGCGCGGATTGTGCCGCGCGGAATGCCGAGCGCCGCCTGCGCGTACACGAACACGTCGTTCCACAGCCGCGCCTCGAAATGACTTTCCAACTTCGGCAGGTAGAAGTACGGACCGTTCCCGGCATCGATCTGCCGTTGGCCGCAATGGAATAGGTACATGCCGAAGTCGAATAGGCTACCCGACATAGGTTGGCCGTCGACTAGGACATGCTTCTCGGTGAGGTGCCAGCCGCGCGGGCGCACGACGATCGTCGGTAACGTCGATGGCGAAGTCAGTGTGTAGTGCTTTCCTTCGGGGGACGTGAACTGCAACGTGCCGTCAATGGCAGCTCGCAAGTTGAGATGGCCGCCAACCATGTTCTCCCACAGCGGGGTGTTGGCGTCTTCGAAGTCGGCCAGCCATACCTTCGCACCCGAGTTCAGTGCGTTGATAGTCATCTTCGCGTCCGTCGGACCCGTAATCTCCACCCGTCGGTCTATCAACCCCGGTGCCGGCGGCGCGACCTGCCATGATGCCGCGCGGATCTGCGCGGTCTCCGGTAGGAAGTCCAGGGTGCCGCCGGCGGTGATGGCATCTTGTCGCACGATCCGACCGTCCAGGAGCTCCAACCGCCGCGCCCCGAACTCCCGTTGCAGATCGGCGACGAACTCCAGGGCATCAAGGGTCAAGATTTCATCGCGGACGGCGGGTGGCATCGCAACGATCGCCAGCTCAACGCCGTCCGCTATCTCCTCGAAGTCCGAACGGTCGAACGTCGCGGCGTGCGTCATTAGAACTGCTCGCTTTCCGTTGAGCCGGTGAGGGCCAACGTGTCAGATGTTGGGTTGAGTGCGGTGCTGACCAAGTCGAAGTAACCGGTACCGACTTCGGCCTGGTGCTTGACGGCGGTGTAGCCGTGGGTCGCGGCGGCGAATTCGGCTTGCTGCAGTCGCACGTAGGCGCTCATGCCAGTGCGTGCATAGCCAGACGCCAGCTCGAACATCGAATGATTGAGCGAGTGGAACCCGGCGAGCGTGATGAACTGGAATGCGTATCCCATCGCACCGAGTTCCTTCTGGAACGACGCAATGGCGTCGTCATCCAACGTGGCTTTCCAGTTGAACGACGGCGAGCAGTTGTAGGCGAGCATCTTGTCGGGAAACTCGCGGTGGAGTGCGTCAGCGAACTCGCGAGCGAAGGCGAGATCGGGTGTCGCCGTCTCGACCCACAGCAGGTCGCAATACGGCGCGTACGCGAGGCTGCGCGCGATCGCCGCTTCAGGTCCAGGTGTGATCCGGTAGAACCCCTCCGGCGTCCGCTCGCCCGTCGCAAACCGCGCATCGCGCTCGTCGACGTCGGAGGTGACGAGGTTCGCTGCGAGCGAGTCGGTGCGGGCGATGATCAGGCTCGGGACGTCGCAGATGTCGGCCGCCAACCGTGCCGCGTTCAACGTGCGAATGTGCTGCGAGGTCGGCACGAGCACCTTGCCGCCCATATGCCCGCACTTCTTCTCACTGGCCAACTGGTCTTCCCAATGCACGCCCGCAGCGCCGGCCGCGATCATTGCCCGCATCAGCTCGAACGCGTTCAAAGGGCCGCCGAAGCCGGCCTCTGCGTCGGCGACGATGGGCGCCAGGAAATGCGGATCGGGCGCAGTGTTGTCTTCGGTCCAGGAGATCTGGTCGGCCCGGAGCAGCGCGTTGTTGATACGGCGGACGACGGCGGGCACCGAGTTGACTGGGTACAGCGACTGGTCGGGGTAGGTCTGCCCCGCCAGGTTCGCGTCGGCCGCAACCTGCCAGCCGGACAGGTAGATGGCCTTCAGACCGGCCTTCACCATCTGCACCGCCTGGTTGCCGGTGAGCGCACCGAGCGCACTGACGTAGTCGTCGGTCTTGAGTAGCTGCCACAGCCGCTCGGCGCCGAGGCGGGCCAGCGTGTATTCCTCGACGACCCGGCCGCGCAGGGTGACCACATCGTCGGCGTCATAGGTCCGCTCGATACCGGCCCACCTCGGCTCGGTCGCCCAACGGCGACGCAGCTTGTCGGCGTCCGGCAGGACTGTGGTTGGCGGCTCTGGCGTTGCGGTCATCGTGGCCTCCGTCGGCAAAAATCGTCCGGTACGCAGACCATGCCGCAAAGTCGAGCCCTATCTTGGCCAAGACTATGGAAACTTTGGCAGTTCTTTCGCTAACGTCAAGACCATGGTTGCCAATCCCGTTCCCGTCGCCATCGACAGCAGCACCGCGGTGCTGACGGTTGGACGCCGGATCCGTGCGTACCGGTCGAAGGCCGGGCTCACCCTCGATGCGCTCGCTTTATCGGCCGGTACCTCGCCGAGCCAGCTGTCGTTGATCGAGAACGGACGTCGGGAGCCGCGGCTCACGTTGCTGAATGCGATCGCTGCGAGCCTGCACGTCGAGGTAGCTGATCTGCTGGCCGCCGATCCGCCGACCCGCCGCGATGCCCTCGAGATCGCTCTCGACGCTGCACAACGTAGCCCGCTGTATTCGGGGCTGAAGCTGCCCGCCGTCCGGTCAAGTAAGAAGCTGCCGCGAGAAGCCCTCGAGGCGCTGGTCGGGTTGCATGCCGAGCTCGCTCGACGGAGCAGCGAAGCGAGCGCGACGCCCGAGGAGGCGCGTCGCGCGAACACCGCGCTGCGGCAGTGGATGCGCGACCGCGACAACTACCTGCCCGACATCGAGACCGCAGCCGAAGAACTCGTGCTCTCCGCAGGGCACACCGGCGGTGCGCTGACGCACCGAACCGTCGAGCGAATCGTGCAGCGGCTGGGATTCACGCTGCATCACGCGGCGGACCTGCCGCACTCGACCCGCAGCGTTACCGACCTGGAGAACCGGCGGATCTATGTTCCGCCGCAGTCAATTCCGGGTGGTCATGGGTTGCGTTCGCTGGCGTTGCAGGCTGTCGCGCATCGCGCGCTGGGACACACGAACCCGACGACCTACGCGGATTTTCTGATGCAGCGCATGGAAATCACCTACTTCGCGGCGTGCTGCCTGATGCCGAAGACGGCGGCCGTGGCGATGCTGCAAAGGGCCAAGAGCGAGAAGGACATCTCGGTCGAGGATTTTCGCGACGTCTTCGGCGTGACGCACGAAAGCGCCAGTCACCGCTTCACCAACCTTGCGACGTCGCAACTGGGGATTCGCGTTCACTTCCTGCGGGTCAGCCGCGACGGGACGCTGCTGAAGGGTTACGAAAACGACGGCGTCAACTTCCCGGCCGACGTGACCGGTGCGATCGAGGGCCAGACCATCTGCCGGCACTGGACGTCGCGGCAGGTCTTCGACCACGGCGAGGACGCCGGCGGGTTCAGCCAATACACAGACACCCCGGCGGGCACATTCTGGTGTTCGGCGCACACCGGCAAAGGAGCCGACGGCGAGTTCTCCGTGACGCTCGGCGTGCCGTTTGCTGCGTCGAAGTGGTTCCGCGGCCGCGAGACCACCTCGCGCACGATGTCTTCGTGCCCCGACCCTGCGTGCTGCCGACGGCCGGCCGCTGCACTGTCGCGCAAATGGTCCGACGCATCATGGCCTAGCGCGAAGATGCACACCCACATCCTCGGCGCACTTCCCTCGGGCACCTTCCCAGGCGTCGACGACGCAGAGGTGTACGCATTCCTCGAGTCCCACGCACCAACCGCGACCTAGAGCATTCGGACGATCATGAAATCGTGCGCACTTGCTGCCCTCTGGGGGCAGCAAACGTCCAGGATTTACCCCATTCTCGACATGGGAATGGGGTTGCGGCGTGGTTTCGGCCTGACGGCCGGCCGCCGCAGTCGCACGCAATCGCGTGGCGTCGCCGTGACTCCTCACATACGCAGGTTTCTTGGCGCTTGAACCTGCATTTATGAGGATTCGCGGATGGCGAAGCTAGACAGTCAGCCCCGGTTAGATGAGCGTGCCAGAGAAGAACAGTGGCGCCATGTCATAGGCGATGACCGCGCCGGCACACGCGAGCGCGCCGATCGCCCAGACCGGCAACCGACGCAGCAGCGGAACGAGCACGATCAGGCACGCCTCGGAGCGGTAGATGCTCAAAGCTCCGGCGCCGACGTACGGGATCAGCCAGGCAATGCAAGCGGTACACAGCAAGGCGACATCCGTGAGATCCGCTGCGCGTCGAGCTCGTACGAGCGCCGGAACTGTGACGACGATCGCGACGACGACAAGCAGGGTTGCAAGCGCTCCTTGTTGCGTGATGGTACGTATCGTCGACGAACTCGGATGCAGCAAGTCGTGGTAGCGGGCGGTCAAGAAGTAAAGCGGATTGTGCGTGCGGACGCCATACTCCTCGCGTTCGCTGATGAAGTACGCGTTCCACTTGCCGACGCTCAACTGTGCGTACGCGAGCACGAGTCCGAAGCCGCCGACAATGGCAGCCGCGCCCGCTACCATGACGCGGCGACGCTGACGGCCGCGCGCGACAAGTGCGCTCACTAACAACGCCGGTGCTGCGGCCAACGCAAGGGGATACGCGAGCCCAGCAACGACACCAGCAACACCAGATCGGACGGCGGTTGCTCGGGTCGCGAATGACGTGCGCGTCGCGACCCAGATGCACAACAACACAGCGAAGGTCACTAACGAGATCGGGAACAGCGCGGCGAAATAGACCTGGCCCGGGAACACGGCGGCGAGTGCGAGACAGGCAACGCCCCTCGCCGTCCCGCCCCTTCGGTCTTGGTCTCTACTCAGCACCCACACCATGAGCAGCGTGAGGTACCAGCAACTCCAGGCGACGACGAGGGCGGCCGCGAGGTATCCGATGTGGGTTGCGGCGAGCAGGCGGATGAGGGCCGGGTAGCCGGGGAACCACGTGACGTTGCCGCACAAGTGAACCGCTGGCCCGATGTTGCAATGGGTCGAGGCGCGGTAGCCGTGTTTGGCGATGCGGAGGTACTGGCCGGCGTCCCAGCGGTTGAACGTCGCGGGGTTGAACATGCTCGTCCAGCCCTGGGGCGCGCGGCTGGCGATGAGGCACCAGCCTGCGAGGAGCGCGACGAAAGGCGGCGCGAATGTGACAAGCGCGTGCCGTCTTTTCGTTCCCGGTGAGAGTGTCGGTGCAATTGGCGGTCGGAGTTGGGTGGCCGTCATAGTGATGGGACTCATGGCGAACGGTCGCAGGTTCCGCTCAATTGTCTCGGCTTGGCAACGAAATTGCGACGTTGCTGTAGTTGCCGCTCCTCAGAGAAGCGCGCTTTTAGCGCGCTTGACCGTGCGTTTGCGAGAAGCGGATCTGCTTTCGTGAGGAGTCGCGGTCAGATGAGTGCGTTGGAGAAGAACAGCGGCGCCATGTGGTACGCGACCACCGCGGCGGCGCACGCGAGGGCGGCGATCTCCCAGGGCGGTAACCGTCGCAGCAGCGGGACGAGCACGATGAGGCACGCCTCCGACCGATAGATGCTCAGCCCGCCGGCACCGATGTAGGGGACCACCCAGGCGATGAACGCCGTGCCGAGCAGTGCGAGATCGGTGAGATCGGCTTTGCGTCGGGCCCGGATGAGTGCCGGGACAGTGACGGCCAGCGCTAAAGCCACAAGCAACGTGGCGAGTGCACCTTGTTGCGTGGTGATTCGAAACCACGACGAAGGCGGATGCATGAATTGGCGGTAGCGCGTGTCTAGCAGGGTGAGCGGGCTGTGCACCTTGACGCCG
>DATCDK010000293.1:0-18632 GCA_036510735.1 Acidothermaceae bacterium | reverse complement strand
GTCGTCTTCATGGACGGCGGGGTGGTGGTCGAGCAGGGTCCGCCGTCCGAGATCATCGCGAACCCACGCCACGAACGAACGAAGGCGTTCCTCTCACAGGTTCTGTGACGCTCCCACTAGGCTCACCGTCCATGGAAGTTCGCGAACTCGCCGTCCCCGGCGCCTGGGAATTCACACCTCGCCAGATCGGCGACGAGCGTGGCGTGTTCCTCGAGTGGTTTCGTGCCGACGTGGTCAACCGCACGATCGGGCACAGCCTCGAGATCGCGCAGTGCAACCAGTCGGTCTCGCGCCGCGGCACGGTTCGCGGCATCCACTACGCCGACGTGCCGCCCAGCCAGGCGAAATACATCTACTGCCCGGGTGGCGCGGTCCTCGACGTCATCGTCGACATCCGAGCGGGCTCCCCGACCTTCGGCGCCGTCGACACGGTCCGTCTCGACAACGTCGACCGCCGCGCCGTCTACTTGTCCGAGGGCCTCGGGCACGCGTTCATGGCGCTGACCGACGGCGCGACCGTCACCTACCTCTGCTCGACCGGCTACGCGCCCGATCGCGAGCACGGTGTGAATCCGCTCGACCCGGCACTGGGCATCCCGTGGCCCGACAACCTCGAGCCGGTGCTGTCTGACAAGGACCGCGAGGCGCCTAGCCTGGCCGAGGCAGCCGAACAAGGCGTCCTGCCGACCTACGCGGAGTGTCTCGCCTACTACGCCTCGCTGCACCGCGCGCGCGGCTGACCTCAGCAGGCCCGGTCAGGGCCCAGCCGTGCCCGACATCGCGCACTACATCACCGTGGTCGCCGCCGCGACGCTGCTCCCCACCCCGTTGGTGCCCGAAGTGTCGTTGTACTGCGCCGAGAATGCGTACGACGTGTGGAGCCTCACTGACGACGGCGACGAGTCCGCGCCGATGCCGTTCTGGTCGTTCCCGTGGGCCGGCGGGCAAGCGTTGGCGCGCTACATCCTCGACCACCCGGGCGTCGTCGCCGGCCGCCGCGTGCTTGACCTGGCTGCGGGTTCGGGGCTTGTCGCGATCGCCGCGGCACTGGCCGGCGCGGGCGACGTCACCGCGAACGACATCGACCCCTACTCCGCAGCAGCGCAGGAGATGAACGCGAAGGCGAACGGCGTGCACCTCACCACCCTGATGGCCGACCTGCTCGACACAGAGACCGACGCCGACGTGGTCCTCGCAGGCGACGTCTGTTACGAGCGCGACCTCAGCGACCGCATGCTCGCCTTTCTCGCCCGAGCGCAAAGCCGCGGCGCACACGTGCTGCTAGGCGATCCTGGCCGCACCTATCTGCCACGCGAGCGACTGGCAGAAGTGGCCAGTTACGACGTCCCGACGACGCTTGTGCTTGAAGACCAGCAAACGAAGCGGACCACGATCTGGACGCTGCGCGCCGACTAGCCCCACCCACGCCCGACCGTTGATGCTCAGCGCGTGCAAGAACGTGCAAGAACGCTCGCTGGACAACAACACTCCGGCCGACTGCCGACTAGCGGCGGACGAATGGGTAGTAGCGAAAGAGCACTTTGCCGACGACACATGCATCGGGCAGGACGCCAAAAACGCGGCTGTCGTCGAGCCCTGCCGCCGCGTTGTCGGACAGCAGCCACCACCCGCCGTCCGCTCGCCGGACCGCACGCTTCACGAGGAGCAACCCCTCGACCTGCGGCCGCCGGGCAACGACAAGGGAACCCACCTCGATGCGCGACCGGTGGGAAACCAGGAGGCAGTCACCGGGTCGCAACGCGGGCAGCATCGAATCACCGGCGACGACAAAGACCGAGAACGAGACCCGCATTTTCGATGATCACCTCCCACGCGGTTGAGGCCCCCGATGCCAGGGGTAGTGTCCAGCCAGGACAGCCAGGACCGTACCTGCGGAGGAAGCGACATGAACCTGCTCGCCCGAATTCTCACTCCTAAGACCGTGGTTCACGCGCACTGCGACCTGCCGTGCGGCGTGTACGACCCGGCGCAAGCACGGATCGAGGCCGAGTCGGTTAAGGCCATCTGCGAGAAATATCAGGGGAACGACGACCCGGCCTTCCGGACCCGCGCGCTCATCATCAAGGAGCAGCGCGCCGATCTGGTCAAGCACCACCTGTGGGTGCTGTGGACCGACTACTTCAAGCCGCCGCACCTCGAGACCTACCCGCAGCTGCACACGCTGTTCTGGGAGGCCACCAAGCTCGCCGGCGCTGCCGGGGCAAAGGGCCAGCAGGACCCGGCCGTCGCCCAGCAACTCCTCGACAAGATCGCCGAGATCGACACCATCTTCTGGGCGACCAAGAAGGCGTAGTAGCCAAGGACAGGACGGCGGGCCGAGCGTGATCCGACCAGCCCGGCCCGACGACGTCCCGACGATCTTGGCGTTGATCCGTGAGCTTGCCGCCTACGAGCGCGAGCCCGACGCGGTGATCGCGACGCAGGCCGGTCTCGCGGCCGCGCTGTTCGACGACCGAGCGGCATTGTTCGGCCTGATCGCCGAACATCCTGGCGAGGATGGCCCGATCATCGCTGGCTTCGCGCTGTGGTTCCTCAACTTCTCGACGTGGATAGGCCGCCACGGCATCTACCTCGAAGACCTCTACGTGCGACCGGAGCTGCGCGGCCACGGCTACGGCCGCCAGCTCCTCGTCGAGCTCGCGCGGATTGCCGACGAACGCGGTTATGGTCGACTCGAGTGGGCGGTCCTCGACTGGAACGAATCCGCGCATCGCTTTTACGAGTCGTTAGGCGCCGTCCCGATGCAGGAATGGACCATCTGGCGGGTCAGCGGCGACGGGTTGCCAGCGCTTGCAACACGGTCGGACGTCGACGGGCGCGCCTAGTCACGGACAGGCAGGCGCCCGCGCGGTACCGTGAAGCCCGGCCCGAACCAGCTCTGCACCACCAGGCTGGCAAAACCCTGCACACAGATGGAGCGCGACGCGTGTCGACCACAGAGGGCGTGCCAGCAGTAGGCGCGGACAGGGACATCTGGCCGGCCCGAAACCGCGCGGGTGGTGACTTCGTCTCCGTACGGGTACCGGCCGCCGCGGCCTACCTCTCGGTGCTGCGCACCACGACCGCGAGCCTGGCGGCTCGGCTCGACTTCACCCTCGACGAGATCGAAGACTTGCGCATTGCGGTCGATGAGGCGTCCTGCCTGCTACTTGCAGGTGCGGTCGAGGGCGCGGAGCTGACCAGCATCTTCGCGATGTCGGACGACTCAATCCAGATTTCGGTTTCGACGATGACCGACAAGGGCCACACACCGAGCCGCGACTCGTTCGCGTGGACGGTGTTGTCCGCGTTGGCTGGCGAGGTCGACGCGTGGACCGAGACCGACGGGCAGCAGACGATCTCGTTGATCAAGCGCCGGAGCAGGGACCTGCTGACGTGAGCACCAGCCCCGACGTGCATGCGGACGGCGAACTTCAGCCTGCGACGCCGGAAGTGACGCTCGACCCAGCAACCGGCGAAGTCGTGACCTCAGAAGTCCTCGCCGTGGAAATTCCCGGGCCAGAGGACGCCGTTCCCATCGTCACCGCCAGGTCGGAGCAGGCTGCGAGCGATCGCGCCCGCGCCCGCGCGCTCTTCGCGGAGATGGTGAGGCTGCCGGAGGGCTCGCCCGAGCGACACGCCATTCGCGATCAGCTCGTCGAGACGCACCTGCCTCTCGTCGAGTACCTCGCGCGCCGATTCCGCAACCGCGGCGAGCTCCACGACGACCTGGTGCAAGTGGCCACGATCGGGCTGATCAAGTCGGTTGACCGGTTCGACCTGGAGCGCGGCGTGGAGTTCTCGACCTACGCAACGCCCACGATCGTGGGAGAGATCAAACGGCACTTCCGCGACAAGGGTTGGGCGATCCGCGTTCCGCGGCGGCTGCAGGAGCTCAAGCTCTCACTCGCGAAGGCGACCGGTGAACTCTCCCAACGCAATGGCCGCTCACCGACGGTCGCCGAACTGGCCGCGTTCTTGGACATGAGTGAAGACGACGTCCTCGAAGGCTTGGAGTCAGCCAACGCCTACTCGACGGTCTCACTCGATACCCCCGAGAGCGGTGATTCCGATGCGCTCGCGGTGGCCGACACACTCGGGGTCATCGACGAGTCGCTCGAGGGCGTGGAGTATCGCGAGTCGCTGAAGCCACTGCTCGATCAGTTACCACCGCGCGAGAAGCGCATCTTGCTGCTGCGATTCTTCGGCAACATGACGCAGTCGCAGATCGCCATCGACCTCGGCATCTCGCAAATGCACGTGTCGCGGCTACTCGCCCGCACCCTCGCGCAGCTGCGTGAAGGACTGCTCGTCGAGGAGTAGTCGTTTCAGTCCGGTGACTCGTTCAGCCGTTGCGTCGTCGACGGCGCGAAGATGCCGACCAGCCCTGCCAGCCCGCACACCGCCATCGGAATTCCCACGAGCTCACCGCCGTGCGCGATCGTGGTCACCCCGATCGGGAGCACGATGAGTTGCGTCAATACGGCCGGCGATCTCGCCCATCGCCGGGCCTGCGCGAGACCGCGAACCACGAGACCAAGACCGATCGCGCCAATCGCTGCCATGCCAACGACGGCCCACAGGTCACCGGAATCGAACGGTCGGTGCCCTGTCAGCTTGTACACCGACAAGCCAATGGCGGACGACGCAAGCCCCAGCGCCTCAACACCGGCAGCGACAACAGCAACAAGCAGCGGGACGCCGAGGGGTTGGGGCTTTGGCACGCAGCGAAGATAGCCGGTGCGTGACACGCCGGGTGTTGCGGAGCGCGCAGACCAACGGCGTACCCTTGATCAATGCGAGCGCTGCTGGTTGCCAATCTGAATGCAACCGCCATGACGCCGCGAAAGCGTGAAGTCATCGTCCGCGCTCTTGGCAGCGAGCTAAAAATCGATGTCGCCGAGACCGACAGTCGCGGCCACGCTGCTGACCTCGCCGCCCAGGCTCGCGCCGACCAGTTCGACCTCGTCATCGCCGTCGGTGGCGACGGCACCGTTAACGAGGTCGTCACCGGCCTGCTGCGAGACGGTGTCGGACCTGACACCCCGCGCCTCGCCGTCGTCCCTGGCGGGAACGCCAACGTCTTCGCCCGCGCGCTTGGCCTGCCCTCCGAACCGATCGAGGCGACCGGTGCCGTGATCGAGCGGCTTCGAGCCGGCCGGGAGCGGCGGATCGGCTTGGGTCGGCTGACGACCGCCGGGCTCGATCGGTGGTTCACCTTCTGTGCGGGATTTGGGCTGGACGCCGAGATCGTCCGCGAGGTCGAGCGCCATCGCCTTGACGGCGCGAAGGCGACGCCAGCTCTGTTCATGCGAACCGGGCTCCGCCAGTTCTTCAAGACCGACCGGCGCCATCCGGCACTCGCGCTGGAGACTCCCGGCCAGGATCCGGTGGAGAAGTTGTTCATGACGATCGTCACGAACACCACGCCCTGGACCTACTTCGGTGACCGGCCGCTCGAACCCACGCCCGACGCATCTTTTGAGACCGGCCTCGACGCCTTCTCGCTGCGTCGGCTTGGCACCGTCGGCACCAGCAACAACCTGCGACGCCTGCTCGTCGGCGGCCCGACGCGCAAGGGCGTCTTGCTGCACGACGTTGCCATGCTCACGCTGCGCACGACGCACCCGATTCCGATCGAGGTCGACGGTGAGTACCTGGGTGAGCATTCCGATCCGGTGCTCTTCTCCGTGCCCGAGGCACTCGCCGTCATCGCTTGACGCCGCAGGCGCCCAGTCCCTCACGCCGGAGGCGCCCAGCCCTAGGTGTGTCGTAAGCCACAGGTACAAATCACCACGTTCACGAAATACACGAGGCCCGAACCCTTGCGAAGGGCTCGGTCGCCTGATTTAGTCGAGGGCGGAGCAGCGTTCGCGGAGAACTTCGTGAATGTGTTCACAAGGAAATGTTTCAAATCTACTCACATCTGGGTAATGGCGTCGGTACTGCTACAAGACGGACATGTTTAGCAAGCGCAAGAACGGCACAGACCTAGCCCGAGACGTCGCTCGCCTGGCCCCGCGAGCACCTGAACTGCAATCCCGTACCCCCGAGCCCCGACGAGTAGATGAGCGCGGGATTGTCCGCTGACTGCTGAGGAGATGGACCACATGGACTGGCGCCACCGCGCTGCTTGCCGTGACGAAGACCCCGAGCTCTTCTTCCCGATCGGCAACACCGGCCCAGCCCTTCTCCAGATCGATCAGGCGAAGGCCGTCTGCCGGCGTTGCCCGGTAGCCGAGCCCTGTATCGCGTGGGCGCTCGAGACGGGCCAGGATTCCGGCGTATGGGGTGGCCTCTCCGAAGACGAACGGCGCGCTCTCAAGCGTCGCGGCGCGCGATTGCGCCCCCAAACCGTCTAATCCGTTGACCGCACGGGGATTCGCAGCGTCGCCACCGTGCCACCGCCCGGCCGCTCGCTGACGTCGAGACGACCGCGCAGGTCCCCCTCGACCAGCGTCCTGACGATCTGCAGCCCGAGCCTCGGCGACGCCGACATAGAGAACCCGACGGGCAGTCCCTCGCCGTCATCGGCGACCACGATCTCGAGTTCATGCTCAAGGCGTCGGGTCGACACCTCGACCACGCCAGACCGACCGCGCAAGCCGTGTTCAAGGGCGTTTTGCAGCAACTCCGTCAGGACCATTGACAGAGGAGTTGCAAGACCAGCCGGCAGCTGCCCAAACGTACCCACCCGTCGTGGGAGCGAGCCGGACTCCGCCGCCGATACCTCACCAACCATCGCGATCAGGCGATCGGCGACCGGGTCGAAGTCGATCGGACCGTCGAGCGTTTGCGACAACGTGTCGTGCACCAAAGCAATTGCCCTGACCCGCCGCACCGCCTCTTCGAGAGCGGCACGCGCCTCTGGGATGTCGAGCCGGCGCGCTTGCAGCCGTAACAGTGCCGCCACCGTCTGCAGGTTGTTCTTGACCCGGTGATGAATCTCGCGAATGGTCGCGTCCTTGCTCACCAGTGCGCGCTCGCGACGCCGCAACTCTGTGACATCACGAAGCAACACCAAGGTGCCGACCCGCTCGCCACCAGGTAGTAGCGGAATGGATCGCAGCCGCAAGACGACACCGCGCGCCTCGACTTCGACGTCCGACTCGCGACCCGACCCACCGCTGACCAGCCAGCTGATCGGCTCGTCCACCAGGCCGACCGGGGGCGCCAGCGTCGCGGTCGTCTCACCGAGGTGGATACCGACGACATCACCGGTCAGCCCAAGCCGCCGATAGGCCGAAACCGCGTTCGGGCTCGCGTAAGTCACCAGCCCCTCGGCGTCCAGGCGAAGCAAACCGTCGCCGGCACGCGGCGAGCTATCCGAATCGACCTGGCCGCCCGGAAAGGGAAATCGGCCTTCTGCCACCATCCGGGCGAGGTCGGCCGCACTCGCGAGGTAGGTCAGCTCGAGCCGGCTCGGCGTGCGGGCCGTCGCCAGGTTCGTGTGCCGGGCGACCACGGCGATGACGCGGTCGTCGCGTCGAACCGGGATCGTCTCCTCGCGAACCGGAATTCCTTCGCCCCACTCCGGATCGCCCTCGCGGCAGATACGGCCTTCACGCCACGCGCGGTCGACAAGGATTCGCTTGCCGTCTGCGATCCGCTGACCGACCTTGTCTTCGACGTATGCCGTTTGTGCCGTCACCGGCCGGATCTGCGCGACCGCGATGAAGCCTGGCGGCTCCGACGTCCGGACCCACAACAGCAAATCGGCGAACGACAGATCCGCGAGGAGCTGCCATTCGCCGACAAGCAGGTGGAGCCAGTCAAGGTCCGCATCGGCCAGCGACGTGTGGCGCCGGACGAGGTCGACCAGATCAGGCACAGCGAGACGACCCGTGCGCCTGACGAACAGCTGATCTAGTCGGGCAGCCGGAGGCCGCTGGTGGTGTCGAAGAGATGCAGCGCTTCGGTCTTCGGACGTAGCCCGATGACGTCACCCTTCAACGGCACCTTCGCAGCGTCGGCCGCGCGCACCACGATCGTCTTGCCGCCCTCGATGTTCGGGGTGACATAGGAGTACGAGTCAGACCCAAGCTCCTCGACGACCTCGACGGTGGCCTGCAACCCGTCAGCGGGAGACACGATGTCCCATCCTTCGGGTCGAACGCCGATCGTGACGACGCCGCCGGTGAGTGCAGCCCGCTGCGCAGGTGTCAGTGGCATGACCGTGTGCGAGAGCGTCAAGCCGGCTTCGGTCACCGGCAGGTCGATGAGGTTCATCGCCGGGCTGCCCATGAAGCCCGCCACGAACACGTTGACCGGGCGGTCGAAGAGGTTGCGCGGGGTGTCGCACTGCTGGAGCAAGCCGTCCTTCAGCACCGCGACCCGGTCACCCATGGTCATGGCCTCGACCTGGTCGTGGGTGACGTAGACGGTCGTGACGCCGAGGCGCCGCTGAAGCGAAGCGATCTGGGTGCGGGTGGCCACGCGGAGCTTGGCGTCGAGGTTCGACAGCGGCTCGTCCATGAGGAACACCTGCGGCTGCCGCACGATCGCGCGACCCATCGCGACTCGCTGGCGCTGACCACCGGAGAGCCGGGCGGGCTTGCGGTCGAGGTAGGGCTCAAGGTCGAGCAGCTTGGCGGCTTCGAGCACCCGCTGCTTGATCTCCGCCTTCGGCCGCTTCTTGATCTTGAGGTGGAAGCCGATGTTCTCGGCGACGGTCATGTGCGGGTACAGCGCGTAGTTCTGGAACACCATCGCGATGTCCCGGTCCTTCGGCTGGACGTCGGTGACGTCGCGGTCGCCGATCATGATCTGGCCCTCGTCCACCGCCTCGAGGCCGGCGAGCATGCGCAGCGCCGTCGACTTGCCGGAGCCCGACGGTCCGACGAGGACCATGAACTCGCCGTCGTGGATATCCAGGTCGAGCCCGGAGACGGCGGCAATGGAAGTACCCGGATAGATCCGGGTCGCGTGGCGGTATTCGACCTCTGCCATCAGTGGGGCTCCTCGAAGATGTGGCGGTACATGTTCGTCTTACAGTGCTGCAACCGGTCGCACTCCTGCGCGCGATGGTACGTGCGGGTTAGAACATCCTTAACGGAGGGTGTCATTAGTCCCGCGCGTCGGCAAGACTAACGGCGTATCTGACCTGACCGGCAGCGGCCCGCAAGACCTCTTCTGCCCGTTTTGTGGAGACTCCAGCGAGCAACGCAACCACCGCGACCTTCGCGTTGCCTGCCGCCTCATCCAGAACAGCGGCGGCGCGAGCGTCAACGACCCCAGTTGCCTGGACGACGACACGCAGCGCCCGGCGGCGGAGCTTGGCGTTGTCGGCGACGGCGTCGATCATCAAATTCCCGTAGGTGCGGCCCAACTTGACCATCACCAGGGTCGAGATCGCGTTGAGCACGCACTTCTGGGCGCTGCCCGCCTTCAGGCGGGTCGACCCGGCGATGATCTCGGCGCCGGTCGGGACCTCGATGGCCAAGTCGCTCGCGGCCCCCAGTTCCGATCTCACCGTGCACGCGAAGCCGATGGTCAGTGATCCTGCGCCGCGAGCTGCGGCGATTCCGCCCAGCACGTACGGCGTGCAGCCACTTGCGCTGACACCGAACACCACGTCGTCCGGGCCCGGGTCGAGGATGTCGACGTCGGCCGCGCCCGCGCTTGCGAGGTCCTCGTAGTACTCGCGGCCCTCGGTGAAGCCTTCGAGGCCGCCGGCGAGCACCGCTATGACGCGGCCCGGCAGGCCGTAGGAGGGCCCGATCTCAGCGGCGTCGACAGCGGCCATCCGACCTCCGGTGCCTGCGCCGACGTAGATGAGCCGCCCGCCCACCGTCATCTGGTCCGCGATCGCGTCGACGGCGACCGCAATCGAGGCGGCGGCGTCACGCACTGCAGCGGCGACGCTCAGCTGGTCGTCGGCGAAGACCCGGACGCTGTCGATCGTGGTCCAAAGATCGAAGTCCGCCAGTTCGGGCCGAGTCGCTTCGGTGCTCAGAGCATCGAACATTGCAGGGTCACCCTCGACAGGCAGCACGCTCGCGGCACCTCCTTTGAGAAACATAGGCGAGAACATTGGTCTGGACCAATTCCGTGGCAATGCTAGACACTCGGATTGGTCTAGTCCAGAATCGAAGCAATCGAGTACGCCAGACTCGCCACCGCGGGTTCTCCGCACCGAAAGGATCCGGGTGGCCATCATCTCCGCCCCGCGACTGCTGGTCGAGGGGGCCCTGATCGGCCCAGGGGCCATCGTCGTCGACGGCACCCGGATCGTCGATGTCATCGAAGGTCGGCCGCCGGCGTCCATCGACCACGTCGCGCTCGACAGCGGATTGCTCTCCCCCGGCCTCATCGACCTGCAGATCAATGGGTGTCTCGGCGTCGACTTCGTTCGCGCGACCGACGACGAATGGGACATGGTCGCGCGAGCCTTGCCAAGCGTCGGTGTGACTGCATTCCAGCCGACCTACATCACCAATCCGATCCCTGCCCTGGTCGCCGGGCTGCTTCGTTTTGCATCAGTGCGGCGTCGTCTTGACGAAGCGGGCGGAGCGCACGCACTCGGCGTCCACGTCGAGGGCCCCTTCCTGTCGCATCGGCGACGCGGTGTGCACGACGTGCGGTTCATGGTTGAACCCGATGCGGCCAACCTCGACGCTTTGCTGGCCGATCCCATGGCGACCGCACAGATCACCATGCTGACGCTTGCTCCCGAGTTGCCAGGGGCGCTTGAGGCGATCCGCAGGCTTGTCGCGGCGGGCATCGTGGTGTCAGTCGGGCACTCTGACGCGACGGGGGCGCAAGTACACGAGGCGGTACTCGCAGGTGCCCGCATGGTGACGCACATCTTCAATGCACAGCGAGGCTTCGACCACCGCGAACCCGGCGTGTCAGGGCAAGCGCTGTATGAGCGAGCCATGACCATCGGCCTCATCGCCGACTTCGAGCACGTCTCCCCCGAAGCCTGCGCCATCACGCTGAACGCTGCGCCGGGCAGGGTCGCACTCGTCACCGACGCGGTCGCCCCCGCGGGCATGCCGCCGGGTACCTACGAGCTCGGAGGCCAGCAAATTGCCATCTCGACCGGGGTGCCACTAGCTCGCAATCTCGACGGGACCGTTGCGGGCGCAGCGACGTTTCTCGACCAGGCTGTCCGCAACCTGGTCGGCTTCGGTCGCGACATCGCCGAGGTGCTGTCGGCCGCGACCACGGTGCCTGCAGATGCAGTGCAGCGACCTGACCTCGGTCGGCTGGCGCCGGGTGCGCACGCCGACTTCGTGTGGTGGGACGACGATTTGCAGCCGGCGCGTACCTGGGTCGACGGAGTACAGGTGTACGACGCGGCTACCGCCCGCGCGGCTGCCGTGGTCGCCACCGAATCGCTGGGGTAACTGCCCGGTCGCTGCGATGGCTACCAGGTTTTGGTGACCTTGAGCAGCCCGCGCGGGGCGTCGGGATCGAAGCCACGCACGACCGCAAGCTCACGCGCGAGCATCTGGAGCGGAATGATCTCGGCGAGCGGCGACAGCTCCTCGGGCAACCCGACGGGCAGTCGCAGCGCCGCCTGCTGCGATGACGAATCACGCAACCCCGAACCGACGATCGCCAGGGATGTCTCGAGTTCGGCAAGCCGATCGAGTACGGGTTGCATCGCCGTCCCGCCGACGCCGTCGGCCGCGATCGCAATGACGGCGCTGTCGCGCTGCAGCATCGCCATAGGACCGTGCAACAAGTCGGCGCCGGAGAAGGCCTGCGCGGACATGTAACTCGTCTCCATGAGCTTTAGGGCCGCCTCGCGCGCGGTCGGGTACGAGTAGCCGCGACCCGTCACCACCAACCGCTCAACGCCAACGAATCGTCGCGCGACAGCGGCGACCTGCTCGGTGTTATTCACGAGCACCCGCGCCGCCTCGACGATGCTGCGGGCTTGCGAGCCGTCGCCGCCACGCAGGGCGTCGACGAGCAAGTACAGCGACAGCAACTCCGCGGTGTAGCTCTTCGTTGCAGCGACTGCTTTCTCCGGACCAGCGAGCACATCGATGTGCAACCGTGCCACGGTGGCCAGAGCGGAGGCCGGCGCGTTCGTCACGGCGAGCGTCAGGGCTCCACATTGACCGGCCGTCGTCAGCGACTCGACGAGGTCGGGCGATCCCCCTGACTGGCTGACGGCGACGAACAGGACGTCGCGCAGATCCGGACGCGCGCCGTAGGCCGTCATGGTCGACGGTGACGCGAGCCCAGCGGGAAGGCCAAGAACAATCTCGAAGAGATATTTGGCGTAGAGGGCAGCGTGATCACTGGTGCCGCGCGCCGCCAGCACTACGAACCTGATTCCAGCAGCCGCAACCTCCGCCGCCACTGTGCCGATGTCTGCGCGCCCGTGCTCGAGGATCCGGTCGAAGACCGCTGGCTGCTCGGCAATCTCGCGCGCCATCAGTTCACCGGCACCGGTCATTAGATACTCCTCGCTGTGCCGTGATCGGATCGTCGATGATGCCGCATCGCCAGGTCGACGGCGCCGAACTCAGGGGCGCGGGCGGCAGCCTCGGCGCCAGTAGCCGAGACGAATCGGCCACGTACGTAAGGATTACTGAAGACCCCGCCGTGCATGGCGACCGGCAGCTTGTCGTCCCGTTGCCCGCTGCCTAACTGCCTACGAAGGACGTTCGCGAGGGCAACGAGGTAGTCACAACCAGCATCGAGGATCGCGGTCATGACGGGGTCGTCGTCGAGGGCCATGACCGCGCGTGCAAGACGGGTCAAGAGTTGACGATCTGCGGGATCGCGGTAGATGAGCCGCACGATCGCATCGAAGTCGAGCCCGTACTCGGCTGTGACCGCGAGTTCTAATGCCTCGCTCTTAGGCCCACTGCCGTCGTGAGAACGCAACGCGGCGCGCATCGCCTGACTGGCGAACCAATACGCGCTTCCCTCGTCACCGACGAGAAACCCGTAACCGCCGGCGCGGGCAGTCCTTCCATCGCCGCTTTGGCCAAGAGCATTCGACCCGGTGCCCGCAATGACAATGACGCCAGGGCCGGCCCCGAAGGCGCCGGCCAGCGCGGCCTGCGTGTCATCGACAACGACAACGTCGACGCCCGTCGCCCCGGCCAACCGTGCGCGCATGTCTGCCGCGTGCTCGGGACCGCGTAGGCCCGCAAGCCCGAAGCCCGCAACAGCGGCGCCCGAGGCGGTGATCAAGGCCGCCAACCGCTCGAAGGCGTCGGCCTGCAACAACACGTTGAGAGGCGGTTCTTCATAGCGGGAGAGGACCTGGCCGTCCTGCATCAGGACAGCGCGCGTTGCGGATCCTCCGGCATCGACCCCAAGTACCGGTAGCCCTGGCACCCGTTCTCCCGTCAGCCCTTGACCGCACCCGCGGTGAGCCCGGTCGCGAAATGTCGCTGGACCAGGAGGAACAGGATGACGATCGGGATCGACAACATAGTCGCGCCAGCCATCAGCCCACCCCAGTCGACCTGCTCCTGGGTGATGAACGAGGCCAGCCAGACCGTCGCTGTCTCTTTGCTGTTGTCCTGGATGATCACGTACGCGAAGGTGAACTCGTTCCACGCCTGGATGAACGCGAAGATGGCGGTGGCCACAAGCCCAGGCGCGATCAGCGGGAACGTCACCCGCATGAACGCGCTGAACCGCGAACACCCGTCGATCATCGCGGCGTCCTCGAGGTCCTTCGGGATGTTGGCCACGAAGCCGCGAAGCGTCCACACCGCGAACGGCAGGATGAACGCGAGGTAGGTGAAGGTCACGCCGATGAGTTGATTCTGTTCGTGAAAATTGCTGAGGACGACGAAGAGCGGCACGATCAGCGCGGTTTGCGGAATCATCTGGATCACGATGATCAGGACGATGTATGCCTTCCGACCGCGGAAGTTCGTGCGCGCGACCGCGACTGCGGCAAGGAACGCAGCCGCGATCGCAATGACGACGGTGAGTCCCACGATGATCGCGCTGTTGCGCAGGCTCGAAAGAAAGAACGCCTTGTGCCACGCGTCGCGGTAATGCAGCAACGTGCCAGGAAACGGAAACCACTTGGGCGTCACCTTGGTCATGTCGACGCCGCGCTTGAACGAGGTCGCGATCGCCCAGTAGATCGGGAACGCCATCACGACCAGCAAGACGACGCCGATGGCGTTGGCTGTGCTCTTGGTGTGGCGACCGGCCACCGCGCCAGACTTTCGCGGTGCCCGCCGCAGGGGCTGGGTCGCGCGCACAGATGACGTCGTCACTTGGCGTCCCCGATTCGCAGGATCTGTCGGATGTAAAACACCGAGACGCTGATCATGATCAGCATGGTGATCAATGACAGCGCGGCACCGAGGCCGAAGTTGTGCACCTTGAACGACTCGATGAACGAGAAGATCGACATCAGGTAGTACCAGGGCTCCGGCCTGTTGTCGCGCAAGATATAGACCTGGGTGAAGACCTGGAAGTCCCAGATCACCGACAGGCTGGTCAAGATGACCAGGATCGGCCGCAGCATCGGGTAGGTGATGCGGCGGAACGCCTGCAGCCCAGAGGCGCCATCTACCGCCGCTGCTTCGAGTATCTCGTCGGGCACTTGCGTCAGCGCCGCTTGCATGGTGATCGCGACGAACGGGATCGCACCCCACACGACGACACAGGTCACGACCAGGAAACCCTGCCACGACGACGTGTACCAGTCATGGCCAACGAAGTGGCCGAGGTGCAACTTGGTCAGCGTGTAGTTGATGACGCCAAACTGCTGATCGAACAACCAGTTCCAGATGGTGATACCGACAACTTGAGGTGTCGCCCATACGAGAATCAAGACGACCGAGAGCACGACCCGCAGCGGCTTGCTCATCTTCGTGAGCAAGACACCGATCGCCGTACCGAGGATCATGGTCGCGCCGACGTTCACGACGGTGAACATGATGGTGCGCCACAGAACATCCCAGAACTGAT
This sequence comes from Acidothermaceae bacterium, assembly GCA_036510735.1. Taxonomy (GTDB): domain Bacteria; phylum Actinomycetota; class Actinomycetes; order Acidothermales; family Acidothermaceae; genus PALSA-607. The sequence continues at coordinate 3,722 of DATCDK010000293.1, read as the reverse complement.
GGTCCTCGAATACCTTGGCGAAGTTCGCGAACCCCACCCAGACCGGTGCCTTGCCGAGTTTGTGGTGCGACTCGTGAATCAGCTGCGGCAGCTGGTAGGTCTGGAACGACAACTCAAAAAGCTTGTAGATGGGATACGCAAGCACCGCAAGGATGATCACGATCGACGGCAGGATCAGCAGGTAAGGTCCGCCGACCTTGGCCGCCCGCTGGCGCAGCGGCAGCCGTCGTCTAGACGCTAGCTGCCGTCGGGACGGTTGTAGCTCTGTCCCGACGGCAGCCATGCGAGTGCTCCCACTTCTTCTTACGCTGTTCGCGTGCGAGCCAGTCTCCCGCGCGAATGTTTGCCTCTTACAGCTAGCTGCCGTTCAGGATCGTGTTGATCTGGGTGTCAGCCGCCTTCGTCGCATCGGGGATCGACTGCTTCCCCGACAGGATGCCCGACAGCATGTTCTGCAGCACATTCTGGCTTTCCACGTCGGCCCAGTTCGGGGCGGTCGGGACGAACCAGCTCTGAGCAGCTGCCTTCGCGAACGGGCTGTCACCGAGCAAGCTGATCAGCGACGTCGTGTTCGGGATGGGCTTTGCGTCGTTGACCAACGCGGTCATACCCGTGGTGCCGGTGAAGTCGTTGATCCACTCCTCGGCCCACGCCACGTTCTTGCTGGCGGCGGGAATAACCAGGTCAGAGCCGCCGAGGAAGGTCGGCAGCGGTGCACTGGCGTCCTTGCCCGGCATCGGGAAGGCGTCGATCTTCAGCGCCGGGTTACCGGTCTTCGGGTCGTTCACCGATCCCTCTTCCCAGCCGTTGCCGTAGATCATCGCGGCTTGGCCCTGCGCCATCGCAGAGTCCTGCTTCGACTCGTCGATGTCCGCCGGTGCCTTGCTCAACGCGCTGTACAGGGTCTTCAGCTCGGTAAGGCCGGCGACCGCGTTGGGCTGCTCGAGGTCGGCAACCCACTTGCCACTCGCGTTCGAAGCGATGTCGCCGCCGTAGCCGTAGACGAACGACATGGCGCCGTACCACTCCTTGCCGGGCCAGTACAACGCTGACTGGGTCGACGGGATGACGGCCTTCAGCTTGAGGCCGTCTGCCTGCAACTCAGCGAGCGTGGTCGGCGGGGCGGTGATGCCCGCCTTCGTGAACGCGGCGGTGCTGTAGATGACGCCTCGTGCACCTGCGTAGTACGGGACGCCGTACAACTTGCCGTTGTAAGTCACGGAGTCGGCGAGGCCCTTGAGCCAGGTTGCGGAGTTGTCGAACTTGGCCTTGTCGGCGGTGATGTCAGCCAGCGCACCATCGGCCATGTACTTGGTCGTCTCGGTGTTGCCGAGCTCAACCACGTCGGGCGGTGAAGCCGCCAGCGCGGCGTCGAGCTTGGTCAGGTGGTCGGCCCAGGTCTGGTACTGGACATCGACCTTCACACCGGGGTTCTTGGCAGTGAAAGCGGCCGTAGCAGCGGCGACTTCCTTCGGCCAACCTGTCTGCGCATCGGTCTGCAACCAGACAGTGAGCGTTCCGCTCGCGCCTGCGGCGGCCGGCGCGGAAGAGCTAGCTGCAGCGGCGGGGGTGGAAGCGGTGGCCGGGGCAGACGTGCTGGCCGCCGCGGCGGGAGCGGAAGCAGTAGGCGTGGTGCTGCTCCCTGTCGACTTCGAGCTGCTGCACCCGGCAACAGCGATCACCGCGGATAGTGTTGCCGCGGTCAGATAGCGAGCCTTCACGTGCATCCTCCTCGAAATCACGGTTGACCAGCGCTTTCGCGGTAGTCGATTGGTGTAGACCATTCCGTAAGTTGGCATAGACCACTTGCACTGTCAAGGGGTTCGCACCGCGGCGGGGCCGGTCGTTTCGCAACCGTAATCAAGCAGACCATTTGAGCGTGCCGCGAGAAATGCCGACGGACACGTGGTCTAGACCTCTAGCCGAACGATTGGCTATGGTGTGGTGAGCGAGACGCGAGGCAGCACCTGCTTGGTGCGCTGCCCATAGTCTCGTACTCTCATCCCGGAATCGGCGTGCGCGCTAGCCGGTCGGCACTTCCCCCGGATCCCGCCCGGACCGGTCTACCACTGCGAGGTTGAGGCGAACGTGCCGGCAAGACCGCAAACCCTCGACGAATCACCGAACGGCGAGCCGCGGGTGCCGAAGTACTACCTGCTCAAACAGCATCTGCTCGACATGACGCGGACGCTGCCGCCGGGGAGCCCGGTCCCCCCGGAGCGGACCTTGAGCGTCGACTTCGGTACGTCGCGGACGACTGTTCGCCAGGCCCTGCAGGAACTTGTGGTCGAAGGGCGACTCGAGCGGATCCAAGGTAAGGGCACCTTCGTCGCGAAGCCGAAGGTTGCGCAGGCACTGCGTCTGACGAGCTACACCGAGGATATGCGGGCACAGGGCCTCGAACCGACGTCGACGCTGCTGGAGATCGGGTATGTGCTCGCCGACGAGATTCTTGCCGAGCGGCTCGCGATCAAGCGGAGCGCTCGCGTCCTTCGCATCGAACGGCTGCGACTCGCGAACGGCGAGCCCATGGCCATCGAGACCACCCACCTCGCGGGTCAGCGGTATCCGGGCCTTCGCCGGCTACTCGCCAAATCCACGTCGCTGTACGCCGTACTGGCACAGGAGTACGGCATCGAGTTGCTCGAGGCCGAAGAGACGATTGAGACAGTTCCTGCCCCGCCGCGCGAGGCCCACCTTCTTGGCACCGACGTCGGGTTGCCGCTGCTCCTACTGAGCCGCCACAGTCGCGACTCCGCGGGTCAACCGATCGAATACGTGCGGTCGCTGTACCGCGGAGACCGCTACAAGTTCGTCGCCCACCTGCAGCGGCCGACCAGCTAAGCCCTAGAACCAAACAGCTCCGCACCCCTGGGTGTACCTGTTTGCAGCCGGTTCACGACACCCCGGGCTGCGAAGCGACGGCGAGATCGCAACTTCGCATCCCGTGTGGTCGCGAATTCGCGCTAATTGCGTCAGATCGCAACCACACGGGATGCGAAGTTGCAGAAACCGGGTGCTCCGACGAGCTGAACCACTAAGCGACGAGGCCGAGACGACGTAGCTCAACAGTCAGGTCGTGCGGGTTCGTCGATGCACTCATCGCGGCTTCGAGGGTGACCGCACCGTCGCGGATCAACGCGACGAGGTGCTGGTCGAAGGTCTGCATGCCGTAGTACGCGCCCTCGGCGATGAGGTCGTTCATCAGCGAGGTCTTGTCGGGGTCAGCAATCGCTTCTGCGATGCGGCCGGTGTTGATGCAGATCTCCATCGTCACGCAGCGCCCCTCGCCGTCCGCCCGAGGCACTAGTCGCTGGCACACGATGCCGCGCAGTGCACTCGCGAGGGAGAGCCGAACCTGCTTTTGCTCGTGCGGCGGGAAAAAGTCGATGATGCGGTTCACGGTCTCCTGCGCGTCGGTGGTGTGCAGGGTCGACATGACGAAGTGCCCGGTCTCTGACGCCGCCAGCGCCGCCTTGACCGTTTCCTGGTCACGCATCTCACCGACGAGGATCACGTCCGGGTCCTGCCGCATGGCGGCCCGCAGCGCGGTGGAGAAGTCTTCTGTGTCGACGCGAACCTCGCGCTGGTTGATCATGCCGAGCTTGTCGAAGTGCAGGACCTCGATCGGGTCCTCGACCGTGACGATGTGCACTTCGCGGTTGTTGTTGATGTGGTCGATCATGCCGGCGAGCGTGGTCGACTTGCCCACGCCGGTCGGG
>DATCDK010000292.1:0-5522 GCA_036510735.1 Acidothermaceae bacterium | reverse complement strand
CGGCAGCTGTGACGGCGGCGGCGGCGGTGCAGGCGGCGGCGGTGTCGTCGGCGGCGCGCAGGGCGACGTCCAGTTCGGATCGGGCACTTCGAACGAGTGGTACGGCTACGGCGGATACCCCGGCCAGAACTCGACCGGGGGTATCGGCGGACTGAGCGCTGACTACCAGTACTACCCCGACGACTCCGCCGACGGCTCGGTAGTGATCTCGTACACCACCGGTGCTCCGTCAGCCCCGACCGGAGTCAGCGGCGTCGCTGGTGACAGCACCATCGCATTGAGCTGGACTCCCCCGACCGCCGTTGGCGAATCGGCGATCAGCGACTACGTCGTTCAGTACGCATTGGCGTCGAGCCCGACCAACTGGACCACCTTCGAGGACGGCGTCTCGACGGCAGCGTCGACAACGGTCACCGGTCTCGCTGACGGCACGGCGTACGTGTTCCAGGTCATGGCTGTCAACACGGGGGGCTCGGGCGCCGCGTCGGCGCCATCGAGCTCGGTCACCCCGATGGGCGTGCCCACAAGTCCGACGATCACGTCGTTGACCGCGCAAGACGGCGCACTCGCGGTGGCATTCACCGCGCCGACTTCCGGTAGCACGCCGACCGCCTACGAGTATCAGCTCGACGGCACGGGCGCGTGGCTTACGGCATCGACGACGACATCGCCACTGCAGATCACTGGCTTGGCCAACGGCACGTTGTATTCGATACAGATCCGCGCGAACAGCGTCGTGGGCGAAGGCGTCGCGTCACTAACGGCTTCCGGTACACCTGACGCATTGCCTGGCGCTCCGAGCATCTCGTCGACGTCGACCGGCGTCGGTTCTGCGACTGTGTCGTTCACGCCGGGATATTCCGGCGGTGGCGCGATCATCGACTACGAGTACGAGCTCAATAACAGCGGTACATGGACGTCGGGGAGAACCGCCGCGAGCCCGCTGACCGTCAGTGGTCTAGCGGATGCCACCGCCTATGTCATCGCGATTCGCGCCGTGACCGCCGGTGGTGGCGGCGCGGCCTCGGTTAGTGCGAGCGTGACCACCCCTGGTATCCCCGCAGCACCTGTCCTCGGTTCCATCGCCCCGGGCGACACCACCATCTCCATCCCGTTCACCGCGGGCGCGACCGGTGGCTCGACCATTACAAGCTACGAGTACCAGCTCGTCACCTCTGGTACCTGGACTGCGGCACCGTCGTCGAGCAGCCCGATCGTCGTGAGCTCGCTCACGAACGGCACGACCTATCAAGTGAGTGTTCGCGCCGTCAATGCTGTCGGCAGCGGCACCGCAGCTACGCCTCAAGCGACGACACCGGCAACCGTGCCGGGTGCCCCGGTGATCGTCGGTAACACCGTCGCCGGTTCGGACCTTCAGCTATCTGCTGCATTCACCGCCCCGACGTCCGACGGTGGATCGACCATCATCGGCTACGACTATTCGACGGACGCCGGTGCGACGTGGCTCTTGGCCGGGACGACGACCAGCCCGATCGTCATCACGGCGTTGTCCATCGACGGCACGACCGTGTTGACGAACGGACAGACGTACTTTGTGGAACTGCGAGCCGTCAACGCGGCCGGTACGGGTACTGCATCGGCAGTCGCCACCGGCATCGCGCAGACAATTCCCTCGGCGCCAAGTATTTCAAGCGTCACCGCAGGTCCGTCGTCACTCGCCGTCATGTTCACGCCTGCGTCGAACGGCGGCGCCGCCATCATGAACTACCAGTACCAGCTCGGGTCATCCGGCTGGGTCGATACCGGCACGCTGGGCACCAGTTTCCTGATCACCGGGTTGACGAACGGCACTCCGTACGACGTCACCGTGCGTGCCCTCAACGTGGTCGGCGACGGCGCAGCGTCAGGTTCAATCACACGGACTCCTCGGACGACTCCTGGGCAGCCGACCATCCCGAGCGTGACCCGTGGCAATCAGTCGTTGACCGTCGCTGTCGACGACTCCAGCAACGGCGGATCGACCATCACGAGCTGGGAGTACAGCACCGACAGCGGCGTGACGTGGTTCGCCGCCGCCGCAACAACGAGCCCTCTCGTCATTACAACCCTGTCGACCGATGGTCTGACCGCGATCGCCAACGGCACGAGCTATCCGGTCGCCGTTCGCGCGGTCAATGCAGCCGGGGCCAGCGCGCCGTCGGCGACGACTGGTGTCGGGCCTAGCACCACCCCGGTTGCACCGGCGGTCGCCCTCGTCGCGCAGAACCAGGCATTGCAGGTGGCGTTCACAGTGGCCGACAACGGCGGATCACCGGTCTCGGCAATCGAGTACCAACTCAACAACGGAACCTGGGTCGACGCCGGTACCCTGTCGAGTCCGTTCGTGATCGGCTCATTGACGAACGGGACCGCCTATACCGTGAATGTTCGGGCCGACAACGCCATCGGCCTTGGCACCGCGTCGATACCGGCGACCGCAACCCCGCTCACGGTGCCCGACGCACCGACGTCCGTCCTGGCCGTCTCCGATACCGCGAGTGCCGACGTCTCGTGGACTCCTCCGGCAAACAACGGCGGCTCAGCAATCACCAGCTACGTCGCTGGCGCATTCGCCACGCCTAGCTCGCAGTTCCCAGTGTTCACGTGCACGACCGCCTCGACGTCGTGCACCATCACGGGTTTGACGAACGGCGTCTCGTACTACATCTCCGTCATCGCCCAGACCACGGCTGGCACCAGCATTGCCTCGACGCCTGTCGTCGCGGTGACACCGCTCGCCCGGTCGGGAGCGCCGACGTTGAACTCGCTCAACCCGGGAGATTCGTTCCTGTCGCTCGCCTTCACACCGGGCACCGTAGGGAGTTCACCGATCACCGCCTACCAGTACCAGCTCAACGGCGGGTCGTGGCTGCCTACGTCGTTGACTACCACACCCATCACGATCTCGGGCGTGACGAACGGCACCAGCTATGACGTCGCTCTTCGCGCCATCAGCGACGCCGGCGCCGGAGTGGCATCGTCGATCTTGACCGCGACGCCTTTCGGGTTTCCCGCCGCACCTGACGTGTCGACAGTCGCCAACGGCGTCGGTGGTGGCTTTGTCGTCAACTGGCTGGCACCGAACAACAACGGCTCTCCGATCACGACCTATACCGCAACCGCCTTCAATGCTCCGACAGCTGGCGCGCAGGTCACCACCTGCACCACAGCAACGCTGAGTTGCACGCTGAGCGGTCTCACGAGCGGCACGACCTACTATGTCTCGCTGCAGTCGCAGAACACTGCCGGCTTGAGTGTGCGGTCGGCCCGTGTCGCGGTTGTACCGTCGCGTGTTCCCGGCGCGGTCTCGACCGTCACCGGTGTCGCGGGCAACGGGCAAGTTGCCTTGACGTGGACGGCGGGCAGTGCCGGTGCCACGGCGATCAGCGACTACAACGTGTGGTACGCCTCGGCCGGCTCGTACGCGATGTTCACTGACGGAGTCTCGACGGCGACGTCGGCCACCGTGACTGGCCTGACCAACGGGACGGCGTACACATTCGAGATCGAGGCAGTCAATACGGGTGGGACCGGCCCGCTCAGCGCGGCATCCGCGTCGGTGACCCCTGCGACCGTTCCTGGCGCACCGACGATCGGTGTCGCTACTCCACGAAACCTTGCTGCGACCGTCGTGTGGACGGCGCCAACCGACAATGGCGGCAATCCGGTAACCGGATACGTCATCACGCCCTCGACCGGTACACCCGTCACAGTCGGCAACGTGCTCACCTACACGATGGTGGCACTAACCAACGGCGCGCCGTATACGTTCCAGGTCGCCGCGATAACAACCGCCGGTACCGGGACACGGTCGGCGCCCTCCAACTCAGTGACGCCCACCCTCTCAGCGCCCGCGGCGCCGACCGTCGGTGTCGCAACCGCGGCGAATACGACAGCGACGCTCTCGTGGACGCCGGCAACCGACAACGGCGGCGCCGCGGTGATCGGCTACATCATCACGCCGTCAAGTGGCACTCTGGTCACAGTCGGCAACGTCACGACCTACACGTTGACAGGCCTGACCGACGGCACTAGCTACACGTTCACCGTCGCGGCGATCAACACCATCGGTACCGGCGGCAACTCGGCGCCGTCCAACCCGGTGACACCGAACGCGACTGCCCCAGGTGCGCCAACCGTGCTCGTGGCGAGCGCGGGCAATACCACCGCGATCCTGACCTGGACTGCGCCGGCAGACAACGGCGGCTCGGTGATCATCGGCTACGTCATCACGCCGTCGAGCGGTACACCGATCACGGTCGGCAACGTCACCAGTTTCACGGTGACCGGGCTCGTGAACGGCACCGGCTACACATTCACAGTCGCGGCGATCAACCAGCTCGGTACAGGGACGACGTCGCTCGCCGCGTCCAATACGGTCACGCCGTCTGCGGGTGGTGGCACAGCCGCTGCTTCCCCAAGTGCGCCGGTCCAGGTCTTCGGCACCGATCGCTTCGGGACCGCAGCCGCAACGTCACTTGTGGAGTTCCCGACAACGGGCAGTGCGGACGCTGTTGTGCTCACCCGATCCGACGACTACGCCGACGCACTCGTCGGTATCCGGCTCGCAGCGGCGAAGAACGCACCGTTGCTGTTCGCTAACGGCGCCACGCTCACCACCTCAACGCAGGCCGAGATTGTTCGCGTCTTGCCTGCCGGTGGCACCGTCTATGTGCTGGGTGGCACCGCCGCTGTCCCGACGAGCGTCGTGACCACACTCACGAGCCTCGGCTACGTCGTTCAACGCCTCGCCGGTGCCGATCGCTTCGGTACTGCACTTGCGGTCGCCGCTGCACTTGGCAATCCCGGCACCGTCTTGCTGGCAACCGGGACCAACTTCCCCGACGCGCTGGCAGCCGGACCAGCCGCGGCACATGTCGATGGCGTCGTATTGCTCACCGACGGCTCAGTGCTACCGCCGTCGGTGCGGGCCTATCTGACCGGCCACCCGGGCCTCGTTTACGCAGTCGGCGGGCCGGCGGTTGCAGCCGATCCATCAGCGATTCCACTGGCGGGAGCTGACCGCTACGCAACCGCGGTCGCCGTCGCCGGACTGTTCTCCGCGCCGAGCAAGCTCGGAGTAGCGAGTGGCGTGACATTCGCCGATGCGCTCAGCGGCGGAGCGTTCCTGGCGCACGTCGACGGCCCGCTGCTTCTGTCCGCGCCGACGACCCTGCCGTCATCGACAACGAGCTATCTACAAACCGTACGAGTCAGTGTGCTGACCAGCACGTTGTTCGGTGGCCCAATGGCACTCGCGCCAACAGTAGCCGCTGCGGTTGAAGCTGCACTCCACGCGACTTAGGCCTCACCACTCGACCAGAGTCCAGACCTCGGCCCGGGGTTCGCCTCCGGTGTCAACTGCTGCGAACAACCGAGCTGCTTCCTTGAGGTGCTCGAGCGCGGCATCCTCATCGCCTGCGGCGTGCAGCAAGTCGGCAAGATTCGTATGCAGCGCGGCGAGCCGGTGCTGGTCAGCGCGCTCGGCTCCGAGACGAAGCGCCTCATGGGCCGTCTCTAAC
>DATCDK010000291.1:0-9258 GCA_036510735.1 Acidothermaceae bacterium | reverse complement strand
GCGGCGAGGAGCAACATCGCACCAGCTGGCCGGCCGCCGGTAACTACAACGAGGCCGGATTCCCTTGCCAGGGCTGCACATTTCGAACGCCACCGAAGAAAGCGCGGCGCTTCCTGGATGCATACGACATCGGGATTGCATGACCGAATCACCGTCGACACCGCTTGCGCGTCGTCGCGCAACGACCGCACGTTGTAGCTCAGAACGCGCAACTGCGTCGGCAACGCGGGCCTCTATTCGGCGGATGGAAGTTACTTCACCAAGTGTGGAGGTGAAGGCGGCGGTTCGGCCATCGGGTGATCGGTGGCAACCGTCGGAATCCGGGCCAACCCGCTGACGCCGGGATCGGGAGCGAACGCCGTAGCTGTCGTGGCGATGACGGACGAGATGCCCTCCTCGTCGTGAACGGCGCAGGTCGCGGTGACCGGCAAGGCTGGCATGCAGTCGCCCGAGTTCGTCGCCCACGTTGTCTGACCATCGAGTGCGTAAACGCTCCCGGTGATGTCGAAGCCGTCTCCGAGAGTGAATGTGCGCATTGGCGGCAGCATGCTCGTGTCGAATTGGTCGAAGACAATCGCCACACCCGGGATGGGCGTATCGGCTGGCAGCGGCTCGCCGGCCGGTGGGGCAAGGCTGGGCAGGCTTGCGACCAGCGGGGACCGTTGCCCACCGCCGCCCGGAACGAGGATGCCTATGTGGCCACCTACCGTGAGTGTTGACGTGCCGTAGAAAACCAGGGTGACGCCCGTTCCGGCTGGTGGCTCACCTGGTACCAGTCCGTCTGACAAGAAGCTGCCGATGCTGGCCGTAGCCGGCACAACGAGGTTCGTGTTCTCAAAGACGTACAGGCCTGGTTTGAGCGTGCAACTGAAGTTCGCCGCGATCGTCACACCGTCCGGATAGTTGTCAGGCGAAAAGCGTCCGGGGGTCGGTGGGCATCCGGACAGGTCCGTCGAATCGGGTGCGGTGGCAGGCGGCACCAACGCTGGATCCGGAAGCGCTGGGTACCCGGCCGGCTTCGGTTGCGCTTGCGGCTGATCGGTGCTCTCGTCGATGGCCGGAGTACACGGCCCGCACTCGGGCGGCAGTGGCTGGCCTGACAGTGCCTGGGCGACGGGCGAGATGCCGATCGAGCTCACTCCGAACAGCCCACCGAAGGTCGCCGGCACATGCTGCGTAGGCAACTTGACGCGAACCTGGTACGACGTGACCTCAGGTGTTGGGGACGTCAAGATCGAGATACATGTGTCGTTTGTCACGTCCGTGTCGATTTGCGGACTGAGCGCTGCCGGATCCTCGCAATCCTTCCAGCCATCATCCGAGATCCCCATGTTCTCTTTGACGTAGTCCTTCACTGCAGCGACGACCTCGACCGACGTCCCCCCGTTCGCCAATACGCGGACGCCCGCCAGCGACGCTGCATCGACCGCGCTCTGACCCTGTAGGTGCACGTCGTCCGCGTGGCCGATATCGACGACCAGAGCTGCGAAACCGAACAGGACGACGGAAAGCAGCGCGACGATGATCGCAATCGCCCCGCCGTCATCGGCGACGGAGTTCAGCTTGCGGCGGTACACCACGAATCCCATCCGCCCGGTGGTGTGGCGTCTGAGCCGCCTACATCAGGCTGCGTTGCGTCCATCGGATGTTGCTCGATCTGGGACACCAACCTGACGCGGATCACGCCGTTGGTGGGCAATGGGACGTACCCCGTAACACCAACGGCCACGGTCGCCTCGCAGACGACGACCGACTCCCCCTCGTACCAGCCCGTTTTGTTGGACGCCGGGTCCGTCGGCAGGATCACCTTGACAAAGGTTGTGCCGCCCAACGGGTCGGTCCTCGCCTCGACCATGCAGGCGAGGTAGCCCGAATCCGAGCCCAGCGCGAACCCCACCGGCACCGGGCACGTCGTGTCGAAGTTGTTGACGACGGCTTGCCTGGTCACGGTCGCGACGCCGGACCGGGTATCAAGCGAGTTACCGAAATACAGTCCGTAATCGATGATTCCGAACACGATCAAAAGAAGGATCGGTAGCACCAAGGCGAACTCGACGGCCGCAGCGCCGGAATCGCGGCGTTGAACCCGGGCGTGCGCGCAGGAAGACCATCGCCGCCCAACCAGTCGCCGCATAACGGTTAAGGCTAGCGACGGGAGGGCTTCAGCGGATGCGCGCGAGATCCGCGGCGCCCACAAGGCCAGCCGAGCTCCCGAGCGCGGCGGCCAGGATCTGCGCGTGCGGGCGGTACGCGCCGCCGCTCAGCGCCGCGTCGAAGGCCTCACGAGTCGGATCGATGAGCAGGGCGCCGGCATCTGCGGGACCGCCGCCGACGACGAAGCACACCGGGTCAAGGATCGTGGCGAGGTCGGCGAGCCCTTGTCCGACCCATCGGCCGATGGTGTCAAAACACTCTCGCGCCCCCAGATCGCCGGCGCTGGCCGCCTGGGTCACCAAAGGTCCGGTGATCGCGTCGATCTGCCCGACGACGGCCTTCATCAAGAACGGCATGCTGGACGGCGCCGAGCGGGCGGTCTCTCGAGCGGCCCTGACCAGTGCGTTTCCGCTGGCGTACTGCTCCCAGCAGCCGCGATTTCCGCACCCGCACTGGCGTCCGTCGGGGACCACGCGGATGTGGCCGGGCTCGCCTGCGATGCCGAACCCGCCGCGGTACAGGTGGCCCTCGAGCACGATGCCGCCACCGATGCCGGTGCCGAGAATGACTGCCACCACGGTGTCGCGTCCGCGGGCGGCGCCGAATCTGTGCTCGGCCCACGCGTGACAGTTCGCATCGTTCTCGACGACGATCGGCAGGTCGATCAGCTTCGAGACGCGCAACTTCAGGGGCTCGTTGCGCCACACGAGGTTCGGCGCGAACATGACGTTCGCGCGGTCGAGATCGATCCAGCCCGCGGCGCCGATGCCGACCGCGTCGACCTCGTGGCGGCTGCGCAGTGAGGCGACGAGGCCAGCGATGACTTCGGCAATAGCCTCACCGTCGGTCTTCGGCGTGCTTTGCCGATCCTGCTCGAGGATCTGACCGTTTTCGTCGACCACGCCCGCCAGCACTTTGGTGCCGCCGACGTCGACGCCAATCGTCAGGCCCATGGCGTCATGCTTCCACGCGGACCTTCAAAGCCCGCAACGCGGTGTCGATCAAGACCTGCTCGGCCTTGCGCTTGAAAACCCCGAGAAGTGGCATGTCGATGTCGATCGACAGCGCGTAGTCGACCTCCGTGCCGCCCTCTGCAGGCCTGAGCCGGTAGCTGCCATCCATGGCCTTGATCGACGTCGCACGGACCAACCGCCAGCTCACCTCGTCGTCCGCCCATGTGTATGCCAGCGCGTAGTCGTCGACGACGACTCCGGCGTCGAGCACAAAGCGGACCACGGTCGCGCGTCCTGTCTCGTCAGAGTCGAGGACCTCGACTGCCTGAATGAACGTGATCCACTGCGGGTACGACGGGAAGTCTGCGATGACCTTCATCACGGCTGCCGGGTCGGCGTTGATGACGATGCTCGACCGGCTTAGTTCAGTCACCGCGCACACCCTACTGGTCGAGCAGCAGGGCGGCGGTCAGACAAGCATGCCGATGATGTACAGAGCGGCGGTGACGATCGCGATGATCGCTACCGCTCCGCCGGCGATGATCAGGGTCTGCGTACTGACGGGCAGACCCCCAGGCCCGATGCGATCGAGTAGGTCAGGCTCGCCCCGCGCGCCGTCCAGAAATCGGGTTCCGCAAGCCGGGCAGGCGTCCTCGTCGAACGAGACGATTTCCCCGCACCCGGTACACGGCCACCCGACCGGCGGAGCCGAGGAGTCGGCCTCTGCGTCGGTCTCGGCCGGCCGCAGAAGGGCCTGCGCCGCTGCCTCGAGCGGAGACAGCGGTGGGTCGACCGGACTCGCACCGGCTGCGTAGCTGGGCTCACGAGTGCTGACCGCGACGGGTTCCGGCTCTGGTTTGGGCCGAAGGTCGGCGTAGCACAAGGTGCACCACTGCGCGCCGGAGCGCAGCAGCGCGCCGCAGTGCGGGCAGCGAATATCGGCCTGGTCGCTCACGACGTTGTCGTCGGCAGTCCGGGCGGGCGCCTTGACCCTTCGCGTGAGCAAATGGCCTAATCAGATACGTTCCGTCGCGGAGCCGTCGAGCGCCTCGGCGCGAGAACTCGGCTGTCTGGAGGGAACGGTTGCGCGAGTTCACCTCGCCGGCGGTGGTGACGATCGCCGACGATGCGACCTTGACCGACGTCGTCGTGGCGCATGCGAATACGCGGCCGGACGCCGTGATGTTCCGCCGCCGTCCCGAGGCGGTCGAACCAGGAACGGCAACAAGCACTGCGTGGACGCCGGTCAGCGCGGCGGAGTTCTTCGCGCAGGTCGAGTCCCTCGCCGCGGGGTTCCTTGCTGCCGGATTCACGCCCGGCCAGCGGGTCGGCTTGCTGTCGAGAACGCGCTACGAGTGGACCCTGACCGACTACGCGCTGTGGCATGCCGGCCTGGTGACCGTTCCGATCTATGAGACCTCGGCCCCCGACCAGATCTGTTGGATCCTCGGCGATTCGCAGGCCGTCGGTGTCGTGGTCGAGACCGACAAGCACGCATCGACGGTCGCCGAGATCCGTGACCAGATCCCCGACCTGCGCAAGATCTGGGTGATCGAAAACCGCGACCTCGATGAGCTAGCGCGCGAGGGCGGCGCAGCCAAGCCGGCCACGCTCGCGGCCGCGAGGGAGTCCGTCAACGCGGCCTCACTTGCATCGATCATCTACACGTCTGGCACCACTGGCCGACCGAAGGGCTGCGCCCTCACCCATCGCAACCTTTTGTTCGGCGCAACCAGCGCCGTCGGCAGTTTGCCCGCGCTGTTTACCAGCGATACCAGTGCGCTGCTCTTCCTGCCCCTCGCACACGTCTTCGCGCGCGACATCCAGGTCGCCCTCGTGCAGGCGGCCGTACCTGTCGGCCACTGCCCCAACACGCGTTCGTTGCAAGAAGACCTCGCCGCGTTCAAGCCGACGCTGCTGCTCGCCGTCCCCTTTGTGTTCGAAAAGCTCTATGCGGGCGCGCAACAAAAGGCGGTAGACGCGAACAAGGGCAAGATCTTCGCGCTTGCGTCCGCCACGGCGATCCACGCCAGCGAGGCGATGGAGCGCGGCAAGGTGCCAGTGACCCTGCGGCTGAAGCGTGCCGCGCTCGACGTCCTCGTGTTTCGCAAGCTGCGCGCGGCCCTCGGCGGCGACGTGCAGTGGGTGATTTCCGGCGGCGCGCCACTCGGCGTCCGGCTCGGCCACTTCTTTAGGGGTGCCGGAATCCCGGTGCTCGAAGGCTGGGGGCTCACCGAGACAACCGCGGCGGCAGCCGTCAATCGCCCTGATGCGGTCAAGATCGGCACCGTTGGTCCACCACTCGCGGGCACGACGGTGCGAGTCGCCGACGACGGCGAGTTGCTGGTGCGCGGGCAGCATGTCTTCGACCGTTATTGGGCCGATCCCGATGCGACGGCGGCAGCCCTCGACGCCGACGGTTTCCTGCACACCGGCGATCTCGGTGCCATCGACAACGACGGCTTCATCACCATCACCGGACGCAAGAAGGAAATCCTGGTCACGGCAGGCGGTAAGAACGTCTCGCCCGCCCAGCTCGAGGACCGGCTGCGCAGCCACCCCTTGATTGCACAGGCAATGGTGCTCGGCGACCGGCGGCCCTACATCGCCGCCTTGATCACGATCGATGAGGAGGCACTCGCCACCTGGAAGACAAAGGTCGGCAAGGATCCGTCGCTGAGCCTTGCCGACCTGCGCGAAGACCCCGAACTGCTGGCCGAGATCGCGGCGGCCGTCGAGGACGCCAACCGGGTGGTGTCGCGTGCGGAGTCGATCCGGCGCTTCCGGATCCTTGATCGCGACTTCACCGAAGCCGGGGGGCAGCTCACCCCGACACTCAAGCTGCGGCGGAGTGTGGTCATGACAGAATTTGCCGACGACATCGAAGGTTTGTATTCGCCCACCGGACCAAGCGCCCAGATGGCACCCTGACATAGGAGAGGTGGGGGCCTTCAGGGGGACGCCCTTCAGTGGGATGCCCTTCAGTGGGATGCACAGACGGTCGAGCAGACAAGCGAGATCGCGCAGTTGCTTCTGGTGCCGGAGGTGAGCAGTGGTCGCCCACACGCCCGCCCACACGCCGGCCCACGTCGAAACGATCGGCTTGCGCGTCGCGTTCGGCCCGGTCGTCGCGGTCCGCTCCCTCGACCTGACTGTGCAACCCGCGTCGGCCGTCGCCCTCGTGGGCCGCAATGGCGCTGGCAAGTCGACGACATTGCGGGTGCTGGCCGGCGTCCTCCCTGCGACCAGCGGTCAGGTCATGGTCGCCGGTGTTGATGTGGCGCGTGACCCCGCGACGGCCAAGGCGCACGTCGGCTACTGCCCGGACGTCGGCGGGCTGATTCCCCGCGCGACACCGTGGGAGCACCTCGCACTTGCGGCCAAGCTGCGCGGGCTAGGACCTGAATGGAAGGACCGCGCGAGCGAACTGCTCGATCTGTTCGACCTCGTCGGGGCGGCCGATCGGGTCACGGCGGGGTTCTCGCATGGCATGGGACGCCGGCTTTCGGTCGTGCTAGCTGTGTTGCATGCGCCGTCAGTGTTGCTCCTCGACGAGCCATTCGACGGCGTCGATCCGCTCGGCGTCGACGCGACCATGCAAGTGATTTCAGAGGCACGGAACAACGGTTCGGCAGTGGTTGTATCGACGCACCTGCTTGAGCTCGCGGCAGCCGCGTGCGACGAGGTTGTCGTGCTGCGCGCAGGGCAGATCGTCGCAGCAGGCCCATCGGCCGAACTGCGCGGTGAGGCCGGCGAACTGCGCTACCGCACACTGCTGTCATGACGGCGCTGCTTTCATGACAGGAGCACAACTACCCGCGCTCGTTCGGTTGCGCTGGCAGATGGTCAGAGCCGAACGCGTCCGCGTCGGGCTGCTCGTGCTGGCCGCGTGCATACCCGGCCTGTTGACCGCCGCCGTCATCGCGGGTCAGCTCGCGCCACGCTCCCGATCCTTCGACGTCACGGTCCTTGGACCGACGGCATTCCTCGGGTTCGCCGTGCTCTCGCTCGTCGCTCCGCTCGCGGCCGGTGGCGGTAACGAACTGTTTCCACCCGAACAACTGGTCGCCTACCCGATCCGCCCGGCGACGCACTTCTTCGAGTCGCTGCTCGTCGCGCCGCTGAACCTGGCATGGATGAGCCAGTTCGTCCTGCTCTTCGGCATGACGTCCTTCGTGACAGGTGCCCGTCCCGGCCTCGGACTTGCGCTGGTCACGACGTTGGTCTACGTCGCCATGGTCACGGTCGCCGGTCAGATGGTCGCGTGGCTCTTGATTGGCGCCCGCCAGAGCCTTCTCGGCCGCCGCGCTGTGTGGGCACTGACGGCGGTCATCGTGGTGATCACGCTCATCGTGCTGCAGGCACACCTGGGTTACCGGGTCCTCGACAACGCACCGACGAAACCGGCCGTGTCCGCCGTCCTCGCGGGTGGCGCGCACCGTTACGCCGCCTGGGCGTCGGGAACGGTGGCGCTAGCGGTCATCTTGTTGGGCTGTCTTTGGTGCGGACCGCGGATTTGTGCGTGGGCACTTCGGCGTCCCGGCGACCGTACGAGGTTCCGGGAGTCGCGCGTCGAGCGCCGCCGACCGATGCCGCCCAGCCCGCTCGCCACTCTCGTCCGCGTCGACCGCGCCAACGTGTGGCGGGCCGCACCATTGCGCCGCGGCTTGCTCGTGCTTGCGGTCCTGCCAGGCGTGGTCGCGGCTACTGCGGCGCTGCGGTGGGACTCACTAGTGCTCCTTCCCGCGCTCGTCGCCGCCGGCGCCGGACTCCTCTACGGCGTCAACATGTTCTGCCTCGACGCCGGGGGTGCGACCTGGCTGGCGACGCTCCCGCACCCGCCGCGGCTAGCGGTGACCGCGAAGACGATCGTTCTTGGAGAGACCATCGGCGGTAGTTGTCTCGTCGCGGCCATCGCCGGCAGCGTGCGCGCCGCCGGACCGATAACGGCCGCCGACCTCGTAGCCATGGCCTGCTGCCTGGCGTCCTGCACCGGGGTCGTCCTGGCCACCTGCCTGCGGCTCTCGATCCGCACCCCGCACCGGGCGGACCTGCGGGGACACCGCGATACCCCGGCACCGCCAGCGGCCATGGCCGTGTATTCGGTACGGCTCGCGACCGTCACGACCCTCATCGGCCTGCTGTTCGCCCTGTCCGCCCACGAGCAGTCGTTGTACGCCTGCCTCGTGCTCGCATCAGGTTTGGTCTCGCTCAGCGGCCTGTCTATCGCCCAGAGCTTCCGCCGCTGGGATGACCCGTTGGTGCGTGCGAGAGTCGTCGCCGCCGTGTCGAACGGCTGAACCCACCGCGCGCAAGATGACCGAAGTCCCGCCGCCCCCGTAGGCTTGCGGAACTACGTCAACGCGTCCTGCGTGGTCAGGCCTGCCCAGCCGCCCGCAGAGGTGCGAGTATGCGCGTCAGTCGTACCTGCATGCGAAGGGAGTGGTGACGCCGCATGGGACGCCGCACGGTCCTGCTCGTCGCCGCCGTCCTGATCGCCGCCCTCGGGGCCGGCTTGGTGCTGATCTACGTCCACGACGTGAACCAGAAGGTGAAGGCCCGCGAGGCGCCCGAGCAGATTCTGGTCGCCAAAAAGATCATTCCGGCCGGGACGACGGGAGCTGCGGCCTCAGCCGATGGCGACCTTCAGTTCATAAAGGTCGCCCGCGAAGCCGTCGCCAAGGGAGCGCTCGCAACGATCGACCCGGTCGCGAACCTGGTCGCGTTGGCGCCGATCTATCCCGGCGAGCAGATTCTCGGTCAGAAATTCGGCAAGCAAAACGCGTCGAGCGCGCTGACAATCCCCACAGCGGGGACGGTGGCGTTGAGCATCTCGCTGTCGGGGCCCGCGGGGGTCAACGGGTTCATCGCGCCGGGTTCGCAGGTCGCCGTGTTTCTCACCTCGGCCGGCGCCACGAAACTGATCCTCCCTCGTGTTTCGGTCATCGCAGTCGGCAGCCGCACCCTGGTGCCGTCGTCCGGCCAAGCCACCGGCACGACCCAGCAATCGGACGTCGTCACCTTCGGTGTCACGGCCGCGCAAGCCCAGACGCTGATCTTCGCGCAGTCGGCGGGCAGCCTTTATCTGACGTTGCTGACCGCGAACTCCTCAGTCCCCTCACTGCCGCCGACGAACGCAACGAACGTCACG
>DATCDK010000290.1:0-5043 GCA_036510735.1 Acidothermaceae bacterium | reverse complement strand
CCGAGGTCGTCATCGCGACCGCGTCAGCGAACCGGCGCGTGAGCGAGCCGCTGCCGCATCAACTCGGCCACTGCGGGTGCCAGCGTGATGCCGTTGATCGGGTGCGGCACCGCGGCGTCCGCGCGCGACCACGAGGCCAGCCACGCGTCGTCCCGACGACCGGTGATGACCAGAATCGGCGGGCAGTTGTAGATCTCGTCCTTCAGTTGCCGGCAGATCCCCATGCCGCCGCTCGGCACCGCCTCGCCGTCGAGGATCAAGACGTCGATGCCGCCTGCGTCGACAGCCTTGATCACCGCGCGATGGGTCGCGCACTCGATGTAGTCGATGCTGGGCAGATCTGCCACCGGGCGAGCGCCCACTGCCAACCGCACACGCTCGCGGGTCGTGACGTCATCGCTGTAGACCAGCACGGTCATGACGGCTGGTGGCGACTCGACACTGCTCATCGCGGTGGGCGCTCCTTGGGGGCGGCGGGCGGGATGCGAACTGCGGGCGGGCGGGATGTCGCGATGCTATCGCCGCGACGTGTCCTGCCATGCTCATGACCCCCGACTCGCCCGGGTTAGGGGGTCGCGGTGTGAACGTGGAGGGGGCTCGCAATAATGGCCTTCGTGGCCACTGCGACGACCCTCGGCAAGAACCCGGCGCATGGTTCACTGACGCGGCCGAGCTTGGTCAGCGTGGGCACCATCGTGTGGCTGTCCTCAGAGCTGATGTTCTTCGCCGCCCTCTTCGCGATCTACTTCACGATCCGCTCGGTGAGTACGCAATGGCCGCCGAAGGGCGACATCCTCGATACCAAATTCGACGGCGCGATCACGATCGTGCTCGTGCTCTCGAGCGTCACCTGCCAGGCAGGTGTGTTCGCCGCTGAAGAGCGCCGGTTGCATCGCTCCGGACCACTCTTCAAGTTCTGGCTATGGGGTCTGCGCGAGTGGTTCATCCTGACGTTCTTCATGGGCGCAGTGTTCGTCGGCGGCCAGATCTTCGAGTACACCAACTACGTGAAGGATCACTTCGCGGGCCACGGTGGCATGACGATCTCGTCGTCCGCTTATGGCTCGATTTTCTTTCTGGCAACGGGTTTTCACGCCATGCACGTGACTGGCGGTCTCGTCGCGTTCGTGTTCTTGCTTGCTCGATTGTCGCGCGGTCGCTTCACGCCAGAGAAGGTCACCAGCACCATCGTCGTGTCGTACTACTGGCACTTCGTTGACGTCGTATGGATCGGTCTCTTCTCGATGATTTTCCTGATCAGGTGATCCGCTGATGTCGACAACACGCGAGCCCCGAGCACGTCGCCGACGTCGCCGGTTGGCCGGCTACGCCGTGATCGCGGGCGCGTTGCTCGGAGTCGGGACCGCGTATGGATTCGTCACCGAACGACCGGGCGTGGCAGAGGCCGGTAACCCCAGCCAGGAAGTCCTGCAGGGCAAGGCGCTGTATCTCCAGGGCTGCTCGAGCTGCCACGGACTAGCGGCCGAGGGTGGTACCGACGCACCGTCGCTCATCGGTGTCGGAGCAGCCGCCGTCGACTTCCAGGTGAGCACCGGCCGGATGCCTTTGCGGCAGCAGGAGGCGGAAGCTCGCCGCAAGCCGCCGCGGTATACCCCGGCGGAGACCGCCGAGATCGCTGCATTCGTGGCTGCCTTGGCCCCTGGCCCGTCGGTGCCGAGCAAGGACCAGTACACACCGACGGACGCCGACATGGCGCTCGGCGGCACGCTGTTTCGCACCAACTGCTCCTCCTGCCACAACTTCACCGGCGAAGGAGGTGCGCTGGCCTACGGCAGAAGCGCGCCGTCGCTGAAGGACAGCACTGACCAGCAGATCTACGAGGCGATGCTGACGGGTCCTGGCACGATGCCGGTGTTCGGTGACCGGCAACTGACGACCGCCCAAAAGCAGGACATCATCGCCTACGTCCAGGGCATGAAGGCCGAGCCCGACCCGGGCGGCTTCAACCTCGGTCGGTCCGGGGCCATCGCCGAGGGCCTGGTCGCCTGGCTGGCCGGGATCGGCGTTCTCGCAGGCGTGGCAATGTGGATCGGCGCACGAGCCAGGCGGGCACGATGAGCGATCAGGTCGAGTTGCACGATGAGGGCTCGGTGCGCCCGCCAATCATCGAACGCGTCGTCCGGCCGCAGGATGCCGACCCGAAGAAGGCCGACTGGGCAGAGCGCAAGATCGCGTTCATGTTCTTGGTGTCGGCCGCCGGCACCATCGGCTTTATTGCGGCCTACATCGCGATTCCCAGCCTCTCGACGACCAAAGATGTTCGATGGTCGAACTTCTGGCTCGGAATCTCGCTCACCGTTTCGCTCGCCGGTCTCGCGGCCGGCATCATCGCGTGGGTGCGCTGGATCATGCCAGCGCACGAAGTTGTTCAGGAGCGCCACACGCTGGCGGCGTCTGACGCAGACCTCGAAATCGCGTCGCAGATCATCGTGGTCGGCGTCGAAGAGACCGGCATCGCGCGTCGTTCGCTGATCAAGCGCTCACTGGGTCTCGCGCTCGGCCTGTTCGCGTTGCCTGGTGTGCTGTTGCTGCGCGACCTCGGGCCGCTCCCGCGTAAGACCCTCGACACCACGCTATGGAAGGCGAACTCACCGCTTCTCAACGCCGAGACCGGCGACCCGGTGAAGCTCGGAGATCTCGAGATCGGGTCGTTCACGACTGTCGTGCCGGTGCCGGTTGAGCAGATGTCGGAAGAGGACTACGCGAAGACCCCGGTGCTTTTGATCAGGCTTGAGCCCGGCATCAACAAGCCGGCTCCTGGCCGCGAGAACTGGGCCTACCAAGACCACGTCGCATACTCGAAGATCTGCACGCACGTTGGCTGCCCGATCGGGTTGTACCAAAAGCAGAGCCACAAGTTGCTGTGCCCGTGTCACCAGTCGACGTTCGACGTGCCCAAGGCATGCAAGGTGGTGTTCGGTCCTGCCGCACGTGCGTTGCCACAACTGCCGATCACGGTAAACGCCGATGGCGAGTTTATCGCGACAGCGCCGTTCGACCAGCCCGTCGGCCCGAGCTTCTTCGAACGCTCATGACGACGATGAAGCCGGGTGGTGCCCGGAAGCCGGCAGCGACACCCACTGGTCCGAAGCCCGCGCCGAAGATCCTGAAGAAAGGGCTCGGCGAGGTCGACGAACGGTTCGGCACCGCAGGCTTTCTCAAGCGCAACCTGAACAAGGTCTTTCCCGACCACTGGTCGTTCATGCTCGGCGAGATCGCGCTGTACTCGTTCGTCATCTTGCTGCTATCAGGCACGTTCCTGACGTTCTTCTTCCGGCCGGGCACGAACACGGTGATCTACCCGACGACCGGCAACTACGTGCCGTTGCGCGGCCTTCCGATGACCGAGGCATTCGAGAGCACGCTGCGCATCTCTTTCGACGTTCGTGGTGGGTTGCTGATCCGGCAGATCCACCACTGGGCGGCCCTGCTCTTCATGGCCGCGATCGTGGCGCACTGCTGCCGCATCTTCTTCACGGGCGCGTTCCGTAAGCCGCGCGAGACGAACTGGCTCATCGGCGTCGGGCTCGTCACACTCGGCCTGCTCGAGGGATTCGCTGGGTACTCATTGCCCGACGACCTGTTGTCGGGCACCGGCCTGCGGATTGCCTACGGCATCGTCGAATCGATCCCCATTGTCGGCACGTACCTCGGGTCCTTTGTGTTCGGTGGGCAGTTCCCCGGACCCGACTTCATCCCACGGCTTTTCACGATTCATATCCTGCTGGTGCCAGGCATTCTGCTGTCGCTGATCACCGCGCACATGATCATCATGTGGCACCAAAAGCACACCCAGTGGCCGGGCGAGCACCGCACGAACGACAACGTGGTCGGCGCGCCGTTCTACCCCGCTTTCATGGCGAAGACCGGTGGCTTCTTCTTCGCGACGTTCGCCGTCACCGCCGGTTTGTCCGCCCTGGTGCAGATCAACCCGGTGTGGCTGTACGGGCCGTACAACCCGGCGCAGGTCGGCGCTGGCTCACAGCCGGACTTCTATATCGGTTGGCTCGAGGGCACGCTGCGCATGATGCCCAACCTCGAGACGCACGTCGATGGTCACACGATCAGCTGGAACGTGTTGATTCCCGCCGTCGTGATCCCTGGGATTTTGTTCACCGCGATGGCGGTCTATCCCTTCCTCGAAGCATGGGTCACCCGCGACTATGCGATACACAACATCTGCGACCGGCCCCGCAACCGGCCCGGCCGGACCGCGCTCGGTGTCGCCGTGCTCACCGAACTCGGCGTGTTCTTGCTGGCAGGCGGCAACGACGTGCTGTCAGAGAAGTACGACATCAGCCTCTACGCGACCACATGGACGTTCCGGGCTGCCTTCTTCATCCTGCCGCCGCTCGCGTTCATGGCGACCCGGCGCATCTGCCTCGGCCTGCAGTATCGCGACGCACACAGCGCGCAACACGGGTATGAGACCGGCCGCATCGTGATGCTCGCGAACGGCGAGTTCATCGAGGTCGAGGCCGCGCTTCCCGAGGACGTTGTCGCGCGCATGGGCCTTGAATACCGGCAAGGACCGCCGCCCGCACTCGAGCCGCCCGTCGACGAACACGGCGTGCGCTCGAAGTCGCGGCACAATCCGCTGGAGAAGGTCCGCGGTCGCATCGGTGCATTCCTCTATGAGCCAGACGTCGAGCCGCTGACCAACGGACACGGCGACGGCCATGCAAGCAACGGCCACGCGGACGGCGAACTGCCCGCGGCTGAGCAGACCGAACTCACATCCGGTCAAGGTCACACGGACTAACTGCAGCCATGGCTCGGGCACCGAACGAGACTGCGTCGGCGGGCGGCGGGGAGAGCGCTGAAGTCCTACGCGCGTTAGAGCGAGCGCAGGACTTCAACACTCGAGGAACACCGCTCCCAGGTGCGCTACGGGATGTGAATCCCGCGGTAGTACTCGAGCACGAAACCGAATGCCGTCAAGATGACGAACATCAGTCCGAGGATCGCCAGCCACCAAGCGAAAACGACGCCCAGCCCGACGACGGCGACCGACGCAGCTGT
>DATCDK010000289.1:0-3199 GCA_036510735.1 Acidothermaceae bacterium | reverse complement strand
GATGCGCGTATCCACCTACCGGTTGAGCGAGTCGCCGCACTCGATGAGGACGTCGACATTGCTTCTCTCGGCGCCGCGCTGAACAACATCGAAGCGATATGTCACGGCGATGAGAGCGCCGGCGAGGCGGCAACCGGCGATCTCGGCAAACGCTTCGGCTGGCTGGCAGCGCCTCGGAGCACGGTTCTTCAGCCCGGCCCCGTGCACGGCGGATTGACGGCCGACCCGGCAGCCGAGCTCACTCGCCTCGCCGAAGCCCTACTCCACTAGCGGGGCCGAGTTTAGAGGGGCCGAGTTCCGGTGCCTTGGGCTGCCGTCGTCTCGGGAAGTGCGTCGCGCAAGTTCGGAAATGCCTCCAGCAACGATGCGACTTCGCCAACAGTAAGGACCGACGGATCGACGCCGTACTCAACCCCGACCGGCCTGCCGTGCTCGTCAACGTCGACCATGATGACGTCTGACACGTGAATGGTCCGGGCCACGGGTTCGCTCGTCAGAGTGCGATACGTGGCTCCGCTGATCGGATCGTGATCGGTGTCCATGTTCACATGACTAGGTCTCCTTGTCCCTGTCGGCGACCTTCACGACATCAGCTACCTGATGCCCGACGAACTCAGACAGCTCGGAGACGACATCCTCGAAGTCATCCTCCGCTACCGCGATCGCACCGTGCATCCCGAGCTGCGCCCGGAAGGCTCGCTGCCGGTGAGCATCCTGGCCTATGGGTTCCCGATTGAGCCGACACCCTCAGGCAACTAACCCGCCGAGAGTGCTGGTTCTCAGCGGTCGTTCTTGCGACCGCTGAGGGCCAACACTCCTGACGTTGGGACACACGGCTGGCTGAACTTCTTCAACACCCCTTGGATTGTCCACAGATGACGGCCGACCCCCACTCGCGCTCTTGGCACGAGCCAGAGTGCCGGTCATGCCAAGACTGTCGCAGTACCAGCGCCACGACCTACTTGCCGCAATTGCAGCCGGCCAGTGCGACGTCGCGAGCCGAGCCCAGCTCGCGCGGGCCGGCTTCGATCGACACACCGTGACCCGCATGGCGCTCGCTCGTCGATGGCAGCTTGTCGGGCTCGCGGTTGTTCTTCACAGCGGGGAACCGACCGCTCAGCAGCGGCAATGGGCGGCTGTTCTCAGTGCCCCGAGACTCGCGGCGATCAGCGGCCGCGCGGCGACTTGCGCCTACGGGCTCAAAGGATTCGCGCCCGATGTCGTTGATGTCGTCCTCTCCACGGGCAGCAAGCCCATTGCGATACCGGGTGTGTGTTGGCACCGGTCGGAGCGATTCGACGCGTTCGAGGTGCATCCTTCGGCCGACCCGCCGAGAATCAAACCCGCCCGTGCGTTCGTCGACGCAGCCGCATGGACGACGTCTCCGCGGATTGCCTGCGGGCTCTTAGTCGCATCGGTCCAACAGCGGCTCATAACGGCGGACATGTTGCGACGAGAGATCCTCACAGCGGGGCCGATCCGACATCGCGGCGACCTGCTCACTGTCGTGATCGACATCGAAGGCGGCGCTGACTCGCTCGCCGAGATCGACTTCACCAAGATCGCGCGCCGGGTTGGTCTCCCACCGCCGTTGCGGCAGTCAATTCGCTACGGCCCGGACGGCAAACGGCGCTATCTCGACGCAGACTTCGGCGCGTTCGCAGTCGAGGTCGACGGAGCCATGCATCTTCGAACGCTGAACTACTGGAGCGACGCCCAGGGGCAAAACGACCTGGTCATCGGCGGCGACCGCATCCTTCGCTTTCCCAGCATCGCGTTCAGAGTGGACATCGAGGCCGTCGAGGCTCAACTTCGGCGCGCCGGAATCGCCTTCGGCCTGATCGACCCCACCTGATCCGCGCCATCCCCGAGGGGTGCGGGTCCTCAGCGGTCGTTCTTGCCGCCGTTGAAGACCAACGGTCGACTGGCGGGGACGGCGAGGGGTGCAGCAGAGACGGGACGGCGAGGGGTGCAGGTTCTCAGCGGTCGTTCTTGCCGCCGTTGAAGACCAACGGTCGAACGGCGGGGAGCCGCGGCCCGCAGCAAACCTCGGCCAATACGATGAGCGACGTGGCCGCCACCTCCATCGAGCTCCCCCGGACCCCGGCGCTCCCACCCAGCGAGACGCTCAGAGAAAGACTCGTGCCACCGTTCCCCGGCAGTCGCCTCTGGGGCTGGCTCGGGCCGCTCGCGATCACGCTGCTCGCCGGGTTCCTGAGGTTCAATCGGCTCTCGGTCCCGGGCGGTAACGCCAAAGACCTCGCCACCCTTTGCAAGGTGCCGACCGGTCCCCAGGCGTGCGTCTTCGACGAGGTCTACTACACCCACGACGCGTGGAGCCTGTTCCACTACGGCGTCGAGCTGAACAACACGAACAACGGCCCCGGCTACGTCGTGCATCCGCCCCTGGGCAAGTGGATGATCGCGCTCGGCGAATGGATCGTCGGCGACCCGAACTTCACGAGCACCTTCGGCTGGCGTTTCATGTCCGCGATCGTCGGCACCCTCGCCGTCCTGATCGTCGCTCGAATCGCACGACGCATGACACGGTCGAATCTGCTCGGTTGCGTCGCGGGTCTCGTGTTCAGCCTTGACGGTCTTGAGTACGTGCAGAGCCGCGTTGCGATGCTCGACATCTTCTTGATGTTCTGGACGGTGGTTGGCTTCGCCTGCTTGATTCTCGATCGAGATCAGGTGCGCGGCCGGCTCGCCGATCGCGCCACAAACAACACGAACGGGAGCGCCAGCAAGTACGGTCCGCATACCGGCATGCGTTGGTGGCTACTTGCCTGCGGGGTGACCGTCGGCTGCGCGTGTGCCACCAAGTGGGACGGCGCTTATCTGATCCCGTCGTTTGGACTGCTCGCGTTCTTCTGGACGATGGGCGCGCGTCGAGCGATCGGCGTCGAAAAGCCATTCAGGGCAACACTGATGCGCGACCTCGTGCCGTCTCTGAGTTGGATGACCGCGACCCCGGTCGTCGTCTACACCGCGTCATGGACCGGCTGGTTCCTCAACGGGCCTAAGTACGCCTACGACCGCGAGTGGGCGAAGGGCCGTGGCACCGACTTCGGCTTCATCCCAGCGGCCATCAGAAGTCTGTGGCACTACCACGCGGAAGCGCTGAAGTTCCACGAGACGCTCGACTCGTATCACGCCTACCGCGAGAACGCGTGGGGTTGGCTGTTCGACGCACGGC
>DATCDK010000288.1:0-43115 GCA_036510735.1 Acidothermaceae bacterium | reverse complement strand
AGTGACTACATAAGGCTCGCGAGGGCCAAAGGGATTTCGCCCGCGCGCGTCCTCATCAGGCACGCGCTGCGCACCGCGTTGATTCCCTTCGTGACCGTCACCGCTCTCGACATCGGCGCGATTCTCGGTGGGGCGATCATCACCGAGTTCATCTTCCAGTGGCGGGGGATGGGCGACTTCCTGCTCGCCGACGGACTCCTTCTGAACGATCCCTACGTCGTGCTGGCATGGCTACTTGTCGCCGGCGCGGCCATCATTGCGTTCAACCTGATTGCCGACATCCTGTACGGCGTGCTCGATCCGAGGATCCGCTATGAGTAGGTCATCACGAGACATTGGCGCGCACCTCGTCGATCCCGAGACGTCTCGGCAGGGCGACGGCGCGGCACCCCGGACCGCGCCAGACACGATCGATCCGCGAGAGCCGGTGGGCTCGGTCGATGCGCGCAGCCCATGGCGGATGTCGTTCCGGCGCTTTCGCAAGCACAAGATGGCGATGGTCAGTCTCGTCGTGCTGATCATGGTTGTACTGCTGGCGTTTGTCGGCGGGGCTGTCTGGCACTACAAGTACAACGTGTACAGCAACGACCTCAGTTTCAAGCCAAGCTTCAAGCATCCGTTCGGCACCGACTCGACGGGCTACGACACGTTCGCCGAGGTGTTGCGCGGTACGCAACGCTCGCTGGAGATCGCGACATTCGTATCCGTGAGCTCAACCATCGTCGGCACTATCTATGGCGCGATTTCGGGATATGCGGGCGGTGTGGTCGACTCGATCATGATGCGCATCGTCGACCTGTTTTTGACGTTTCCGATCATCGCCATTGCTGCCGTGCTCACCCACAACATCGGCCCGAAGGCGAACGGCTGGTTCTGGATCTCGGTGGTGCTCGCATCGCTTACGTGGCCCTACGTTGGTCGGGTGGTGCGCGGTAACGCGTTGGCGATCAGGGAGAAGGAATACATCGAGGCGGCGCACGCACTCGGCGCCACCCGCACCCGGGTGGTCTTTCGACATGTCGTGCCGAACGTCATCAGCGTCGTCATCGTCATCTTCACGATCCTGGTGGCGACCTCGATCCTGGCCGAAACCGCGCTCTCGTTCGTCGGGTTTGGTGTTGCCGCACCTGACACCTCGCTCGGTCTCCTGGTCTACAGCGCGCAGACCGCAGTCGCAACAAGGCCGTGGTTGTTCTACTTCCCCGGACTCTTCATCATCCTGATCGCGTTGACCGCCAACTTCATCGGTGACGGTCTGCGTGACGCGCTCGACCCGACGGCGTCGAAGGGCCGCGCGTGAGCCACTACTCCACTGGCGGCGCAACTGCCGTTGCGACAACGGCTTCACCCAATACGGTTCTCGCGGTCGATGACGTTTCCGTCAGCTTCAACACCGAGGACGGCACGGTTCAGGCGGTTCGCGGTGTGAGTTATGAGTTGCATCGCGGTGAAGTGCTCGGCATCGTAGGGGAGTCCGGATCGGGCAAGTCGGTCACCTCGCTCGCCGTCATGGGTTTGCTGCCCAGGACCGCGCACATCACCGGCTCGGTCCGGCTCGGCAACGACGAGTTGCTCGGCCTTTCCGAACGCCAGCTTGCGCATTACCGCGGCCAGCAACTCGCGATGATTTTCCAGGATCCGATGACCAGCCTGAACCCGGTGTACACAGTCGGTTGGCAGATCGCGGAGGCCGTCACTGCGCATCAGAAGGTCAGTAAGGAAGCCGCGCACGCTCGTGCAGTGGCGCTGCTGAAAATCGTCGGCATCCCGAACGCGGAGGAACGTGCCAACAGCTACCCGCACGAGTTCTCCGGCGGAATGCGGCAACGCGCAGTCATCGCGATCGCGATGGCGAATGGTCCCGAGGTCATCATCGCCGACGAGCCGACGACTGCGCTCGACGTCACCGTGCAAGCCCAGGTCCTAGAGACATTGAAGACTGCTCGCGAAGAGACTGGCGCGGCGATGATCCTGATCACTCACGATCTCGGCGTCGTCGCGGGCCAAGCCGACCGGGTATTGGTGATGTACGCCGGTCGTGCTGTCGAGGTCGGCACCGTCGAGCAGATCTTTTACACGCCCCGGATGCCTTACACGTTGGGCCTCCTGGGTAGCCTGCCGCGCCTCGACCGAGCGGCGCAGGCGCGCTTGACGCCGATCACCGGCGTCCCGCCGTCCCTGATTAATATGCCGCCGGGTTGCCCGTTCGCACCGCGATGCCCGATGGCCGAGGACATTTGCCGGATCGAAGAACCGGCTCTCGCGCCGACGACCTCACCCGACCACGTCGCCGCCTGTCACTTCAGCGACCGACTCGAAGGCATGGAGCCCGCAGACTTGTTCCATCCGACCACCAAAGACGACGCGCTGCCCGCAGAGATCGCTGCCGCTGTTCCGTTGCTGCCCGGAGACCCGTCGTGACTGTTGCTGACGTACAGAGCAGTGCTGCTCCGGCACCCGGTGCCGCGCCGGTGCTCTCGGTGCACAACTTGGTCAAGCATTTTCCGGTGCGCAGTCGCGGCCTGATCCGGCGAGTCATCGGTTACGTGCACGCGGTGTGCGATGTCTCGTTCGACATCTATCCGGGCGAGACACTCGGCTTGGTTGGCGAGTCGGGTTGCGGCAAGACCACGACGAGCAGAGCGGTGCTCAACTTGCAGCCCGCGACGTCCGGCAGCGTCTTTTTCAACTCGATCGACCTGACCAAGGCGTCCACTCGTGAGATGCGTCGCCTGCGCCGCGAGATGCAGATCGTGTTCCAAGACCCATACGCATCGCTAGATCCGCGTATGTCGGTGCACGAGATCGTCGCCGAACCGCTGAAAATCCACGGCCTGTACGGCTCCGGCGGGCGCACGCGGGTCACCGAGTTGCTGCAGACCGTCGGGTTAAGCGCCGAGCACAGCAACCGGTACCCGCATGAGTTCTCCGGTGGTCAGCGGCAGCGCATCGGCATCGCACGGGCGCTGGCACTCGAACCGCGGTTGCTTGTGCTCGACGAGCCAGTGTCGGCGCTCGACGTGTCGATCCAGGCTGGTGTGGTGAACCTTCTCGAGGAGATCCAAGAGCGACTCGGCCTCGCGTATTTGTTCGTCGCCCACGACCTGTCGGTGGTC
The DNA here is from genome assembly GCA_036510735.1 of Acidothermaceae bacterium. Taxonomy (GTDB): domain Bacteria; phylum Actinomycetota; class Actinomycetes; order Acidothermales; family Acidothermaceae; genus PALSA-607. Next base: position 39,999 of record DATCDK010000288.1, on the reverse strand, counting down.
CGCCACATTTCCGATCGCATCGCGGTCATGTACCTCGGCCGGATCGTCGAGATCGCGAAGACCAATGACCTGTTCAGTTCGCCGGCGCACCCCTACACCCAGGCGCTCATCTCGGCGATCCCGATTCCCGACCCGCGCAAGGAGCGGGCGCGCCAGCGGGTGATCATCACTGGCGATGTTCCGAGCCCGGTCGACCCACCGAGCGGTTGCCGGTTCCGCACCCGTTGCCCGAAGTTTGCGAACGAGTTGCGCACGGACCAGCAGCAGCGTTGTATCGAGGATTTGCCCGCACTATCGGACCGTGGGCAGGGGCACCCGGTCGCTTGTCACTACGCCGAAGTCGTCGATGTTCTGTAGCGCGGGGTAAGCTTTCGAGGAGTTCTCGACGGTAGGCAGGAGTCGCACGTGATCGGCGCATTGGAGATCATCATCTCGGCCACGAGCTTGTTGCTCGTCGTCCTGATCCTGCTGCACCGCGGCAAGGGTGGCGGGCTATCCGACATGTTCGGCGGCGGATTCACCTCGAGCTTCGCTGGATCGTCGGTCGTCGAGCGCAACCTTGACCGTTTCACGCTGATCACGGCATTCATCTGGTTCGCCTCGATCGTCGGTCTCCTGCTGCTGTTCAAGGGATAACAGCCAAACATTGCCGGTCAGGGGTTTGTGACCGCGTGAGGGCCGTAGAATCGTGCACAGGAGAAGCTTTGCTTGTTGGCAACCAGCTGTTTGCCGAAGACATTTGCTAGTCGTCGAATATCAAGGAGATCGTTGTGGCTGGTGGCAACGCGATACGCGGGAGCCGAGTAGGCGCTGGACCGATGGGCGAGGCCGAGCGGGGCGAGTCCGCTCCACGGCGCCGCATTTCGTTCTGGTGCGCCAACGGGCACGAGACGCGTCCCTCGTTTGCCTCCGACGCAGTCATCCCTGAGTCGTGGGATTGCCCGCGCTGCGGCCTGCCGGCCGGACCAGACCGCGACGTGCCGCCGACCGCTCCGCGCACTGAGCCGTACAAGACCCACCTCGCCTATGTCCGCGAGCGCCGCAACGATGCCGACGGCGAGGCGATCCTTGCCGAAGCGCTCGAGCGACTGCGCACGTCGAAGGTCTACCCGCGCATCTAGCGCGTCTTAGCCTGCGCGCAACGTCGTCGATTCAGTCTGCGTCGGCGGTAGCGGCAATTCACGTGGGCGTATCGACATCAGTACGTCAAGGCGTTCTCGCGTAGCGTCGTTCAGCGGCGTGTAGACCGTCATTCGCACCGCACGTTGATCCGAGAGCCAGAAGTGACTGACCTCGACGTCGAGCGTGCCGGCCTGCGCGTGTTGGTACCGCTTGATGCAGTTCTCGATGGGTGCGACCTCCTGTCGCTCCCACATCTCCCTGAACTCGGGCGAGTTTCGCTCGAGGCGTTCAAGCAACGCCGCCCAGCTAGGGTCGCCGACGTGCTCAGCCATGGCGGTGCGCAGCTTCGCGGCCATGCGGCGCGCGTTCTCCTCCCAATGCACGACCAGCGTGCGCCAGTGCGGATCGGTGAAGAACATCCACATGATGTTGCGGTATTCGAACGGCAATGCGTAATAGTCGCCGAGCAAACCGAGATGGGCCCGATTGCCGGCCAGGATCTCCAACCGCGGGCCTAGGACTACGGCGGGTAGCGGATCCAACTGGTCGAGCAGCAGCTGAACGCCAGCGCCGACTTGAGCCGCCTCCGTCGACTGCTGCGGGTCGGCGAGTTCGGCGAGGGCAAAGATGTGCGCGCGTTCGCTGGCATCGAGATGCAGCACTCGCGCCACCGACTGCAGCACCTGGCCCGAGACGTTGATCGGGCGACCCTGTTCGAGCCACGTGTACCAGGTGATCCCGATGCCCGATAGCAGCGCGACCTCCTCGCGACGTAGGCCCGGAGTGCGCCGGCGCAGGCCGGGTGGCATGCCGACCATGTCAGGGGTGGTGCGCTCGCGGCGCGACCTGATGAACTCGCCGAGCAGCCGGCGGCGTTCGGCGGTGTTTTCCCGCGACACCTGCCGATGGTTGGCCAGCAGCGCGAACTCGTCGTCGACGATGTCGAGACCCGCTTGCGCCCGCAGGACGACAGTCATAAGGCAGTGCCCTTCTAGGAGTACTGGCTTCATCGTTGCTGATGCCTGACGGCCTTGCCAGGTTCTGTCAGTAACAGCATCACTGGGCTCTCGGTACCAGGTTACGCTCGGCAGCACTGTTGACCCATGACCAATGCGACGACTGCACTGCCGAGGCCCACCAGCGGGCCGATCCCCCCGAACAGCGGCGGCCACCTCACCTCGACACCACCCTGGCGTGCGCTCCCTGTCCTGCTCGCTGGCGCCTTCCTGCCCGTTCTCGACGCCTTCATCGTCAACGTGGCGTTGGCCACCATGGGGCGCACCCTGCATGCCGGCCCAGCCGAATTAGAACTCACCGTGTCGGCCTACGGCGTCGCCTACGCGTGCGCGCTGATTGCCGGCGGTCGGCTCGGAGACCGGTTTGGGCGGCGCACGCTCTTCCTGTTGGGCATGGCCGCGTTCACGTTGTGCTCGGTCGCGTGCGGCTTCGCCCCGAACGCCCCCGCCCTGATCGTGTTCCGGGTGTTCCAGGGTCTCGCCGCGGCGATGATGTTCCCGCAAGTGCTGGCGACCATCCAGGCCAGCTTCGCTGGACACGACCGCCAGCGTGCGATCGGGTTCTTCGGAGCCACGGTCGGTGCCGCGGGTGCGGTCGGCCAGATCGTCGGTGGCACGCTGCTGTCGGCGAACCTGTTCGGTTCGTCATGGCGGCCGATCTTCCTCGTCAACCTGCCGGTCGGGATCGTCGCGCTGCTGATTGGCCGCCGGACTGTGCCGCAGACTAGCGCGTCAGCAGCGGCTCGCGTTGATGCGCGAGGCGCGATCGGTCTGGCGACCGTCATCGGGCTCGTGCTGCTGCCTCTGACTGTCGGCCGGGCAAGTGGCTGGCCGCTCTGGACCTGGATCTGCCTCGCCGCCGCCGTCCCAGCCGGGATCGCGTTTGTGGCGAGCCAGTACCGCGAGGAACGCCTAGGTCGGATCCCGCTGCTCCCGCCGTCCCTTCTCGGATTGCCGCTTGCCCGGCTTGCGTTGGCAACCATCGCCCTGTTCGGCACCTGCGTCGGTGGCTTCCTGTTCAGCCTGTCGATCATTCTGCAAGTCGGTCATGGCTATTCGCCGTTGAAGGCAGGCCTCACGATGGGCCCGTGCGCGCTGGCCTTCTTCGCGATCGCACTTTCGGCTCGTCGCTTGACGGTCCATTTCGGTGTCACGGTGCTGATTGTTGGAGCGCTCGTGTTCGCTGCCGGGCTCGCGGTGTTCGGTGTAGTCGCGGCGACGAGCGGATCGGCGTTGAGCGCAGTGGCCGCTGCGGCGCCGTTGATCGTGGTCGGATTGGGCTGGGGCGCCGTGATGGTTCCTCTTGTCGGTCTTGTGCTGGCGGGCTTGCCGGTCGAACGCGCGGGATTGGCCGGGGGAGTCCTTTCAACGGCGTTGCAGATCGGGCTCGCGACCGGCGCATCCATGCTCGGCACCGTCGTGTTCGCGATCATCGGATCCCACCCCGGCACCAGGAGCTGGCGGCATGCGACGCTGGCCGCGGTAGCCGTCGAGTGCGGCCTCGCCGTTGCCACTGCCGCGTTCTCGTACCGGCTGCGCGTGATCGTGCGACAGCAGGCATAGGCCGGACGTCGGGTGGCGGGCGTCGAGGCGCGGTGCCGGCAGCGCGAGCTACCGGCTCAGGGCGACGCGATCCGCGACATGCTGCGCGGCAAGCGGTTCGCGGCCGCTTCGTCGAGCAGCCACAGTGTGCGCTGGCGTCCGTGCGCGCCTGCGGCAGGAATCTCCACCGGACCCGCGCCGCTCACCGCCAGGTTGACCGCGGCGGCCTTCCCGGCACCCGCGGTGATCAGCCAGACCTCGTGTGCGGACGCGATCGAGGAGAACGTGAGTGACAGGCGGGTGGGCGGCGGTTTCGGGGCACCGCGGACGCCGACCACGGCCCGGTCATCGAACAGCGCCGGCATTCCGGGGAACAACGACGCCACATGTCCGTCTTCACCAACGCCGAGCATCAAAACGTCGAAGGCCGGCACCGCGCCGTGGTCCTCGGGATGAGTTGCCGCCGCAAGTTCGGCGGCGTAACGCGCGGCCGCAGCCTCGGGGTCGTCGCCGTCAGGACCGTCACTGCTCGGCATGGCGTGCACGTGCGCGGCGGGGACTCGGACGACGTCGAGCAACGCAGTGCGCGCCCCGACGTCATTGCGGTCAGGGTGACCCGCCGGCACGAACCGCTCGTCGCCCCACCACACGTGCACATGCGCCCAATCGATCGCGTCCCGCGCAGGAGATGCAGCCAGTTCGGCCAACATAGCGGTGCCGACGCCACCGCCAGTCAGCACCATGTGGGCGTGACCCCGCGCCGACTGCGCGTCAACGATCCGAGTCACCAGCCGAGCCGCAACCGCGCGTGCCAGCAGCGTGGCATCGCGATGGACGACGACCTCGGCCGTGCTCACCTGCGACTCACGCTCTGCTTCGCGCCACCTTCTTGGCCGGCGCCACTTTCTTTGCTGGCGCCCTACGTGCCGGCGCTTTCTTGGCAAGCGCAGCCTTCTCGGCTGCTGTTTTCGCGCGCGGCAACGGCCTCTTCGGAGCTGCCTTCTTGGTGGTGGCCTTGGCTGCGGGAGCCTGCTTGGCGGCCTGCTTGGCGGCCTGCTTGAGGGCAGGCACTTTCTTGCCCCGTGACGGCGTATCGGCCACGTCCGACGCTCGCTGCGCGGCGGACTTGCGGGCAGGTGCCGGGCGCCGCGTCAGTTGTTGAGCTTGCGTGTCTGGGCGGCGTCCGGGTTCAGGGCTAGTGCCGAACAGGCGTTTGATCGTCTCGTTGTAGACGTCGTCGGGATCGAGGCGACGCAGCTCTTCGGCAAGCAGTTCGTCGGTTGCGCGCCTCGGCAACGGCACCGCACGGTCGGGCTGGCCAGTGCGCACCAAGCTCGCGAGCCGGCCGTCCGGACGCGTGATGTTGATTTCACCGCGCTTGGTCAGCAGCCGAACACCGGTGATACCTGGACCTCTTGTGGTCCTGCGGGTTACTTCGATATCGAGGCGGTCCTCGAGCCAAGCCGCCAACAGTTCGGCACTTGCGTTATTGCGGGCGGCGTCGACCTCGCCGCCGGTGATCTCGTCGAAAGGCTGGTCAAGGGCCGCAGCGAGCAGCGTGCGCCATGGAGTGATCCGCGTCCACGCGAAATCAGTGTCGCCGGGCGAGTGATCGAGCGCGCGCGCTCGAAGGGATTCGGTCGGCTTCGTCGATGACGCGGCGTCGGTGACTCGCCGTTGGGCGAGCAAGCCGAGCGGGTCGAGTGAAGGTACTGCGGGGCCGTCGCCTGGCCACCACACCAGCACCGGAGCGTCCGGCAGCAGCATGGGAAGCACGATCGAGTCGGCCTGCTCGCGCAACAGCCCGTACAGCCGCAGGATGAGGACCTCGCCGAGCATGTTGTCGCCGCCGACCCGAATTTCTGCATCGAGTCGCGGTGCCGATTTGCCCGGGCGGCGAATAACGCAGACGATCCGGCACGGGTGTTCGCGCGCGGCCGCGTTCGCCGCCTTGAGTGCGTCGTAGTGTTCGCTCTCGGTCGCGTCGATGACCAGGGTCAACACCATGCCCAGCGCGACGCTGCCAGACCCCCGCCGCGTCTCGCTCAGTGCAGTCAGAATCGCCGACGAGTTGGTGTCGTGGAGATCGCGGTTCATGGCCGCCTCCAAACCCTCGGGACACTGGCCGGCGGCCTCATGGCCGCCTCCAAACGCGTCCGTCGCGCGCGAGCATCGTGTTCGACGAATCGGGACCCCAACCGCCCGCTCGGTACTGCTCGGGTTGGCCGAGTTTCTCCCAGAAATCCTCGATAGGATCGAGAATCTCCCACGACAGCTCGACTTCTTCGTGCCGCGGGAAGAGCGGGGGATCGCCGAGCAGGACGTCGAGAATCAACCGCTCGTAGGCCTCGGGGCTGGATTCGGTGAACGACTCGCCGTACGCGAAGTCCATGTTGACGTCGCGTACTTCCATCGCGGTGCCCGGCACCTTCGAGCCGAATCGCATGGTGACGCCTTCGTCGGGCTGGATACGGATGACGAGTGCGTTTTGCCCGAGCTCTTCGGTTGCGGTCGCCGCGAACGGCAGGTGTGGGGCGCGTTGAAACTCCAGCGCGACCTCCGTCACGCGGCGTCCGAGCCGCTTGCCGGCGCGCAAGTAGAACGGGACACCCGCCCACCTGCGAGTGTCGACCTCGAGCTTGATGGCGGCGAACGTCTCGGTCTTCGACGACTTGGGGATGCCGTCCTCGTCGAGATAGCCGAGCACCTTCTGGCCGCCCTGCCAGCCGCCGGCGTATTGACCGCGTGCGGTGTATGCGGCGAGATCGTCGGGGATGCGAACGGCCGACAGTACCTTCGTCTTCTCCAACCGCAGCGACTGCGCTTCGAAGCTGACGGGCTCCTCCATGGCGATCAGAGCGAGCAACTGCAACAGGTGGTTCTGGATCACGTCGCGCGCGGCGCCAATTCCGTCGTAGTAACCCGCGCGCCCGCCGATGCCGATGTCTTCGGCCATCGTGATCTGCACGTGGTCGACGTATGAGCGATTCCAGATGGGCTCGAACATGGTGTTGGCAAAGCGCAGCGCCAAGATGTTCTGCACTGTTTCCTTGCCGAGATAGTGGTCGATCCGAAAGACCGAGTCGGCAGGAAAGACGTCGCTCAGCGTGTCACTCAGTGCCCGCGCGCTCTGCAGATCGTGACCGAACGGCTTCTCGACCACGACTCGCCGCCACTGATCGCCGTTCTTGGCCGAGAGTCCCGATCGCTTCAGCTGCGAGACCACGACGGGGAACAGCGCCGGCGGTATCGACAGGTAGAACGCGTGGTTGCCGCCGGTGCCCCGCACTCGGTCGAGGTCATTGATCGTCTGCGCGAGGGCGTCGAAGGCGTCGTTGTCGTCGAAATCTCCTGGCACGAAACGAAAGCCCTCAGAGAGTTGTGTCCACACTTCCTCGCGGAACGGTGTGCGCGCGTATTGCTTCACGGCGTCGTGCACGACCTGCGCGAAGTCTTCGTCGGCCCAGTTGCGGCGTGCGAATCCGACAAGTGCGAACCCGGGCGGCAGTAGACCGCGGTTCGCGAGGTCGTAGATGGCGGGCATCAGTTTCTTGCGGGCCAGGTCGCCGGTGACGCCGAACAGCACGATTCCGCATGGCCCGGCCACCCTCGGCAGCCGCCTGTCGCGCGGGTCGCGTAGCGGGTTCACCGCCTCGCGACCGACCGGGCTCATCGAGCCAAACCCGCGGCGTTGAGCAGTTCTTGAAGGCCAACCGTGCGATCGAGCAGATGCAGGCGAATCGCCGGCCGCCCGCGTTGCTGTAGTGCGCGCAAGTCACCTAACGCCTGCGCCATCTGCAATCTCGCGAACCCGAACGGTCGCCCGGGAATCGCAAGGTCGTGCTCGACGACGCCAGTGATCTGCAGAAACGCGCCGGTTTGCGGACCACCCTTGTGGTACTGACCGGTGGAGTGCAGGAAGCGAGGCGCCCAGCCGAATGTCACCGGCCGCTCTGTGTGCCGCGCAAGAGACCGGCGCAGCAGCGCGGTAGCTGAGTCGGCGTGCCGATCGAGATAGGCCATGACTGCGACGTAGCCACGGTCGGGCACGGCGCGCAGCAACGCTGACAACGCACCGGTGAGGTCTTGGGCACCGCCGAGCAGGATCGGATCGTCGGTGTGTACTTCGACGGCGCCGTCGGTGAATATCGCCCGGCCCTCGGGCAGCGGTCCGTCGCCGGCTTCATCGAGGATCTTGCCGGTGTTGTCCTTCGACTCCTGCACGTTCGGCTGGTCGAATGGATCGATGCCGAGCACGCGTCCGGCCACCGCCGTGGCGTACTCCCACACCATGAACTGCGCACCGAGCGAACCCGAGACCGTCGTGCCCTCGATGTGCAGATGCTGGCCAAGTGTCACCAGATGACGGTCAGGGCCCTCGCCGAAGCCAGGAGCCTCGACTGACTCGACGACAACGGGGAGCAGGCCGGTGCCCTGCTTGCCGGTCGACTCGGCGATCAGCTGTTCTGCCCAGTCGCCGAAGCCTGGATGACGTGACCCGAAGTCGGCGATGACAACCTTGTCGCGACCCGCGCGGCCGGCCTCACCGAGGACGGCACCAAGCGTGAGGCCGGGGTTGTCATCATCGCTCCCGAGGGCAGGTAACAATCCAGCGGCGTCATCAAGCAGACCGGCGACGTCAACGCCCGCGAGCGCGGTTGGAACCAGACCGAAGGCCGACAACGCGCTGTAGCGGCCGCCGACATTCGGGTCGGCAAGGAACACTCTGTAGCCGGCTGCCCGCGATGCCTGTTCCAGCGGTGAGCCCGGGTCGGTGACGATCACGATGCGCTGCACGGGATCGATGCCGGCGTCGCGAAACGCTTGTTCATACACGCGCCGGTGACTGTCGGTCTCGAGGGTGCCGCCGCTCTTGCTCGAGACGACGAGCACGGTGTTCTCGAGACGATCGGCTAGAGCCGCGGCGACCTGCCCGGCGTCGGTGGTGTCGAGAACAGTGAGCCGGACGCCGGCGGTGGCCGCGATGACCTCTGGTGCCAGCGACGAGCCGCCCATGCCAGCAAGGACCACGTGGTCGATTCCGGCGGCGATTAGTGCGGCGTGCAGGTCACGCAGTTCAGGAATGTACTGCCGCGAACTACTCGGCAGGTCGAGCCAGCCAAGCCGGGTCGCGGCAAGCGCTGCGGCGTCAGTGCCCCAGAGGTTCGGGTCCTTGTTCACCAGGCTCTTCGGTACGCCGGCGTCAACCAACGTGGTCGTCGCGTTACGGGCTGCCATGACCAGGTCGGTGCCGTCGATCGTCACGGTGACCCCGCCGGCCTCGGTCGTGAGTGAAGGCTCCTTCATGCCGCTCAACTTCCTGCCTTCTCATCGAGTTTCGTTTGAACGGCGGAGATGAGTTCGGTCCACGAAACTTCGAACTTCTCGATACCCTCGCGCTCGAGAGTGGCCACGACGTCGTCGTAGTCAACGCCGACAGTGGCAAGCCTGTCGAGCACGCTCTGTGCGTCGGCGTAATGCCCTCTGATCGAGTCGCTCTCGATGACGCCGTGGTCGTGCACTGCCTGGAGGGTCGGCTCCGGCATCGTGTTGACGGTGTGATCGGCGATGAGGTCGTCGACGTACATCGTGTCTTCGTAAGCCGGATCCTTGACACCGGTCGACGCCCAAAGTGGCCGCTGTACCTTCGCACCGGACGCCGCGAGGGAGGCCCAACGATCCGTTGCGAACCGTTCCTCGTACAACTTGTATGCGAGCCGCGCGTTCGCGACGGCTGCTTTGCCCTTGAGGGCGATCGCGTCGGGCGTGCCGATCTTGTCGAGACGCTTGTCGATCTCGGTGTCGACTCTCGATACAAAGAACGACGCGACAGACCCGATTGCCGCTAGCTCGAGGCCGGCGGCACGTGCTCGTTCGAGGCCGTCGAAGAACGCGTCGATCACTTTCGCGTAGCGGTCGAGGGAGAAGATCAGTGTGACGTTGATGCTGATGCCCTCTGCCAGTGCCTGGCTGATCGCCGGCAAGCTCTCAAGGGTCGCTGGAATCTTGATGAAGAGGTTGGGACGGTCGACCATCCACCACAGTGATCGCGCTTCGGCGGTGGTCTTCGCGGCGTCCCCGGAGATGCGCGGGTCAACCTCGATCGACACTCGTCCGTCGACGGTGTTGCTGGCGTCGTAAGTCGGCCGCAGTACGTCGCATCCCCACCGCACGTCGAAAGTGGTGATGAGACGTAGCGCTTCGCCGACGTCGACGCCCCGCAGCGCCAGATCCTGTAACTGCGTCTGGTAGGCGTCGGCACCGCTGATGGCTTTTTGAAAGATCGTCGGATTGGTCGTGATGCCGACGACGTGGCGGTCGCGGATCAGGTCGCCGAGGTTGCCGGTGCGAAGCCGTTCGCGACTGAGATCGTCGAGCCACACGGCGACGCCGGCAGCGCTGAGTCGGCCGAGCGGATCGGTCTCGGATGCCATGGGTTGCTCCCTGCTTGCATTCGCTAATTGAGCACGGTGTTGGTTTCGACACGCTGTCTGGTGCCGCTGCTGTTAGTTACCTGTCGTGCTGCCCTTTGTCCCGCCGACCTTCGAGAGGCTCGAATGCACCGCAGCCACTAGCCGGTCGGCGGTCAGGCCGAACTGCTCAAAGAGGATTGGTCCTGGTGCGCTCGCGCCGTAGTGATTGAGGCCGAGCATTTCCCCGTGGTCGCCGACGAACTCACGCCATCCCATCGTGACCGCGGCTTCGATGGACGCGCGAACCTTGACGTCAGGTGGCAAGACGAGCTGTTGGTAAGCGAGGTCCTGGTCCAGAAACCATTCCTGGCAGGGCATGGACACCACTCTGGTCGGCATGCCCTGCGCCTCGAGCAATTCGCGCGCCGCGATGGCGACCGACACCTCGCTACCGGTCGCGATGAGGATCGCGTCCGGCTTGCCGGAGCTTGCGTCGGCGAGGATGTAGGCGCCCTTCGCGACTCCCTCCGCCGACGCGAAGACGGTGCGATCGACGATGGGCAGGTTCTGCCGGCTCAATACCAAGCCGGCCGGACGATCGATGTTCTCCAGGATCGTTCGCCACGCGACCGTCGTCTCGTTCGCATCGGCGGGGCGAACGACGTCGAGGCCAGGAATGGCCCGCAGGGCGGCGAGTTGTTCAATCGGTTGGTGCGTCGGGCCGTCTTCGCCTAGACCGATCGAGTCGTGGGTCCACACGTAGGTGACCGGCAACTTCATGATGGCGGCGAGCCTCACAGCACCGCGCATGTAGTCGCTGAACGTGAGGAACGTGCCACCGTACGGGCGAGTGCCACCGTGCAAAGCGATGCCGTTGAGGATCGCGCCCATCGCGTGTTCGCGGATGCCGAAATGGAGCACCCGCCCGTAGGACCCGCCCGGAAAAGCCTTCGACTGGCGGTCCTCGGGCAGGAACGACGGCTGGCCCTCGGGGGTCGTGTTGTTGCTCTCCGCAAGGTCGGCAGAACCGCCCCAGAGCTCGGGCAGAATCGGCGCGATAGCGGTGAGGATCTTGCCGGACGCTGCACGCGTCGCGATGCCCTTCGCGTTCGGCTCGAACACCGGCAGCGCAGCTTCCCAGCCCTCAGGCAACCGGCGTCGTGACATCCGCTCGAGCAGTGCGAGGGCGTCGGGGTTTGCGGCCGCCCAGGCGTCATAGCTTTCCTGCCACTTCACCCGCAGCGCCTGCCCACGCTCGATGACACCGCGCGCGTGGTCAAGCACGTCGGAGGGAACGTCGAACTTCTTCTCCGGATCCATGCCCATAACGACCTTGGTGAGGGCGACCTCCTCGGCACCAAGTGCAGAGCCGTGGGCCTTGCCGGTGTTCTGCTTGTTCGGGGACGGCCAGCCGATTATCGTGCGCAGCGCGATGAACGACGGCCGATCGGTGACCTGCTGGGCAGCCAGAAATGCGTCATTCAACGCGCCGATGTTCTCGACATACGACCCGTCGACGTCGAGCCAGTTGACGCGCTGCACGTGCCAGCCGTAGGCCGCGTAGCGGGCAACCGTGTCTTCGGTGAAGGCGATGTTGGTGTCGTCCTCGATCGAGATGTGGTTGTCGTCCCACAGCAGCGTCAGGTTGCCGAGTCGCTGGGTGCCGGCAATGCTCGACGCTTCGCCGCTCACCCCTTCCTCGAGATCGCCGTCTGATGCGAAGCAGTAGATGTGGTGGTCGAACGGGCTCTCACCAGGAGCCGCGTCGGGATCGAAGAGGCCGCGTTCGCGCCGTGCCGCCATCGCCATGCCGACGGCGTTGCCGACGCCTTGACCGAGCGGGCCAGTCGTCGTCTCGACCCCGAGGGTGTGACCGTGCTCGGGGTGTCCTGGGGTGAGGCTGCCCCAGGTGCGCAGCAAGCTGATGTCCTCGAGGGTCAAGCCGTAGCCGGACAGATACAGCTGGATGTAGAGCGTCAGGCTCGAGTGGCCGCACGACAACACGAATCGATCGCGCCCGAGCCAGCCTGGCTCGGTCGGGTCGTGGCGCAACAAGCGCTGGAACAGCAGGAAGGCCGCCGGCGCCAGACTCATCGCCGTACCTGGGTGTCCTGACCCGGCGGCTTCGACGGCGTCCATCGCTAGCGCCCTGATGACATCAACGGTTTTCGCATCGATGTCCGACCATTCGACGGCGCCGGAACCGCCGCCCGCCTGGTGATTCGCCATGGGCGTCGTCACTGCTCCTCTTGACGGGATTTGACTGTCACCCTACCGATGCTGCCGCCGTCCGGTAGACCTGCGTTGGTCTGCCCCGTACAGCCCAGGACCAAGCGTGCGGGTTGGTGCTCAGTAGGATGACGTTCGTGCACTCGGCGTCGGTAGGGGTGGTCTCGTGACCGTACTGGCGCAGACCCTGCCGGGAGCCCCGACCGGACGCCGGCCGGCTCGCCAACTGGTCAAGGCGTATGTCGCGTTGACCAAGCCTCGCATCATCGAGTTGCTCCTCGTGACCACCGTGCCCGCGATGATCCTGGCTCGCCGCGGCATGCCGTCGTGGTGGCTCGTCGTCGTCACTCTGGTAGGCGGCACCTTCGCCGCCGGCAGTGCAAACACGATCAACTGCTTCATCGATCGCGACATCGACAAGGTGATGCGGCGCACCTCTCGCCGTCCCCTTGCTCGTGCTCTTGTGCGGCCCGCCGAAGCATTGCGATTCGGCATCGCACTCGGCGTCGTTGCGACGTTGGTTCTTGGCTTTACCGTGAACTGGCCGTCCGCGCTCCTAGCCGACGCAGCGATCCTGTTCTACGTCTTCGTCTACACGCTCGGCTTGAAGCGTCGGACACCGTCGAACATCGTGATCGGTGGCGCAGCCGGTTGCTTCCCGGTCTTGATCGGGTGGTCGGCGGTCACCGGGGGAGTCGGCTGGCCCGCGGTCGTCCTCTTCGGGGTGATCTTCGCCTGGACGCCTCCGCATTTCTGGGCGCTGGCGATGAAATTCCGCGACGACTACGCGGCGGCTGGCGTGCCGATGCTTCCCGTCGTTGCGGACGCGACGACTGTCACGCGCAAGATCGTCGGCTACTCCTACCTCATGGTTGCCGTGTCGTTCGTGCTCGTGCCGGTCGGGCAGGCCGGACTGCTCTACCTCGTCGCAGCTGTGGTCCTCGGTGCCTGGTTCCTGATCGAGGCGCATCGGCTCTCGGCACGCGCAAAGGCCGGCGAGGATCCCAAGCCGATGCGGCTCTTCCACCTGTCGATCACCTACTTGACGCTGCTGTTCGCGGCGATCGCGATCGGCCAGTTCGTTAAGTAGCGCTCAGTTCATCAAGTAGTGCAGCTACTTCGCGCGGAAGTGCGGGTTGTAGATCAGGCCAAGGACCGCGCCACCCGGGGTGCGGACGCTGCCCGTCACGATCCCGTCACCGACGTCAGTGGCGGGCCCGTGCTCGACGGCGCCGAGTTCGGTCGCCTGCGCCATCGCGGCGCCAACGTCGTCGACGCCCCAATACGTCAGCGCCCCATCGGCAGGGTCTGCGGTCGGAAGCAGGCCGAGTTCGTAGCCCGATTGCTCGAAACCCACATAGAAGGGCTCTTCAAAATACGGCCGGACGCCGAGCAGCTCGCTCCACCAAGCGGTGGCGGCGGCGAGGTCAGGTGCTGGATAGATCACGGTGCGCAGACCGTGCAGTGAAATCGTCATGAGCCCTACTGTGCCGCGAGGCACTGACATTTCGTGGCCGCAGGGCACTGACAGGAATCGCGGCCGCCGCTGCAAGATCAGCGGCAGGGCCCTGGCGCCCGTAGTGCCAGCCCTGGCCGTAGTCGACACCAACGCCGCAAAGGACAGCTGCGTCCGCTGCGGTCTCGACGCCCTCGGCGACAACACGCGCGTCGCATCCCTCGGCGAAATCGACGAGTGAGCGGACCAGCGACCTGAGCACGGGGTCGGAACTGACACCATCGACGATGCTGCGGTCGAGCTTGATCACGTCCGGGGGGGTCGTCTTTCGTTCCTCGAGAGGCGAACGCGCACGGATCGATCAGCTGGCTCGGCGCGACCACGCCTCGACCGGGTCATCGAGCAACGGCTCGAAGGCGAGCTCGGCAGCGCCAAGCAGGCTGGAGTCTTCACCGAGGCCGGGCTGGAGCAACCGAACGCCGGCGCGGCCGGCGAACGTCGACATCGAATCCATCTCCGATTTGATCCGGTCACCGGTGAGAAAGAACAGCGACGACAACGGGCCGCCGAGGATCACGACGTCCGGATTGAGGATGTTCACCAGGCTGGTGAGGCCACGCGCGACCCACACCGCGATGCTCTGCAGTCCTTCCAGCGCACGCTTCTCGCCGTGACTCGCCGCGGCGAACACCTCGAGAAGCGCGGCCCGTCCGCCGCCCGCGGAACGCCCGCACGCGACGAGGACGGCATCTTCGCCTGCCTCAGTCTCAAAGCAGCCGCGACTGCCGCAGCGGCAGGCGCGACCGTCCGGGTTGACCATCATGTGGCCGAGCTCGCCGCCGTAGCCGTGCGCACCGGTCAGGATTCGGCCGTCGATGACGATGCCGCCACCGATACCGACCTCGCCGGCGAGGTAGATCAGGTCGCCGATGCCGCGGCCCGCGCCGCGCACGTGTTCGGCGAGCCCGCCGAGATCGCCGTCGTTGCCGACGTGCGTCTGCACCGGCAGGCCAAGGCGCGCAGACAGCAATTCGCCGAAGGGGACGCCGCGCCACCCCAGGTTCGGGGCGAACTCGACGAAACCGTCCGCGCGACGCACGGCTCCTGGCACGCCGATCCCGACCCCGGCGAGCCAGCATCCGGGGGAGACCGCCGTCTGGAGATTCCGCAACTCCGCAGCGAGCCGTTCGATGACGGTGTCGTAGTCGACGCCCGGTCCGGGCAGCCGGTACTCGCCCCGCGCGTTGATGACCCCACCCAGGCCGATCGCGGCGACCGTCACGGTGTCGACGCCCATGTTTGCGGCGAGCACGTAGGCGGTGTCGGATCGGGGCCCGACAAGGTGCGACGGGCGCCCGGCGCGAAGGCCGGTCTCCGGGATGGTCTCAGCGACCAGGCCGGCGTAGGACAGGTCTTCGACCAGGGCCTTGATGGTGCTGCGGTTCAATCCCATCCGGGCGGTCAGCTGTGCGCGAGACAGCTGACCTTCGACGTGGACGTGCCGCAAAAGCGTGCTGACATTGCGGCGCCTGATCTCGTCTTGCGTCGCTCCGGATGGGGTGGGCATGAAGGGCAGCAGTCCGCTATCTCGGCCGTCGGGAGGGACGTCGGAGTGTCATTTCGCCGAGCGACGTCGACCGTAGGCGTCCACGGCAGCCGCGAGCAACAAGAAGGCGCCGGTCACGATGTACTGGTAGGCAGCGTTCAAGTTCGGCTTGAGCCCGAGTCCGTTGGGGATCATTGCAATCACGGTGCCGCCGATGACTGCATCGCGAATGCGGCCGCGGCCTCCGAAGAGGGACACACCGCCGACGACGGCCGCGCCAACGGCGTACAGGAGCGTATTGCCACCACCGATGTCGAGCGGCACCCCGCCGTCGAAGGAGGCCAAGGCGATGCCGCCGACGCCGGCCAGCGTCGTCGAGAGTGCGAATGCAGCGATCCGCATCCTCCGGACGTCGATACCGGCGCGCCGTGCAGCCTCCGCGTTACCGCCCACGGCATAGAGATACCGGCCGAACCGAGTCTTCGTGAGCAGCACGGTCAAGACGACAAGCAGCACCATGATGAGAGGCACCACCCACGGCATGCCGATGATCGCTTTCGCCCCCTTGTTCACCTGACGGTTGCGGTTGAGGAGGTAGACGGCGAACACGCCGACGATCACGAGTCCGCCGATCCGAACCAGGACCAAGGCGAGCGGTTCCGCGGAGAGCTTCTGAGCTCTGCGCCGAACCGACCGGAACAATGTGAATACCGCGTAGCCACCGACGAACACGACGAGAAAAATCCAGCCGAGCGTCGGGCTGGCGTTGCTGTGCACAAGCTCGTTGATGGGGCCGTTTCCGATGCTGATGGCGCCGGCCTTACCCGCGAACGAGATGATGACGCCCTGCCAGGCGAGGAAGAACGCCAGAGTCACGATGAACGACGGAATGCCGACTCGGGCTACCAGGAAGCCGGTAATGCAACCGATCGTGGTGCCCACTGAGAGGGCCAGAAACATCGCGATCCAGACGTGTCCGCCGACGTGCGTCAAGACCACGGCCAAGCCCAAAACGATCATCGGCGCCGCGAGCCATAGTCGGTTCAGCACCGCGATCGCGAGCCCGATCACCATGACGATCAGAATCGCGCCGTAGTTGCCGCCCTTGAGGTAGCCCTCGATGTTGCCGTTGTGCGCGTAGGCAAGGCCCATCATCATGGCGCAGACGCCCGCGGCCGTACCGGCGGAGAGGTCGATCTCGCCGAGCAGCAGCACGAACACAAGGCCCATGGCGATCAAAATCGTGTAACCGGCCTGGCCGGTGAAGTTCGCCAGGTTGCCGACGGTCAAGAATTGGTTGCTCAGGCTGGAGAAAGCGATGAGCAAGATAACGAGACCGAGCAATGCAGGCAGCGCGCCGGGGTCGCCGCCACGGACCTTGCCAATGTAGGCACGCGCGGAATCCAGCAGGGTGACGGAGCCGAGGTCGCCGCTGAATGCCTCCGCGACCGCCTCATCGGAGATCGGTGTGGTGATGACGGTGGTGATCGGCAGGTCGGCTGCGCTCGGGCCGGCCTCGCTTCCGGGGGCCCCAGTGCCTGGTTCGCTCATTGCGGCCTCACGCGCTTTCTGCGGCAGTTGCGGGCTGGAGCCCGATGGTTCCGGTGCGACCGGCGGTGATGAGCTCAACGACTTGTGAGTACGTCACATCTACCCGCTTGACCTCCGCGGCGACGCGACCCAGGAAGAGCGCGGTGATGCGGTCAGCGACCTCCATCACGTCGTTCATGTTGTGCGAGATCAGCACCACGCCGAGGCCGCTGTCGGCCAGCCGCCGAACAAGGTCGAGCACCTGGCGGGTCTGCGCGACACCGAGCGCTGCGGTGGGCTCGTCGAGCAGTACGACCTTGTTGTTCCACAGCACAGCTTTGGCGATTGCGACCGACTGCCGCTGGCCTCCGGAGAGGCTCGAGACGAGTTGGCGAACCGACTTGACCGTGCGCACGGACAGGCCCGCGAGAGTGTCGCGGCTGCGTCGTTCCATCGTCGGTTCATCGAGGGTGTTGAAAATCGGACGTCGTAATTCGCGACCGAGAAACATGTTCTGCACGATGTCGAGGTTGTCGCACAACGCGAGGTCTTGATAGACGATCTCGACGCCGTACGCCGCAGCATCGCGCGGACCGTGGATCGCGATCGGCGAATCGTTGAAGAGGAACTCGCCCGAGTCAATGGGATAGATCCCACCGACACACTTGACGAGTGTCGACTTGCCGGCTCCGTTGTCGCCGACCAGGGCCATGACTTCGCCGGGGAAGACGTTGAAGTCGACGCTGTGCAGCACCTGGATTGCGCCAAAGCTTTTGTTTATCCCTCGCAACGCGAGGATGGGCGAATCGGCCACCATGAGCCCCTCTGATTAAGGCCGAACGGCTGGACGTCGCCAAGATAGACCGCCGCATGCACTTAGGCGAGCATGCAGCCACACCTGTCTTGTATCTGGTGACCGGCGTCGTACATCTGGTGACAGGCAGGGTTCGCAGACAGTCGCAGACAAAGGAACCGGTGGCGTGGCCGGGTTGACCGACCACGCCACCGGACGTTCTCCGGGATCAGGGCTTAGGAAGCCGCGATCCCAGCCTTGGTGCAGAGTGCGACGAACGCGCCGGTGCAGACTGACGCGTACGGGACCGCGCCGGACTTGATCGGGTCGCCAACGTTGGCGATCGTGATCAGTTCTGGCTTGAGCAGGATGGACGGAACACTGCGCTTGCCCTGCGGGTCGTTCGACGTCGTCAGACCAGTGGGCGTGGTGCCCTTGATCAGTGCGACCGCCAGCGTCGCGGCCGCGGTGGCCTCGGCAGTGGCGTCCTTGTAGATGGTGCAGGTCTGGGTGCCCGACAGGATGGCTTGCAAGCCAGCTGACGTTGCGTCCTGACCGGTCACCGGGATGCCGGAGATGCCGCTCGCCTTGAGGACGGTCTCAACCGGACCGGCCATACCGTCGTTCATCACGTACACGCCGTCGATCTTGTTGCCGGCGGCAGTGAGCAGCTGCTGGAAGGTCTTGCCGGCCTGGGTGTTGTCCCAGTTCGGGATGGCCTGCTCGGAAACCTTCTTCAGGGTGCTCTTGTCGATGACCGAGTGCGCGCCCTGACCGAACAGAGTCGCGTTGTTGTCGGTCGGCGAACCGTCGATCATGATGATGCGACCGGTGGGCTTGCCAATCTTCGCCATCGCGTCAACGAGGCACTGGCCCTGCTCGACGCCGACCTGGACGCCGTCGTAGGACGCGTAGTACGCCGCGCTACCACCGAGAACGAGACGGTCGTAGTCGATGACCGGGATGTTGGCGGCCTTCGCTTCGGTCTCAACCTGAATGGACGTCGCGGGGTCGATCGACGTGATGATCAGGACCTTGACGCCTTCCTGGATCATGCCCTGCGCGATGCTCTGGAACTTGGCGTTGTCACCGAGTGCGTTCTGGATGTCGGCCTTGATGCCGGCTGCCGAGAACGCCTTGTTCAGGGCCGGACGGTCGGCGGTTTCCCACCGGGTCGACGACTGGGTGTCGGGCAGGATCACGCCGACGGTCGCACCGGACGCGGCTGGCGCGCTCGAGGCCACGGCGGGCGCGGACGTTGCGGGTGCCGGAGCGCTGCTCGTGGCGGCCGCGGGCGCGGACGTTGCCGCTGCCGGGGCGCTCGTGGCGGCGACTGGCGCGCTTGAGGCCGCCGGAGCCGCTTTCTTGCTGCTGCTACAGCCGGCAATACCCAGCCCGGCTACCGCCGCGACGGCAATGAGCCTGATCGCAGTCTTGTTCATGCACGATCCCCTTTTTGCTCCTGGGCGCAGGACGTGGTGCCCTACAGGACTGCCCAGTTGTTGTGCCGCACAACATATGCACCGAGGACCCGTGAACGTAAGGGCAACGGAGATCATCTTTGTGTTCGGAATGGATCTGTTACATAGGCGTGACCCTGCGGGTACACGCAGCAAGGGCATCTTTATGCCGTTTTACAGTGGTTTGTGACGGCTGTGTGCGTTCTCCTGCGTCTGTAATGAGAGGACGACGGCGGTGGCGGTTGCCGCGAGCACCGCGGCGCCCGTCACGTGCAACTCGACCAGCGGCACCGGCAGCCCGCTGAAGTACTGCGCGAATCCGACAGTTGCCTGCGCGACGAGCACGCCGATGAGCACCCGCGTCGTCCGTCGGGCGACAGCACCGGCACCGACTGCCGTGACGCACACCGCGAGTGCCGCCGCCACGCCGACGAGCAGCATGACGAGGTCGGCGTGCAGCTGGCTGATCGCTTGTGGGCGCAGGTGCAGCCGCTTCGCGGTCGCATCGCCCGCGTGTGGCCCGCTGCCGGTGACGAGGGTCCCGACGACAAAGACGGCATAGGTGAGTGCCCACGTCGCCCAACCGAGGCGCCTCACCACCGCAGGCATCACGACCAACGTGGCCAGCGGCGCAGCTTCGGCGTCGACGGGCTCGCGGGCACGCCACCACAGCACGGTCGCCGCCGCGATGAGCGCCATCGACAACAGGAAGTGCCCGGCCACCGCCAGCGGGTTCAGATGGGTGAAAATCAACACACCGCCGACCAGGATCTGGGCCGGCACGCCCAGCAGCGTGACCCAGGCCCAGCCGAGCAGCCCCGCGCGGCGCGGCGCTGAACGCCACACCGCGAGGAAGACCGCTGCGACGGCGATCACGAGCAGGGTCGTCAGCGCGCGGTTGCCGAACTCGATGGCCTTGTGGGAGGACAACGCCCTGACAGGCACCAGGTCGCCGCTCGAGCAGTCCGGCCACGAAGGGCAGCCAAGGCCCGAGTTAGTCAGGCGGACCAAGCCGCCGGTCGACACAATGCCGATGTTCGCGATCAACGACGTCAGAGCCAGCCGCCGCACCGTCGTCGGACTGGGTCGCCGGGCGATGGCAACCGCGATCGACCGCCGGGGAGCGGGCGGGGCGGTGGGTCGAGCGGTTGATGCGGTCATCGCGCTCGATGGTAGGCCGCGCGCTCAAGAGGCACCCAAAGGGCCACCCACGAAGACAGTGCTCAACCGACGGAGGAGGGGGTGTGTGCAGGCCAGGGGTAAATAGGTAACATTGGTGTTGTGAAATCCGCGATGGTCTCCGACACACCGACGGCCGTGCTGGCCCGGCCAGGTGCTGTCGCTGGCCCAGATGATGCACGCACCCGTGACCGGGTCGCTCGGGCCTTGCACGATCGCGGTCCCCAGAGCGCGGGCGCCTTAAGTGCCAGCTTTGGCCTCACACCCGCGGCCGTTCGCCGCCACCTCGACGCGCTGATCGCCGCTGGCCGAGTATGCGAGGTTCCTGAGCGCAAGGTTCGCGGTCAGCTCCGGGGCCGTGGGCGCCCCGCGAAGCTTTTCGCGCTGACCGACGACGGCCACTCCTTGTTTCCACACGCCTATGACGACATCGCCGTCGAGGCCCTCAGCTATCTGCGAGACGCCGGCGGCGATGCGGCCGTGAGCGCGTTCGCGCGGCAGCGCCTGCACGGTCTCGAAGTTCGCTACGCGGCGGTGCTGGCAGAGGTGCCAGCTGATCGCCGTCCGGCCGAATTGGCTGCGGCACTGACAGCCGATGGCTACGCCGCGTCCGCACAGCAGGCCGGCCCCGGCGTCCAGGTCTGCCAGCACCACTGCCCGATTGCTCATGTCGCAGCAGATTTCCCGCAGCTGTGCGAGGCAGAGACGGAGATGTTCGTCCGGCTGCTCGGTACACACGTCCAGCGGCTCGCCACGATCGCGCACGGCGACGGCATATGTACGACCCACATCCCGTTGCCGCCTGTAACGAGTTCAACCGTCCACCCAGTTCAACAGTCCGGAGAGGTCACCGCATGACGACCATCGAGCACCCAGAACTTGACCAGCTCGGCAGGTACAAGTTCGGCTGGTCCGACTCCGACGTGGCGGGGGCGGCAGCGAGACGTGGCTTGAACGAGGACGTCGTTCGCGATATCTCCGCGAAGAAGAGCGAGCCCGCATGGATGCTCGAGCAGCGGCTGAAGGGCCTGCGCATCTTCGAGAAGAAGCCGATGCCGCTGTGGGGCGCCGACCTGTCCGGCATCGACTTCGACAACATCAAGTACTTCGTGCGCTCGACGGAGAAGCAGGCCGACAGCTGGGACGACCTGCCCGCCGACATCCGCAACACCTACGACAAGCTCGGCATCCCGGAGGCTGAGAAGCAACGGCTCATATCGGGCGTAGCGGCACAATACGAGTCAGAAGTGGTTTACCACAAGATTCGGGAAGATTTGGAACAACAGGGTGTGTTGTTCCTCGACACCGACACCGGTCTGCGCGAGCACGAGGACTTGTTC
Source organism: Acidothermaceae bacterium (assembly GCA_036510735.1). Lineage (GTDB taxonomy): Bacteria > Actinomycetota > Actinomycetes > Acidothermales > Acidothermaceae > PALSA-607. Next base: position 18,373 of record DATCDK010000288.1, on the reverse strand, counting down.
CGCGAGTACTTCGGGTCGGTCATTCCGGCTGGTGACAACAAGTTCTCGGCGCTGAACACCGCAGTGTGGTCGGGCGGCTCGTTCATCTATGTGCCGCCGGGTATCCACGTCGACATTCCGTTGCAGGCCTACTTCCGCATCAACACCGAGAACATGGGCCAGTTCGAGCGCACGCTGATCGTCGTCGACGAGGGCTCGTACATTCACTACGTCGAGGGCTGCACCGCTCCGGTGTATTCGAGTGACTCGCTGCACAGCGCGGTCGTCGAGATCATCGTGAAGAAGAACGCGCGCTGCCGGTACACCACGATTCAGAACTGGTCGAACAACGTCTACAACCTGGTGACCAAGCGAGCGGTTGCCCAGGCCGGCGCGACCATGGAGTGGATCGACGGGAACATCGGCTCGAAGGTGACGATGAAGTACCCGGCGGTCTGGCTTGTGGGTGAGTACGCAAAGGGCGAGACGTTGTCGGTCGCGTTCGCGGGCGAAGGTCAGCACCAAGACGCCGGCTCGAAGATGGTGCATGCCGCACCGCACACATCCTCGACGATCATCTCGAAGTCGGTTGCTCGTGGCGGCGGTCGCACGAGCTACCGCGGACTCGTCCAGATCATGGACGGCGCGTACGGCTCGAAGTCGACAGTGAAGTGCGACGCGCTGCTCATCGATGCGATCAGCCGTTCTGACACCTACCCCTACGTCGACGTGCGCGAAGACGACGTGTCGATGGGCCATGAGGCCACGGTCTCGAAGGTCAGCGAAGACCAGCTGTTCTACCTGATGAGCCGCGGCATGACTGAGGACGAAGCGATGGCGATGATCGTGCGCGGCTTCGTCGAGCCGATCGCGCGCGAACTCCCCATGGAGTACGCCCTCGAACTGAACCGGCTCATTGAGTTGCAGATGGAAGGGTCTGTGGGCTGACCCATGACTGAGCTCACCACGACCGAGGATCTCGAGCTCGGCGAACTCCAGCGCGCCAAGTTGGAGATCACCGACGCGCCCGCTGCACCGAAAGGACACACGCACGGCCGCGGCGGCGAAGGAGGGCGCCATCTCGAGCGGACGTTCTCGCGCGACCCGCAGGCGTTTGCGGAGCCGAACAGCCGCCAGGAGATCTGGCGTTTCGCTGCGCTGCCTCGCCTTCGTCCGTTGTTCGCAGGGCCGGACGCCGATGGTCCGCTGGCCTATTCATGGAGCGCGGACGCCCCCGTACAAGTTGTCCCGATCACCGATCCGCGGGTGGGTGCGGTGCACACCCCGTTCGATCGGTTGTCAGCCGTCGCGCTTGCGAAGGCCACTGAGGCACTGGTCGTCACGGTCGCCGGTGACGCGGTCGACCCGATCGTTGTCGGCGTGAAGGGCACCGGCGGAGTCGCGTACGGGCACGTCATCGTCGACATCGCGCCACATGCGACCGGCACGGTCGTCCTCGACCACGTCGGTACCGCGCAGTACGCCGCTAACGTCGAGGTCAACGTCGGCGACGGCGCATCGGTCACCCTCGTCAGCATCCAGGACTGGGACGACGATGCGGTGCACGCCTCGGCGCATACCGTGCTTGTCGGCCGCGACGCGAAGGTGCGGCACATCAACATCAGCTTCGGTGGTAGCGCCGTGCGTGTGACGCCGCTCGTGAAGTTCGCCGGACCAGGAGGGGACGCCGAGATGCTGGGCCTCTTCTTCGCCGATGCGGGTCAGCACATCGACAACCGCCTGCTCGTCGACCACGCGATGCCGCATTGCAAAAGCCGGGTCAACTATCGCGGCGCATTGCAGGGTGCCGGTGCCCGTTCGGTCTGGACCGGAGATGTCATCATCCGCGCGACCGGCATCGGAACCGATACCTACGAGGTCAACCGCAACCTGCTGCTGACCGACGGCGCGCGCGCCGACTCGGTGCCGAACCTCGAGATCCTCACGGGGGAGGTTGTCGGCGCCGGCCACGCGAGTGCGACCGGCCGATTCGACGACGAGCAGCTCTTTTACCTGCAGGCGCGGGGGATTCCGGCAGACCTTGCACGTCGTTTGATCGTGCGCGGGTTCTTCGCTGACGTGATCGAGCGGATCCAGGTGCCCGAGCTGGTCGAGCGGTTGCTTGCGACAGTCGACCGCGAACTCGATAGCAGCATGCCGTGACCGGCCGCTACGTCAAGGTTGGTGAACGCACCCAATTGCCCGCGCCGCGTGGCGTCTTGCGCGTCGAACTCGAGGGCGAGCCCGTCGCGATCGTCTGCACCGACGCCGGCAGCTACTCGGCAATCTCCGACGTCTGCTCGCATGCCGAAGTCGCGTTGTCCGACGGTGACATCGACGGCAGCAGCGTCGAGTGCTGGCTGCACGGCTCACGATTCGATCTGCGCACCGGCAAACCGCTCGGCCCACCCGCAACGCGTGCGGTTCCGGTCTACGACATCAAGTTCGACGGCGACGACGTTTACCTCAGCAGTGCCCCGGCCGAGCTTTCGTCCGCTTCGCTTCCCGAGTCTTCACTCAATGACACTTCACTAGCACAGATTGAGAGCCCGTTGCGATGAGCGCGCTTGTTATCCGCGACCTGCATGTCGTCGTCAATGCCGGTACGACCGGTGAGGCCGGCGCGATCGGCACCAGCGAGGAGCCCACCGAGATCCTGCGCGGTGTCGACCTCACGGTGAATGCGGGCGAGACGCACGCCATCATGGGCCCCAACGGCTCCGGCAAGTCGACGCTCGCGTACTCGATTGCCGGCCACCCGAAATACACCATCACGAAGGGCTCGGTCACCCTCGACGGCCAAGACGTGCTGGCGATGAAGGTCGACGAGCGCGCTCGCGCCGGGCTTTTCCTCGCCATGCAATACCCCATCGAGGTCGCCGGTGTGTCGGTGTCGAATTTCCTGCGGACCGCGGCGACCGCGATTCGTGGCGAGGCACCGAAGGTTCGCACCTGGGTCGGCGAGGTCAAGGGCGCAATGGCGCAACTGCAGATCGACCCGGCCTTCTCCGAGCGAAACGTGAACGAGGGGTTCTCGGGCGGCGAGAAGAAGCGGCACGAGATCCTTCAGCTCGAGTTGCTCAACCCCAAGTTCGCGGTGCTCGACGAGACTGACTCCGGCCTCGACGTCGACGCGTTGCGCGTCGTGTCTGAGGGCGTAAACCGGTTCAGGGCACAACCTGACCGTGGCGTGCTGCTCATCACGCACTACACCCGAATCCTGCGCTACATCGAGCCCGACTTCGTCCATGTCTTCGTCGACGGCCGCATCGTCGAAGAGGGTGGCCGTGAACTCGCCGACCGCCTTGAGGCCGAAGGCTACGAGCGCTACGCGAAGACCGCGTGAGGAGGCTGCCCCGATGACTGACGCCGCCTACGACGTCGAACTGCTGCGCAAGGACTTCCCGATCCTCGAGCGGCGGGTGCACGACAATCAGCCGCTGATCTATCTCGACAGTGCGAACACCTCGCAGAAGCCTCGCCAGGTGCTCGACACGCTGGCCGAGTTCTACGAGCAGCACAACTCCAACATCCATCGTGCGACGCACGCACTGGGTGAAGAGGCAACGGCTGCCTACGAGGACGCCCGGCTGAAGGTCGCATCGTTCATCGGCGCCGCCCCTGAAGCTGACACGGTCATCTTCACCAAGAACTCCACCGAAGCCCTGAACCTGGTCGCGAACGTGATGGCGTGGGGAACTGGCGGTCTGAAGCCCGGCGACGAGGTCGTCGTCACCGAAATGGAGCACCACTCCAACATCGTGCCGTGGCAGATCCTGTGCGAGCGCACCGGCGCGACCCTGCGCTGGTTCGGCGTCACCGACGATGGTCGGCTTGATCTCTCTGACATCGATGAGCTCATCAACGAGCGCACGAAGGTGGTCGCGTTCGTACACGTGTCTAACGTGCTCGGCACCCTGAATCCGGTTGCCGTAATCGTCGCCCGGGCGCACGCCGTCGGCGCAGTCGTCGTGCTCGACGCTTCGCAGTCCGTTCCCCAGCTTCCGGTCGACGTCGCCGCGCTGGGCATCGACTTCGCCGCGTTTACCGGACACAAGATGTGCGGTCCGACAGGCATCGGCGTGTTGTGGGGACGCCGCGATCTACTCGACGAGCTACCGCCGTTCCTCGGCGGCGGCGAGATGATCGAAACCGTCACGATGCAGGGCTCGACGTACGCGGGGCTCCCGCACAAGTACGAGGCAGGCACCCCGCCAATCGCCCAAGCAGTCGGGCTCGGCGCGGCTGTCGACTACCTGAGCAACATCGGCATGGACGCCGTGGCGGTGCACGAAAAGCAGATCACGACGTACGCGCTTGAGGCAATGAGCACGGTCTCCGGGTTGCGGATTCTCGGGCCGACCAACGCGGTCGACCGAGGCGGGGCCATCTCGTTCACGCTCGGCGATGTTCATCCGCACGACGTCGCGCAGGTTCTCGACGGGCACGGCATCGCGGTCCGCGCCGGGCACCACTGTGGTCGGCCGATCCACCAGCGATTTGGCGTGAGCGCGTCGACCCGCGCGTCGTTCTACCTGTACACCACGCCGTCCGAGATCGATGCGTTGGTTGTCGGGCTTGAGAAGGCGAAGAGGTTCTTCGGCTGATGCAACTCGAATCGATGTACCAGGAGATCATCCTCGACCACTACCGCACGCCTCACCACAAGGGTCTGCGGGAGCCGTACGACGTTGAGGTGCACCACGTCAACCCGACGTGCGGCGACGAAATCACGTTGCGAGTCAAGCTCGACGGCGACACCGTTGCCGATGTGTCGTATGACAGCGCCGGCTGTTCGATCAGTCAGGCCAGCGCCTCGGTGCTGACCGATCTCGTCATCGGCCGTGACATCGAGACGGGGCTTGTCGCGCATCGCGAGTTCGTCGCCTTGATGCAGAGCAAGGGTGCAGCGATTCCCGATGAAGAGATCCTCGAAGATGCTGTCGCGTTCACCGGTGTTTCGAAGTACCCCGCCCGGGTGAAGTGCGCGTTGCTCTCCTGGATGGCCTGGAAGGACGCAACGGCACAAGCACGCGAGAACAAGCTCGAACCGGCTGCTGGGATTCCCTCGGCAACCGCCTCGACCCGGGAAGGCAGCACCTCATGACCACGACCGTTGATGACGTCAAGGAAGCCCTCTATGACGTGGTCGACCCCGAGTTGGGCATCAACGTGGTTGACCTAGGGCTCATCTACGACCTTGCTCTCGACGATCAGGGCGTCGCGACGATCGACATGACGCTGACCTCGGCGGCCTGCCCACTGACCGACGTGATCGAAGACCAGACCCGCAGTGCCCTCGATGGGCTGGTGACGGACTTCAAAATCAACTGGGTCTGGATGCCACCGTGGGGCCCGGAGAAGATCACCGACGACGGCCGGGAGCAGCTGCGCGCCATCGGATTCAACGTCTGATCGTTGTTTTCGTGGTCGGCCACTGCACGCTATCGAAGGGTATGTTTTCGTGATCACCGCCACCGACGTCGAGATCAGCGTCGGCTCTCGGGTGTTGCTCGACGCCGTGACGTTTCGGGTCGCGCCGGGCGACCGCATCGGTCTCGTCGGGCGCAATGGCGCCGGCAAGACCACGTTGACCAAGATCCTCGCCGGCGAACTGCTGCCTGCCGCGGGCTCGGTGACGAACACGGGCGAGATCGGCTACCTCCCACAGGATCCGCGCACCGGTGACCTCGACGTCCTGGCTCGCGACCGCATCTTGTCCGCGCGCGGTCTCGACGTCGTGGTCCGCGACATGCGCGCCGCCGAAACCAGCATGGGCAGCTCCGACGACGGAGTGCGCGACGCTGCCGTTCGCAAGTACAGCCGGATCGAAGACCACTTTCACGTCTTGGGTGGCTACGCCGCTGAGTCCGAGGCCGCATCCATCGCGGCCAGTCTCGGGCTGCCTGACCGCGTGCTCGGACAGCCGCTCGGCACGCTGTCCGGTGGGCAGCGACGTCGGGTCGAACTCGCGCGCATTCTCTTCTCCGGCGCAGAAACGCTGCTCCTCGACGAACCGACCAACCACCTCGATGCCGATTCCATTGCTTGGCTCAGGGAATTCCTGCGCTCGCACAAGGGCGGCCTGGTTCTCATCAGCCACGACGTCACGTTGCTCGAGACAACGGTGAACCGTGTTCTGCATCTCGACGCGACGCGTGCTGTGCTCGATGTCTACAACGTCGGCTGGAAGACCTACCTCGAGCAACGCGAGGCCGACGAGCGGCGCCGCAAACGCGAGCGCGCAAACGCGGAACGCAAGGCAACGACATTGCAGGCCCAAGCCGATCGCATGCGCTACAAGGCGACAAAGGCCACTGCTGCGCAGAACATGGAGAAGCGAGCTCACAAATTGCTTGCCGGCTTGGAAGAAGTCCGCAAGCACGACCGGGTCGCAAAGCTGCGGTTCCCCGAACCGGCACCGTGTGGCAAGGTGCCGTTGTCGGCAACCGGCTTGTCGAAGTCGTACGGATCCCTCGAGGTTTTCACCGATGTTGACCTTGCGATCGACAGAGGCAGCCGGGTCGTGATCCTCGGTCTCAACGGCGCAGGCAAGACAACACTGCTTCGAACACTCGCTGGCGTCGAGCCTGCCGACACCGGCGAAGTCCTCGCCGGCCACGGCCTGAAGCTCGGCTACTACGCGCAGGAGCACGAGACGCTCGATCCCGACGCGACGGTGCTCGAGACGATGCGGTCGTCATCGCCAGATCTGGCGGACGTCGAGTTGCGACGGGTTCTTGGCAGCTTCCTGTTCTCCGGTGACACGGTCGAACAGTCGACCCGCACGTTGTCGGGTGGCGAGAAGACGCGTCTTGCACTGGCTCGACTGGTCGTGTCGAGCGCGAACGTGTTGCTGCTCGACGAGCCGACGAACAACCTCGACCCAGCGAGCCGCGAAGAGGTCCTCGGCGCGCTGCGTGGCTACCGCGGCGCGATCGTGCTCGTCACGCACGATGAGGGCGCCGTCGAGGCGCTGTCGCCCGAACGCGTCCTGCTGCTGCCAGACGGCGTCGAGGACATCTGGAGTGAAGAGCTTTCTGACCTGGTCGCGCTCGCCTGAACGGGTGATCAGAGCAAGCTCGGAGGCCCCTCGGGTGGCCGATGCGCCAATCATGGGTGATCATGGCTAGACAGGGCTCCCATGCACACAATCCGAGCTAGAGAGGGAGAAACCGTGGCCGACACTCTCAAGAAGGGCAGCCGGGTCACCGGCGGCGACCGCGACCGGCTGGCAGGCGACCTCAGAAAGAAATACGACGGGGGTGCGAGCATCCGCTCGCTGGCCGACGCGACCGGACGGTCCTACGGCTTCGTCCACCGCATCCTGACCGAGTCGGGCGCGACCTTGCGCGGGCGTGGCGGAGCCACCCGAGGCAAGCCGAAGAAAGCCTGATCCTCCCACTACCGCAGGGTCCTCACGGGATCCCACGGGCGATGCTGGCGACCCACGGGCCGCGACGTCATGAGCACGCGGTTTAGGGTCGCTAGCGTGCCCATCGAGCAGGTCGTCACCGTGTCGTTGCCGCGCAGCGGCTCGGTGTCGTTGCCGCGCGGCGGCGCGGCTGCGCTCTGGGACGCGCTGACTGCCGCAGGGCGCAGTCTGACGGGGGGCACCCGCGTGGTGGTGCTGCGCGGAGAAGGCAGCGACCTCGTCGATGGTGCGGCCACCGATCGTTCCTCCGACGAGCCGCCCACGGACGCCATCGAATGGCTAAGCCGTCCTGACGTGATCACGATCGCGTCGGTGAGTGGACGGGCGACCGGTGCCGAGCTCGACGCCGCCTTGGCCTGCGACCTGCGAATTGTCGCGGACGACGCTCAGCTGGCGCCGTCCCGCTCGGTGAGCGGTGTCGCGCGGCTCGGTGAATTGATGGGCTATTCGCGGGCGCTCGAGTTCATCGTCACCGGTGCTGCGATCTCGGGTCGGCTGGCGGTCACGGTCGGCCTGGCGAATCTGTCAGTGCGCCCGGAGATGCTTGACGCGGCGGCTGCGGAGATGGTTGCGACCGTTCTTCGAACGCCGCGGGAGGTTGCAACGGTTGCCAAGGCGGTGCTTCGCGAGTCGGCTGCTGATCGACATCGTCGTGCCGGCGAGCTTGTCGCGGGCATTGCGCTCGCGGCGAACGAAGCCTGATGACGGACAACGCCGGGAAGTCGCTGCGGCCGTGGCGCGTTGGGTGCGGTGGGAGAATGGGCTGTGCTGACCAAATCGACGTGCCGACGAACGGCGGGAGACGATGAGCGGGTGATGGTGCGATGAGCATGGGCCAAGGCCTGTCCACCTGGCATGCGATGCGCAGCTACACCCAGGATTCATCGGTGACCAAGCGGAAACTCGCACCGGGCACGGTAAAGCGGATCATCAAGTTCGCCGCTCCCTACAAGCGGTTGGTCGCGCTGTTGCTGGTGCTGCTGGCGATCGATGCAGCTCTCGGCGCGGTGACGCCGTTGCTGATTCGCGAAATCTTGAACAAGGGCATCGGGAACAAGGGCGTCGGCTCGCACCCGCATCTGGTCATCGTGCTGGCGCTCCTGATCGGGCTGATCGCCATCCTCGACGCAGGGTTAGGGCTGATCGAGCGCTACCAGACGTCGCGCATCGGCGAGGGCCTGATCTTCGATATGCGGGCCAGGATCTTCAGCCACATTCAACAGATGCCGATCGCGTTCTTCACCCGCACGCAGACCGGGGCGCTGATGAGCCGTCTGAACAACGACGTCCTTGGTGCGCAGCAAGCATTCACGAGCACATTGTCGAGCGTCGTCACGAACGTTCTGACCGTGACGTTCACGCTCTCCGTGATGTTCGTATTGTCGTGGCAGATCACGCTGGCTTCTCTTGCGTTGTTGCCGCTGTTCGTGCTGCCGGCTCGCTGGTTTGGCCGGAAGCTGCAGACGATTACCCGCGAGAGCTACAACCTGAACGCGGCCATGAACAACACCATGACCGAGCGGTTCAATGTGGCAGGGGCGCTGCTGGTCAAGCTGTTCGGCCGCCCGCGCGAGGAGGACGCTGCATTCCGCGCGAAGGCTGGCCGGGTGCGTGACATTGGCGTCACCCAGTCGATGTATGGCGGCGTGTTCTTCGCGTCGCTCATGTTGGTTGCATCGCTGGGCGTCGCACTCGTCTACGGATGGGGCGGTTGGCTGGCTGCGAACCGCGAACTTGACGTGGGCACAGTCGTCGCGCTGGGCGCCTACCTGACGAGGCTGTATGGCCCGCTCACCGCGCTGTCGAACGTCAACGTCTCCATCATGACCGCGCTCGTCTCGTTCGAGCGGGTGTTCGAGGTTCTCGACCTGCCGCCGATGATCGACGACGCGCCCGACGCGGTCGACCTGCCCGCCGGCACTAACACCGTCGAGTTCGACCATGTCGACTTCGGCTACCCGGCGGCGTCCGATGTGTCGTTGGCCTCGCTCGAATCAGTCGCGGTGCTCGACACGTCGTCGAATCCGCAGGTGCTGTACGACGTCTCGTTCAAGGCCGAGGCCGGTCAACTTGTCGCACTCGTGGGTCCGTCGGGCGCGGGCAAGACGACGATCTCTGCGCTGGTGTCGCGCCTGTACGACGTCACCGGAGGAGCGGTGCTGATCGGCGGCGCTGACGTGCGGCAGGTGACGCAGTCGTCGCTGCGCGACACCGTGGGTGTGGTGACCCAGGACAGTCACATGTTCCACGACACGATCCGGGCCAACCTTGTCTATGCGAAGGCCGAGGCGACCGAGGAGGAGCTCATCGAGGCGTGCAAGGCGGCGCAGATCTGGGATCTCGTTGCGTCGCTGAACGACGGCCTCGACACCCTTGTTGGTGAGCGCGGCTACCGGTTGTCGGGTGGCGAAAAGCAGCGGCTCGCGATCGCCCGGCTGTTGCTCAAGGCGCCGGCGATTGTGGTGCTTGACGAGGCAACCGCGCACCTCGACTCCGAGTCCGAGGCGGCGGTGCAGCGTGCGCTAAAGATCGCGCTTGCCGGCCGCACATCGCTGGTCATCGCCCACCGGTTGTCCACGATCCGCGAGGCCGACCAGATTCTGGTCATCGACGATGGTCGCGTGGTTGAGCGGGGCCACCACGACGAGTTGTTCGCCGCGGGTGGTCTTTACGCCGAGCTCTATCGCACCCAGTTTGAACGGCAGGCCACGACTGAGCTCGGCGACCTCGACCTTGCCGAGGTCACACCGGAACCGTCTGCCTGATTGTTCGCTACGGGTGCCGGCGCACGGCGCCTTCCACGAGGTCAAGTACCGCGCCGAGGTCGTCGTCCGGCACGCCCATCGCTCTGTGCAGGACCAACCCGTCGAGAACGAGCTCCAAGAACGCGGCAATGGTGTCGACCGGCACGTCGGTGCGAAGAGTGCCGCGATCGACGCCGCGGTGCAGGCGCTCACGCGCGGCCCGGCCGATCGTGTCCGAGCGCGCCGCCCAGCGGCCGCGAAAGTCGGCGTCCGTACGCAGCCGGCGTGACAACTCCAGCTGTACCCCTAGCCAGCCCGCGTCGCGGTAGCGCAGATCACGCATGAGCTGGACCAGGCCGTGTTCGGCGACCACTTCTGCCATCTCGGCGGCGTCATCCTCGGCCACCGCGAAGAACAGCGATTCCTTGTCGCCGAAATGGTGAAAGATCGCGCCCCTCGAGAGCCCGATCTCGGCTTCGAGTCGCCGCACGGTCGCGCCTTCGTAGCCGTCGCGCGCGAAAGTGCGGCGGGCGCCGTCGATGATCGTGCGACGGCGGGCCTCGAGGTTGTCCGCGGTGAGCCGGGGCACGATCAGCAGACTACCGAGGACGTCGATAGCCTGGCTCGATGCGACATGCTGCTGGCCGTCGGCGGGTGCTCGCGGGGGGCGTCGCGGCTCTCGGGTTGCTGTGCGCGCTGGCGGGGTGCCGGCAGACGTCGGGGCTGTCAAAGCAGGAGGTCGTGGTGGTGTTCACGACCGGTGCGACGCAGGTCGATCACGCGCGGGTCTGGGGCCTGTGCCAACACATCACCAACGTCGATCCCGAGCCCTTGGATACGACGAGCAAGTACAAGGCGACGCTGCTCTACAACGTCCGGTTTCGGACCGATCACGCGACCAATTTGCAGCTGCAGCAGCTGTTCACGTGCTTGAAGCAGGATCCGACGGTCCTCGGAACTACCCCCGGGGATAGTGCCGACAACTAGCCGGCGTCGGGTTACTCGCCGCCACGCGAGGGCGATCCGATTTCGATCATGCGTTCTACCGAATGCCGTGCCCGCGCGGCCACCGTCGGGTCGACGTCAACTTCGAACACGTTCTCCCGCAGCGATCGCAGCAGCTTGGCTGGCGTGATCATCTTCATGTAGGGGCACACCGCGCGCGGCGAGACGGGCATGAATTCGGTGGTCGAGTTGAGCTTGTGCAGCTGGTGCAAGATGCCGGTCTCGGTGGCGACCAGCACCCGTGGGGCCTTGGTGGTCTTCGCGTATTCGACCATGCCGCCGGTCGACAGGATGCGCGTGCGATCGGCCGGCAGGTCGCCGGTGCTCGTGAGGTAAAGCGCCGTCGTGGTGCAGCCGCATTCGGGATGCACCAGCAGGTCGGCCTCCGGGTTGGCATCGAGCGTCGCACGCAGATCGGACGGCGAGATCTCGGCGTGCACGTGGCACTCGCCCGCCCACACATCCATGTCGCGACCGGTCACTCTGCGCACGTGCGCGCCCAGGAATTGGTCCGGGAGGAAGAAGATCTCCTTGCCCTCGGGGATCGACCGCACAACATCGGCGGCGTTGGACGACGTGCAGCACACATCAACCTCGGCCTTGATGGCGGCTGACGTGTTGACGTAGGCAACGACGACCCCGTCGGGGTGATCGGCCTTCCACGCGAGGACATCGGCGACGTCGATGCTGGCTGCCAATGAACATCCGGCGTCGAGATCGGGAATCAATACCGTCTTGCTGGGCGCGAGGATCTTCGCCGTCTCCGCCATGAAGTGCACGCCGCAGAACACAATGGTGTCGGCATCGCTGGCCGCGGCGATTCGCGACAGTGCTAACGAGTCACCGACGTGGTCGGCGACGTCTTGGATGTCGGGCAGCATGTAGTTGTGCGCGAGGATCACGGCGTTGCGCGAAGCTGCGAGAGACCGAATCTCATCGGCCCACCCGTCAGGGGGTGGGCTCTGCGGCAACGCCGGTGTTGGGTAGAGGTCCGCTGTCACGCGTGTCCTTCTGTGGAGTGGCCGACTTCTGTGGAGTGGCCGATCTGGGTAACCGGCGGGCCGTCGATCCCGATCCGGTCAGTCGAGACGAACTCCGGTTGTTCTCCGTCGCCTACCGGACCCGCGTTCGCCATCACGACGGCGATCCATGGCAGTACGAGCGCGGCCGCAATGCCGACGACGCGCAGCCATCCGGTGAACAAGAAGATTGCCAGCACCAAGAAGACCACCCGGACCGTCATCGATATGAGATAACGCCGGAGCCGGCCAGACATTTCCTGGGAGTGACCCGGCTGGGCCGCCGTGACCAAATAAACCGGTGAATCGTCGTCTTGCCCGCGGTCTCGCACCCGTCTTGCCACCCCTCCACCGTACGCCGCGATGATGGGGCCTCCGAGAGCGAGCACTCAAACTGACAAGCAGGAGGTTCCCATGAGCGATCGCACCTACCGGGTCACCGAAATCGTCGGGACGTCGGGCGAAAGCGTTCAACACGCCGTGCGCAACGGCGTCCGGCGGGCATCACAGACCATCCGGCATCTGGATTGGTTCGAGGTGACCGACATCCGCGGTCACATCGTCGAAGGCGAGGTCGAGCACTTTCAGGTCACCATGAAGCTCGGGTTCCGCCTCGAGGACGTGTGACCAGAATCACGAGGCCCTGCACACCGCACCGAAGTCAGGAGGCCTGACTTACTGTGCTCATGTTGAAGTCCGGAATACGCACCGCCGGCATCGCCGTCCGGCTGAAGTAGTCGTTCCATTCACGGCACAGGCACACCTGCGTCGAGCCGACCTCGGTGATGCGATCGAGCAGGTCGACCGGGCTCTCGTTGAACCGGAAGTTATTGACTGCGCCGACGACTTCGCCGCCCTCGACGAGGTAGACGCCGTCGCGAGTCAGACCGGTGAGTAGCAGCGTCTGCGGATCGACTGACCGGATGTACCACAAACACGTCAGCAACAGTCCGCGCTCGGTGCTGCGAATCATGTCGTCAAGGCTTGCGGTCGCGCCGGGCTGCTCGAAGATCAGGTTGTCGATTGCCGGCGTTACGGGCAGGCCGGTCAAGGCTGCTGTGTGGCGGGTTTGGATAAGGGAGTTCAAGCGTCCTTTGTCGATCCACGACGTCGGCGACAGGTCGAGGCCGTTGTCGAAAACCGAGCTCTCCGCACTCGACGCATGAGCGACGACGAAAGGTATGCAGGCAAGGCCGGGCGCGGCCGGGTCGCTGCGTAACGTCAACGGCAGGCTGCTCAACGACTCGCCGACGCGGGTGGCGCCAGCGGGCTTGGAGAACACGGTGCGACCGTCGTGGGCGTCGCGCGCTCCGGACGACCAGTACATGTAGATCAACAAATCCGCCAGCGCGCCGGGCGGCACGATGGTTTCGTAACGTGCCGCCGGAAGATCGACACGTCGAGCCGCCCACTCGAGCCGCTGCGCGAGCGCGTCGTCGTCGTGCGCAATGTCGATGTCGGTGAAGTCCCGGGTGGCTGCACCTGACCAGGCCGAACGTGTGAGATCACTTGACTTGGCGTTCATCTCGAGCTTGCCGGTGGGTTGATCGTGGCGCAGCCGCAGGCCCGTCGAACTGCCCATGAAGCTGGAGTTCACGACGTGCTCGGCGAACCCGAACAGCAGCCGGTCCTGTGCTGCGGCTTTCGTCAGCGCTGCCCCGAGATCGCTTACGAATCCCTCGAAGACCGCGGCGGAGGTCTCGTGGGGCTCGTCCTGCCACGCCGGGTCGGCAGGCCGGCTGGGTTCGACCAGCGCGCCGGCGTCCTCGGCCGGGGTGTTCTCGCGCGCGGCGGCTACCGCGGCCCGCACGAGATCGTTGAGATCGGCTGTGCGCACCGAGCTGCGCGACACGACGCCCGCTGCCACGCCGTCCGCGCCCTTGACTGAGGCGATCACGGTCAACCGACGGCCACGTGTCACGCCGTTGGTCGTGAGGGTGTTGTTCGCCCAGCGCACGTTGGCGCTGCTCGACTCGTCGGCGAGCACCACGCAGCCATCGACACCGGTGATGCCGGCGGCAATCGCCAGCGCACGCTCGACGGTCTCCTGCGGGGTCTGGTCGCTCATCTAGCGGCCGCCTTCCTGGACGGTGTTCAGGATCTTGACGCCGCGAAACACCGCTGACGGGCAGCCGTGGCTGACCGGCGCGACCTGCCCCGGCTGAGCCTTGCCGCAGTTGAACGCACCGCCAAGCACGTAGGTCTGCGGCCCGCCGAGGGCGTCCATCGACCCCCAGAAATCGGTGGTGGTGGCCTGGTAGGCGATGTCGCGCAGCTGGCCGCTGAGGTGCCCTGAGCGGATCTCGTAGAACCGCTGGCCGGTGAACTGGAAGTTGTAGCGCTGCATGTCGATCGACCAGCTCTTATCGCCGACGACGTAGATGCCACGTTCGACGCCGGCGATGAGCTCTTCGGTCGACGGCCCGTTCGGGGCGGGCTGCAACGAGACGTTCGCCATCCGCTGCAGCGGTACACGGTCAGGCGCATCGGCGAACGCGCAGCCGTTCGAGCGGCCGAGGTCTTTGAGCTTCGCCATCCGCCGATCGAGCTGATAGCCCACCAGGACGCCGTCGCGGATCAGATCCCACTGCTGGCCGGCCACCCCGTCGTCGTCGAAACCAACCGTCGACAGGCCGTACTCGGCGGTCCGGTCACCAGTGACGTGCATGTGTGGCGAGCCGTAGACCAGCGAACCCAGCTTGTCGAAGGTGGCGAAACTGGTGCCCGCGTAGGCCGCCTCGTAGCCAAGTGCGCGGTCGAGCTCAGTCGCGTGTCCGATCGACTCATGGATGGTCAGCCACAGGTTCGACGGATCGATCACCAGGTCGTAGTTGCCGGCCTCGACCGAGGGTGCCTTCATCTTCTCCGCGAGCAGAACGGGGATCTCGGCGATCTCCTGATCCCAGTCCCACCCGGTTCCGGTCACGAACTCCCAGCCGCGACCAACCGGCGGTGCCAAGCTCTCCATCGTCTCGAATCGCCCGGTGTCGGCGTCGACGCACACGGCGGTCAAGCTCGGCATCAACCTGACCCGCTGTTGGCGCGTCGTCGTACCCGCCAGGTCGGCGTAGAACTTGTGCTCCAACACCTGCGCGACCGCCGCGTCGACGTGGTCGATGCCATCGGAGGCAAGCAACCGGGCGGAGCGCTCGGCGAGTAGCGCGACCTTCTCGCTGTCGGGGACGTCGAACGGGTTGATGTCGTACGACGACACCCAGCGTGCGTCGGCGTAAACCGGTTCGTCAGCCAGTTCGACCGGCTCGCGGTTCAGCGGACGCGTTGCCTTGGCGATGGCCACGGCCTGCTCGGTGACGCGGACCGCTTCTTCTGGGGTCAGGTCGACAGCCGCGGCGAAGCCCCACGTGCCCTCGTGCACCACGCGGACGGCGAAGCCGCTGTCGACATCGTCGAGACGACCCTCGAGGCTTCCATCGCGCAGCCGCAGATGTTGCGTGCGGTGCCGTTCGACCCGCAGGTCGGCATGCGAGACGCCGAGTTCTCTTGCGCGCGACAACGCGGCATCGGCGAGAGCCTGGAGCGGCAAGTCGAGAAAGGACTGGTCGATCTCGCGGTCGGGCATCGCGCGGGCTACCTCCGGCGTCCGGGCCGTCAGCGACGGCTGAACTCGTGGCCGTCAGCGACGGCTGATCGAAGGCCACCCTATGTCGAGCGCTCGCCCGACGATTAAGGCGCACATGCAACCGCCGTCTGGCCGGGGAGGGGGTCCCAGGCGAGACGGCGGTGGCGGAGCGATTGCGAGTGAAGCGGGGTCGTGCGGGTGGGGTACTGCGTGTCGGATACTGCGTGCGCCGGCAGTGGGTGCTGCCGGTGTTGAAGCGGGTGCGATTAGCGGGGCCTGCAGTGGGTGCTGCAGATGGTTGGAGCGGTGGGGTAACGCGGCGGTGCTGGGCCTATTGGGCGGGTACCCGCTAGGCCTTGAGGCGTGCCGCCCCGCCTGCCCGTCCCCCCGGACCAGGCAGACGAGGCAGCAAGTCGGTGACGTCGAAGTAGTCGGCGGTGTCCACCAAGGCGGGCGACATCGCGGCGAAGCGAAGGCGACCACCCGTCTGGCGCACCCATTCGGCTGCAGCGACGAGAACGGCGAGTGCACGTTCGTGGATTTCGGTGACGCGGCCGGCGTCAACGAGGATGTCGTCGCAACCCTCCGGCCGACTGCTCAGCAAGGTCGCCCGCAGGTCGGGCAATGACGCGACATCGAGGGAGCCGGCCAACCGGACCACGATCCCGTCCGCGAGGACGTTGGCGGTCACCGTGTCGAACGTGTCGGCGGTCATTGTGCTCATGGGGTTCTCCACTTGCTGATTACTGTGTTGGATGAACTGCGGTCTGTGCTGGGCGACTACTTATTGATCGGGGAACTTGAGGCCTGCAAGCAGGTCCGGACGGAGCGAGTTTCCTGCGCCGCGCGACGATCGGGCGCCCACCGTTGCGCTGACCGGCGTTAGACCACCCGGCGTAGCCGGAGGCGGTGGTCGCGCCCCAGCCCGAGGCGCTGTCGCACCACGACGCGGTATTACCGGTAGCCTCGGCGGGCGACCGATAGTGGCGTCGGCGCCCGGCCGCACCGGGCTCGTGGAAGGACCCGTGTGCCGCGCTCTGTGCTGGTCACCGGCGGAAGCCGCGGTATCGGACTCGCGGCGGCACACGCCTTGGCGGCGGCGGGCAACCGCGTCGCGGTGACTTATCTGTCGAGCGCGCCCCCCGAGGGGCTACTGGCCGTCCGTTGCGACGTGACGAATCCCGACGAAGTCGAGGCCGCATTCCAGCGCGTAGAGGCGGAGCAGGGCACGGTCGAAGTCTTGGTGGCGAACGCCGGGATCACCCGCGACACGTTGCTGCTGCGGATGACCGACGATGACTGGGACGCCGTGATCGCCACGAACCTCACCGGTGCGTACCGGGTTGCCCGCCGGGCGGCCCGCGGCATGCTGCGCGCGCACAACGGCCGGATGATCTTTGTCTCCTCGGTCGTCGGCCTCTCCGGGTCGGCCGGGCAGGCCAACTACGCGGCGACCAAGTCAGGACTGGTGGGCTTCGCTCGCTCCTTGGCCCGCGAGTTTGGATCGCGCGGGATCACCGCCAACGTCGTGGCCCCCGGCTTCATCGAGACCGACCTGACGGCGGTTCTCGCCGACAGCAGGCGCGCGGAACTGCTCGATCAGATCCCGCTGCGCCGCTATGGGACGCCGGATGAAGTCGCTGGGGTGATCCGCTTCCTGGCCAGCGACGAGGCTGCATACATCACCGGTGCCGTCATACCCGTCGACGGCGGATTGGGAATGGGGCACTGAATGGGTCTACGCGGTGACACCGGACTTCTTGCTGGCAAGCGGCTGCTCATCACCGGCGTGCTGACCGAGGCATCCATCGCGTTCGATGCTGCTCGGCTGGCGCAGCAGGAAGGCGCAAAGGTCGTCCTGTCGTCCTACGGCCGGGTGTTCAGGCTCACCGAGCGGATCGCTGGCCGATTGCCCGATCCGCCGCCGGTGATCGAGCTCGACGTCACGAACGTCGATGACCTGGCCGCTTTGCCCTCACGTGTGGGCGAGCACGTTGATGGCCTCGACGGGGTCGTACATGCGATCGCGTTCGCGCCAGGCGACGCCCTCGGCGGCAACTTCCTCAACACCGGCTGGGACGACGTCGCAACAGCGCTGCACGTGTCTGCCTATTCGCTGAAGGCGCTGACGATGGGTGCCCTGCCGATGATGACCGGGGGCGGGTCGGTCGTCGGACTCGACTTCGACGCGAAAGTGGCGTGGCCGCTCTACGACTGGATGGGCGTCGCCAAGGCTGCCCTCGAATCGACGTCGCGCTACCTAGCTCGCGACCTCGGCAAGCAGAACATCCGGGTCAATCTGGTCTCCGCCGGCCCGATCAGAACGATGGCGGCCAAGGGGATTCCTGGCTTCGACGAGCTTGCCGCGATCTGGGAGGCCCGGGCGCCGATGACCTGGGACGTCAGCGATGCCGAGCCGGCTGCACGGGCAATCGTTGCGCTGCTCTCGGACTGGTTCCCCAAGACGACCGGCGAGATCATCCATGTCGACGGTGGCGTCCACGCCATGGGCAGCTGATCGACGTCCGCCCTGCTTTGTCGGCGTACCGTTGATCACGTGAGCAGCACGCAGACCAGGAACGCCCGTCGGCAGCAGCGGCTGGTCATCGCC
>DATCDK010000287.1:0-2424 GCA_036510735.1 Acidothermaceae bacterium | reverse complement strand
GAGCACGTGGCTGGCCGTGGCCAGATAGGCGAAGGTGAAGATCCCGGTCGAGGCGATCCCGATCGACAGGATGCGCGCGCCGGAGGCGAATGACCGTCCGCCCTCCGGGCTCGGCGGTCCGGCGGTTCCGTTGGTTCCGTCGGTTCCGTCGGTTCCGTCGTCGACACGGTAGATGCGGTCGACAGTTGCGTGCAACGCGCAGCGCACGACCTCGACACCGATCCGGCGGCGCAGTGAGATCGCTCGCCACGGCCCTACCGGAGCAGCATGCGATGCCCATCCCGGCATTCGCCCAAGCAAACTCGTGCGAAACCAGCGAAGATTCTGCTCGCGCACCAGACTTGCCCGCCATCGTGGCCGTGGCCGGCGCCGTTTCAACTCCGGCGTCAACGCCGCGAACCGGATGTCCAACGCGTTGTGCGCTAGGAGGCTGTCAAGCTCGATCGCAGTTTGGCGAAACATGTTCTCCGCGTGCACGAGATGTGTGCCGTTGAGCCACACATCGGCAAGCGTGGCCAGTCCGCCGAACGTGAGCAACCAAGGCCCGTCGTCGGGCACCGCCTCGAAGGTCGTGCGAAACCACCAGTCTTGACCGTCGTAATCGACCAACAGAGCTTCGTGTAGGCCGTCGGTTGCCCGTACCGCCGACGCCGCGGTACCTGGCACAGCGGCGGGAATCCATCGCCCGCCAAAGTCAGCGAGGCCCGCCGCATCAACTACCGCGCCAGGGGGGGACGCCGCGCACAGCCAGCTCGCCGAGGCGAGTAGGTCAGCTTTCATGCCAAGCGACGACCTCGTGCATCGCGGCTGCCCACTGGTCCGCGAGCCGCTCGAGCGGTGTCTCGATGTCAACCGTACGACCGCGAACGAAACGGGCCAGCTGGAACTGGACCGTTTTCGCGCCCGTCGCGACAGCACGGAAATTGGCCTCCGCGTCGGTCAGGTGCGCGACGTCATGCTCCGTCAGCCAGGCCACGAAGTCGGCAGCCAGCTCGGCGGTCACGCCGCATTGGCGCACCATGGCGAACGCGTAGCTATGGAATGTCTCCAGCTCGACGCTGCGAAGCCACGCTAAGTCGGCGACGATCGCCTGTCCTAGCCGACCGACCGGGTTGTCCGGTGGCCTGCGCTCAAGATGTTCGTGCGCAAGCACGACGGCGCGGGTAACGAGATCGGCGCGATCGCGACGCAGATCGTCAAAACGCAGCAACTCGACGTACGGCACCAATGCGGTGGCGTCTTCGTGCGCGCCCAACCCAAAGACGCCGTCGAAATCCTCGCCGGCCAGCTGGAAGTAGCCGGCATTGTGAAAGTAACCCAGCGTCGCGGCGTCCGGCTCGAGCGATTGTGGAACGATCGTCGTCTTCGTGTGAACCTCGCGGTACGACACACCCGCGGTGTCGGGAAGCCAAAACGCATCGACCTCTACGGTGAGCAGGCGACCCCGGCTGAGTTGGTCGAGAACGTGCTCGATCAGGGGCCGCCAAATGGCCATCTCCGCCACATCGATGCCGTACAGCGCGCGCAGGTCTTCGGGTGGGTACTTGAGGAATCGCCACTGGTCGCCTTCGAAGTCAGCACTCAGTGTGCACGCGCCCGCGGCTACCGCGTCGAGATCGAGGCTGTGCAAGACCTCGATCCACAGATCGAGGTAGCAGTTGGTCTCGGTCCATGTGCGATCGACGCCGTGCAGTCTGTGAGGCTGAAAAGGCGACAGAGGCATCGGTTTGAACGCGACAGTCGCCCCGGTCACCCGGCGAAAAGCGCCTGTCCCGACGCCTGCCATCATGACCAGAGTCGCCCGCGCAGCGGGGCTGGCCACCGCGCGGAATCGAGGCCATGCGTGTGGAGTAGAGCGAGCGCGATGCGCTCCATACCGAAGCCAACGCACGCACTGTGCGCGACCGCGCCGTCCGCCGTGTTGATGGCGAAGTTCACCCCGAAGTGATCCCGGTGACAGTTCGAAGAGACAACGGCAGTCCCCTCCTCGGCGTCGCCGTAGAGCCGGACGACCAACTCAATCTTGAGTACCTCGTCGCGCTGGTTGACTGCAAGCATGCGGCCTACCCGGCCGAAGAATGGATCGTTCGCCACCACAGGCTCCGCCTTTAGGCCCAGGGCTTCGAGCACCTCCATCCCACGGCCAACCCACTTCTCGCGGTGCGCAAGCGCGGCGTCGGGGTAGCCCAGGTAGACGTACTCGTGCATGCGGAACGCCTGCAGCCGAGCTGGATCGATCGACGGCTCGTGCCGGAAGCAGTACCCGAAGACGTCGTACAGCCGGCCTTCCTCGGGCAACTGGCCGGTGTTGAGTGGATATAACGGATGACACGCTGCCGGCTGCAAGACGACGCCAGCAGGATGAAGGCTTGTCGTCCAGTCTTCGCCACGCTCGTGCTGAGCCAGCAGAGCGGCGTGCTCGGC
>DATCDK010000286.1:0-5701 GCA_036510735.1 Acidothermaceae bacterium | reverse complement strand
GTCGAAACACGATCGTCGCCGATCGGCGGATATTCGCGCCGCTGGGACGCTCGCCGCAGTTCTGCGGGTATCGGGCTGGAACCCGTGGAGTCTGCCCATGCCGAAACGTCACCGCGAACCTCCCGAATCAGGAGGTGTTGCGCTGACCCCTAGAACCCAAGGGCGGCGACATCCATGTTCTTCATTTTCATCATCGGCATGGGCAGACTCCACGGGTTCCAGCCCGATACCCGCAGAACTGCGGCGAGCGTCCCAGCGGCGCGAATATCCGCCGATCGGCGACGATCGTGTTTCGACGAGCCCGTTCCGTCCCGCCGCTGGTCTAGCGGTACAAGTCCAACTGCGGGTGTAGCTGTTGGGCTGTGTCGATGATGAGTTCAGCTGCGGAGACCGCGGACGCCGCCTCGGAGGCTTCGATGGTGTCGCTTGGGCGCCTCGGGTACTCGATCTCGGATCGTCGCCGGCGCAGTGCGCCGAACCCATCGAAGGGGCCGCCGAACTGGGCGCGGACCAACTGCTCGACGGTGACGTGGTGCCCGGCACTCTTGGTGCGAAGACCCTGCTGGGCGAGCAGCGCCGTCGATGCCTTCCGCGCGGCGTCATAGGCGAGCACGTACGCCGCCTCGGGATTGGCATTGGTCTCCCGTTTCGCCGACTCCAGTAGCGCCTGGGCCGAAACGAGCCACGCCGCACCGTCCGCCTCCGCCCCGATGACCAGCTCGAGGCGTCCTTCGGCCAGCAGCCCATCGACGGTGTCTTGACCGCGAGTCCACTTCACGGGGAACGCCTCGTCACGTCGACGTACGGTCGCGACTTGATTTCTACGAGGAGCGCATCCTTGCCGGGAGCGGCCCAAGAACCCGCTGGACGCAGCACGGGGTTGACCGGCATCGCAAGACGCGCCTCGGCGCGCTCAGCAGCAGCATAAAGATCGGCACGGTCGATCCCGTCAGCAACGACCAGGACGTCGATGTCAGCAGGCAGGCCACCCCTCTCGCCGTGGTAGCGGGCTGCCCACGATCCGAACACCACCACCCGTTCGGCACCCAGGTCGGCGAACTCTTCGGCGACAACGGTTTGCGGCCCGAACGTGACCAGCGTCAGCTGGGTCAGCGGCGCCACGGACGGACTGGACAGGTTCGCCCGTACGACGCGAGAACGACCAACCTTGCGGGTCGCCAGCACTCCCCCGTCAGCAAGCCGGCCGACCTCGCTTTGCGCCGTCGTCAGCGGAACCCGGAGCTGCCGGGCGAGGTCGCTGACCGTCCACTCCTGGTCAGGGTGCAACAAGACCAGCGCGAGCAGGTCCCCTTGGGTCCGGGACCGGAACGTCGGCGCCAACACCGGACCATCACTACGCATAAACCGATGATATCAACTGTTCATGCGTAATACCAGACTCGCGACCACAACGCCACATCAAGCGTGCCACAAACAAAATCGCGCCGCCCCCGGCCTTCCGTATTGCGCGCCCACCCGGTCGCAACGACCAGGGACCACAAATGCGCAAAGCGGGGCCCTTGGGTCACGTCAGGGATTTGGTCACTTTGGCGATGCCGATCCCCGATTGGGCAAGTGGCCCGGCGGGGAGGTAGGCGGTGCTCACCCTGACCGACTTCTCACGGTTGTTGTCCTTTCGCCCGGACCGGCGCCGCTCCGAGCGACGATTGACTCGTCGCCTCGATAGCGAGATCGGTGAGAGCCGTGCCGCCGTCGGCTAGGCGGCTCGTTGGTATTGCGGCGCGGGATCGGATGAGTGTCTTGATCGGCCCGCCGACGTCCCACATGTTGACGTTCATACCTGCCACAACGCGATCGTTCGAGAGCCAGAAAGCGATGAACTCGCGGCTGGCGACGTCGCCGCGAAAGACGACCCGGTCGTAGCCCCCGGGCTCGACGTAGCCGATGTATTCCATCCCGAGGTCGTACTGGTCGGTAAAGAAGTACGGCAGCTCCTCATACGAGGCGTCGAATCCGAGCATGGACGCGGCCGCCGCTTTCGGTTGCTGTCGCGCGTTGGCCCAGTGCTCGACCCGGATGTGCTTGTCGAATCGCGGGTGGAACGCGTTGGCCACGTCGCCCGCGGCGAAGATGTTGGGGTCGCTGGTCCGTAGCGCCGCGTCGACGACAATGCCGTTGTCGACGCCTAGACCCGCAGCCTCGGCTAGTTGCACGTTCGGGACAGCGCCCACCGCCACGAGCACAGCGTCTGCCGCGATCGTCGTACCGTCCTTCAGTTGGACGCCGGTGGCTACCCCGTCCTGGGAGAGGATCTCGGCAAGTGAGGCGTTGAAGTGGAACGTCACCCCGTGCTCGCTGTGCAGGTCGGCGAAGACCTGCGATACCTCGGGCCCGAGGACGCGTAATAGGGGCAGTTCAGCAGTTTCGATGACGGTGACCTCGACGCCGGCGAGTCGGGCCGCGGCGGCGACTTCAAGGCCGATCCAACCGGCTCCGATCACCACCAACCGCGACGCAGTGGCAAGGGTCGCACGTAGCGCGTCGGAGTCGTCGATCGTCCGCAGATAGTGCACCCCGCTCGCGTCCGCCCCGGAGACCCGAAGCTCGCGCGGGCTCGCTCCGGTGGTCAACAGGAGCTTGTCGTAAGTGACAACCGACCCATCGGCGAGCGCGACCACCTGCGCGCCGCGATCGAGACCGGTGACGAACTGCCCAGATCTCAAGTCGACTCGATGCTCGGCGTACCAGGAGTGGGCGTGCGCGAAGACCTTTTCGCGCGGGCTTTTGCCCATCAGGTAGTCCTTGGACAACGGCGGCCGTTCGTAAGGGGCGTGGGGCTCACCACCGAGCAGGATCAGCCGTCCGTCAAAACCCTGACTGCGCAAGGCTTCCGCACCCTTGGCGCCGGCAAGCCCGGCACCGACGATCACGAACGTGTCAGACGCAACCACGGAGCGGCCCTTCTGATCGAAAACAGGGACTAGCGGCGGGTCAGTGCGAAGAACTCGAGGCGAGCAGCGGCATCGTGGCGCAGGTGTCCTTGCAGGGCTGAGGTAATAGTGCGCGATTCGTGGGCTCGCACGCCACGCAACGTCATGCATTGATGTTCCGCTTCGATCACGACTCCGACGCCCTTGGGGTGCAGATTGGAGTCGAGCCAGTCGGCTACCTGCTTGGTCAGCCGCTCCTGGAC
Source organism: Acidothermaceae bacterium (assembly GCA_036510735.1). GTDB lineage: Bacteria > Actinomycetota > Actinomycetes > Acidothermales > Acidothermaceae > PALSA-607. Next base: position 2,547 of record DATCDK010000286.1, on the reverse strand, counting down.
CTGCAGTCCCCGCGCAAATCGGTCGACGACGCGGGCCAACTTGGAGAGTCCGACGATGCGCTGATCGGGCAGATACCCGACATGCGCAACGCCGTGGAACGGCAACATGTGATGCTCGCACAAGGAATGGAAGGGGATGTCGCGGGCGACGACGAGCTCCTCGTAGCCCTCGTCGTTGGGAAACGTCGTGAGCTCAAAAGCCTGCGGTGTGAGCAGCTCGGCGTAAGCGCCGGCGACACGGCGTGGCGTTTCTTGCAGGTGCTCCGAGTCCGGATCCTGGCCGAGCGCCATCAGCAGCGCACGCACGGCGAGCTCGGCTGCGGCGAGATCGATCGGCGGGTTGGATTCGGCGAGGCGCAGTCCGTGGGCTGACTGCAGTCGAAGCTGGACCTGCGTCACCGTCATCGCCGGGCTCCTCTATCGGATTGTGGTTCGCACGTTAGACCTCTCGCCATTCTTTCGTCAATGGGAGTACCTTTTAGAACGGACGGAAGGGAGCGTCAATGCGCTCGGCGGAACACCAGAGTCGCGTCGATACTGCGCTTCGGAGCGTGGCCTCGCTGGGCGAGCCGGTCCGCCGCATGCTGTACCGCTACGTGGTCGCTCAAGCGGAGCCGGTCAGCCGCGAGCAGGCCGCCGCTGGAGTCGGCGTCGCGCACCACGTCGCGAAGTTCCATCTCGACAGACTCGAAGACGATCGTCTTCTTGAGGTCGACTACCGCCGCCCGGCCGGCCGGACAGGACCAGGTGCGGGACGTCCGACCAAGTACTACCGCCGCGCCGCGGGCGACATCGCGGTCACCTTGCCCGAGCGGCATTACGACCTCGCCGGCCGCATCATGGCGCAAGCAATCACCACCGTCGCACAGTCCGGCACACCGTTGCCCGACGCACTGCACCAGGCAGCGGTCACCAACGGCACCAAGCTCGGCAAGGACGCCGCCGAGGCCGCCGGGCCTCGTCCCAGTCGGGCCGCGGTGACGAGCGCGATCTGCGACGTACTCGACGACAACGGCTACCAGCCCAACGCGAGCGCGACCTGCATCACGCTCGCCAATTGCCCCTTCCACAGCTTGGCGCAGGACTACACGAACCTGGTATGCGGCATCAACCTTGACCTTGTCGGCGGCCTGCTCGGTGCGCTCGACGACACCGCGTGGCAAGCCAACCTCGACCCCGCGCCGGACCGCTGCTGCGTAACGATTACCCGCACCAAGCCGACCCGAACGCAGCACCGATAGCATCAGTCACGGTCGTCGTTGCTCGAGCCGCACCTACTGCTCGCTGCTCGTTCTGCCCGCCAGCCACCCGAGCAGATCAGCGTCCGTCGAGGTCAGGCGCTGGACCTCCTCACCACCATCGCAGCGGCACAGTGCAACCGTGACGGACCCCTCAATGCGTGACACCACACGCCAGGTCGCACCGAAACGCTGCCAACGCTCAAGGACCTCGACGGGTCGCGGCTGATCCGAGCCTCCATCGAACTCGGCTTGTCGGTCCGGCCCCGATGGTTTGGTCACCGGTCCATGATGCCCCGAAGCGACGATCAGGATTGATCGAGCTTGCGGAGCACGGTCACAGCGAACGTCGCATCCTTACGCCACGGGCGGAGATCCCACGTTGCGAAACGGTGTTCTCGCGTCAGGCCGGCAGCTGCAGCGTGCGCGTCGAAATCGGCGATGGGGTATCCGCGGTCCGTTCCGAATCCGACCACCACGACACCGCCGCCGCGCACGTGCGCGGCGACGCGGGCAAGTACCCGCGGTTCCGTCCCCGAAGCGACGTAGGCCATGACGTTCCCCGCGATCACTGCTGCGTCGAACGGCTCGGGCACACCCGCCGCGGGCAGGTCGAACTCGGCCAGGTCATCCACTATCCACTGCGGCCCTGGGTGGTCCGCCTTCGCCGCCGCAATGAGCAACGGGTCAACGTCGACCCCGACCACCGAGTGCCCGCGGGCGGCGAGTTCGGCGCCCACCCGCCCGGGTCCGCATCCGGCGTCCAATACGCGGGAACGCGGGGCGAGCAGGGCGTCGAGCAACCGAGCCTCACCGCCCAGATCCGCGCCGTCAGCAGCCATGGTCCGGAACCGGTCGATGTACCACTGTGAATGTTCTGGACCGTGATCGGTGACCCACCGGGTAAGAGCACTCATGCCTTAACCCTAGTGTCGCGATGTTGAAGTTCTTTGACCGCGGGTAGCGCGTGGGATGAGTTCGTCGGCGGGTTGGTCCAGACGAACGGCACAACGTTCGTTCCCGAACCGCATCGGGTTTAGCGATCGCGCAAGCGGTCCGACATCTGCCGTGCGAGGGAACGCGCGGGGCCTGCAATCTGCACCGTCTTTTGGGACTACTCTGCGCAGATCTGGGTCAGCCACAGGGTTAGCCCATCGGAGCAGGGTACGTGATCGTGTTGCCGGCTATCCGGGCGAACGCCGTCAACCGGTGCGGCCTGATCGACTTCTCCGTGAAGATGTCTTCGACGGACATGCCCCGGATCAGCAAGGCGTCGCCGATCAGGGACCGGTGGCACCGCCACGGGACG
>DATCDK010000285.1:0-2804 GCA_036510735.1 Acidothermaceae bacterium | reverse complement strand
TACGTGTACGACAGCAAAGGCCGTCGTTACCTTGACGGACTGGCGGGCCTCTTCGTGAGCATGGTTGGTCACGGTCGCGACGAGATCGCCGAGGCCGCTGCGCGGCAGTCAAAAGAGCTCGCGTACTTCCCGTTGTGGAGTTACGCCCACCCACGCGCAATCGAACTGGCCGAGCGGCTAGCAAACCTTGCACCCGGCGATCTGAACCGCGTCTTCTTCACCACCGGTGGGTCCGAGGCTGTCGAATCCGCATGGAAGCTGGCTCGCCAGTACTTCCGCGCGATCGGCCAGCCGAGTCGGTACAAGGTGATCAGCCGAGACATCGCCTACCACGGCGCGACCATGGGCGCGCTCTCGATTACCGGGCTGCCCGCGATTAAGAACGTGTTCGAACCGCTGGTCCCCGGGTCCGTGCGCGTTCCGAACACCAACTTCTATCGCGCCCCTGAGCATGGCGACGATCTCGTCGCGTTCGGCCGCTGGGCCGCCGACGAAATCGAACGCGCCATCCTTCGTGAAGGTCCTGAATCGGTCGCTGCGGTCTACCTCGAGCCAGTGCAGAACTCGGGCGGCTGTTTCCCTCCCCCGCCTGGTTACTTCCAACGTGTGCGGGAGATTTGCGACCGGCACGGTGTGCTCCTCGTCTCTGACGAAACCATCTGCGCATTCGGCCGCCTTGGCTACTACTTCGCCGCGGATCGCTACGGCTACCAGCCCGACATCATCACCGTCGCAAAAGGCATGACCTCCGGATACGCACCGATCGGCGCGATGATCGCATCGGACCGGATCATGGAGCCGTTTCTCAAGGACACGTCGACCTTCTTGCACGGCATCACCTTCGGCGGCCACCCGGTCAGCTGCGCAGTCGCGCTCGCAAATCTCGATGTCTTCGAGAAGGAAGACCTGCTGGGCCACGTGCTCTCGACCGAAGACAAGTTCCGCGCCACCCTGAACAAGCTCAACGATCTGCCGATCGTGGGCGAGGTCCGTGGCGACGGCTACTTCTACGGCATCGAGCTCGTGAAGGACAAAACCACGAGAGAAACCTTCAACGACGCGGAGTCGGAGCGACTGCTTCGCGGGTTCCTCTCGGGGGCGCTCTTCGAGGCCGGCTTGATCTGCCGCGCCGACGATCGCGGTGACCCGGTGATCCAGCTCGCACCGCCGCTGATCATCGACCAGCCCGAGTTCGATTTCATCGAGCAGACCTTGCGATCGGTGCTGACGGAGGCCTGGTCGATCCTGTGACAGCTCCGCGAAGCGACGGCTTCGAGCGGACCAAAGTGCGACGACTGCCCGAGAAGCAAGTGAGCGAACGTTCGGCGCTGTATGCGATTCTCGACGCGGCTCGCGTTGCGCACGTCTGCGTAGCCGACGCCGGTGGTCAGACCTACGTCTTGCCCGTGGCGTTCGCTCGCGACGGTGACGACGTGCTCATCCACGGCTCGACCGGGAGCAGGCTCTTTCGCTCACTCGCTGCCGGCGCACCGACGTGTGTGACCGTCACCCTGCTCGACGGCATGGTGCTCGCGCGGTCGGCATTCGAATCCTCGATGCACTACCGCAGCGCGATGATGTTCGGCACATGCGAAGTCGTCTCGGCGGACGACGTCGGGCGATGTCTTGAAGTGCTCACCGAACAGCTGCAGCCAGGCCGGTGGGCAGAGCTGCGTCCACCGACCGCAAAAGAACTGGCGGCGACGACGTTGCTCCGGATGCCGCTGCGCGAGTGGTCGGTGAAAGTCAGCAACGGCTGGCCCGATGATCCGGTCGAGGACCTGCATGAGCCAGTGTGGGCCGGTGTGGTTCCGATCCAGTCGACGTTCGGCACCCCGCTGCCGACACCTGACCTGCAAGAGCCCTACGAACCGCCGCCCTACCTCGCGCGCTGGACACCGTGAAATTGAACATCGTGAAAGCCGACGCGGACTACCGGTCACGCAGTTTCTGGCTCGACGACCTCGCATCGACAGGTGGCAACCTGGCTCGCCGGGCGGCGCTACCCGGCGCGCGTGACGTCGATGTCGCGATCGTCGGAGCCGGATTCACCGGCTTGTGGACCGCGCACTACCTCCTTGAGCGCGATCCCACCCTTCGGGTTGTGCTGTTGGAGAAGGAAATTGCGGGCTTCGGCGCATCCGGCCGTAACGGTGGTTGGTGCAGCGCATTGTTTCCCGCGTCGATGGAGAAGATCGCGGCGCAGTCGTCGCGAGATGCCGCGATTGCCCTTCGCCAGGCGATGCGCCACAGCGTCGATGAGATCGGGGCAGTGACAAACGCCAACGGGATCGACTGCGGATACGCCAAGGGCGGCACGCTCTCACTCATCCGCAGCCGTGCGCAGATCGAGCGAGCGCGCGAGAAGCTCGAGCACGCGCGCTCGTGGGGCGAAGGCAGTGACGACATCTTCCTGCTCGATGCTGCCGAGGCACGCGCGCGGTTGAATGCCACCGACGTCATCGGTGCGTTGTTCACTCCGCACTGCGCTGCAATACATCCGGCGAAGCTCGTGCGTGGGCTCGCGGACCTCGTGGAACGACACGGCGCCGCGATCCACGAAGGCACGACGGTCACCGCAATCTCGCCGCATCGCGTCGACACCCGGCACGGCGTAGTGCGGGCCGACGTCGTCGTCCGGGCGACCGAGGGCTACACGCCAACGATTCGTGGATACCGTCGCGCGTTGGCGCCGGTCTATTCGTTGATGATGGCCACCGAGCCGTTGCCAAACACTTTCTGGGACGACGTCGGCTTACGTCATCGTGAGACGTTCAACGATCTGCGGCATCTCATCATCTACG
>DATCDK010000284.1:0-4675 GCA_036510735.1 Acidothermaceae bacterium | reverse complement strand
TTGGTCTCGCGCTCGCGCGATCGAAGGATCGCCTCGCGCCGGGCCAGTCGCGTGCCACGACGAATCTCGGCCTCCCGAAAGCGCCGGCGGTCCTCGTCGTTCTCCGGCATCACGGGCGGCACGGTGCGCGGCCGCTCATCGTCGTCAATGGCAACGAACACCAAGTAGGCCGACGCTACGTGACGACCCACGTCGCCGGCTTCGTCCCACGGCTGCGCGGTCACCCGCACACCGACCTCGCATGACGTGCGCCCTGTCCAGTTGATCTGGGCGTCACAGGTGACGATGTCGCCGACATGCACCGGAACGACGAACTGCAGTTCGTCGACAACAGCGGTGACAGCCCGGCCACCACTGTGGCGGGAGGCAACGACACCGGCAGCTTCATCGACGAGGCGCATGATCGCGCCACCGTGCACATTGCCCTGCAGGTTGGCGTCGAGCGCGTCGACGATACGACTGAGCCTGATTCGTGACGCGCTTGTCGGCATGCCCCTGAGTTGGTCGAACTGCCGGTGTTCGTCGTTCACCCGGTGATCATCGCACGCGTACGCGGCGGCCTATAACAGCCGCGTTGCCACTCGTTACTTGTTGTTGCGCTGGAGCAGCGTCAGCATGTCGTCCGCGTGCTCCTCTTCCTCGGCGAGGATCTCCTCGAAGATCCGGCGGGTGGTCGGATCCTTGTGGCCCAGCCAGGCGATCGCCTCGGTGTAGGCCTGGATGACGATCCGCTCGGCGATGAGGTCTTCCTTGATCATCTCAACCAGGTCTTCAGGGGTGTTGTATTCGGTCTGTGCCCGCGCCATCAACGTGTTGGGGTCCATGTCCGGGGTGCCACCGAGCTGATTGATGCGTTCGGCGATCCGGTCGGCATGCACTTGCTCTTCGCCGGCATGCTCGAGGAATTCCGCAGCCACCGGTTCTGCGTTGAGTCCCTTGGCGCCGAAGTAGTGCGCCTTGTACCGCAGCACGCACACGAGCTCCGTCGCGAGCGACGTGTTGAGGACCTCGATCACGCGCTTGAGATCGGCGCCGTACGCAGCGGTCACAGGGCCCTTGTCGATCTCCTTGCGCGCCTTGGCCCGCAGTGTCGTGACGTCTGACAGGAACGGGGCGGCCTCAGCCTTTGCGGTCGGCGCCTTTGGGGTCGACGACTTCTTCTGCGGTGGCATCTGTTTCTCCCGTGTAGTCGATGGTCTTTCGATCAAACTATCTTCTTACGCAGCTCGCGGGCGATCACCAGGCGCTGGATCTGGTTGGTCCCCTCGTAGATCTGAGTGATCTTCGCATCCCGCATCATGCGCTCGACGGGGTAGTCCTTCACGTAGCCGTAGCCGCCGAACAACTGGACGGCATCAGTCGTCACATCCATGGCGACGTCGGAGGCGAAGCACTTGGCAGCTGCTCCGAAATAGCTGAGGTCCGACGCGTCGGATTCTGACTTCGCGGCGGCCGCATAGGTCAACGCCCTCGCCGCTTCGATCCTCATGGCCATGTCGGCGAGCATGAACTGCACGCCCTGAAATTCGCCCACGGGTGCACCGAATTGCTCGCGTTGCGAGGTGTAGTCGATCGCCGCATCAAGCGCGCCCTGCGCGATGCCAACTGCCTGAGCCGCAATAGTCACTCGAGTGTGGTCGAGGGTCCGCAGCGCGATGCGCAGCCCCGTACCCTCGTCGCCAATCAGCCGCCACGACGGAATCCGGCAGCCGTCGAAATACATCTCACGCGTCGGCGAACCCTTGATGCCAAGCTTGCGCTCCGGCGCACCGAACGTCAGACCAGCGTCGGCCTTCTCGACAACGAACGCGGAGATTCCACGACCCCCGGCGTTCGGATCGGTGACCGCGAAAACCGTGTAGTACAAGGATTCACCGGCACCACTGATCCACCGCTTCGTCCCGTTGAGCACCCACTCATCGCCGTCCCGCTGCGCCCGCGTTGTCATCGAGGCGGCGTCGCTCCCGGCGTCCGGCTCACTCAACGCGTACGAGAACATCGCTTCGCCGCGCGCAACCGGCGGTAGGTACTCGTCGCGCAATCGCTGCGATCCGACGGTCAGCAGTGGCAAGGTTCCCAGCTTGTTCACAGCGGGGATTAGCGCGGACGATGCGCACGCGCGGGCAACCTCTTCAACAACGATTGCGGTGGCGAGCGCGTCGGCACCCGCACCGCCGTAACTCTCTGGGATGTGAGGTGCATTGAATCCGGACTGAGCCAGCGCGGCGTGCACGTCCCACGGAAACGTAGCAGTGGCATCGATTTCGGCCGCTCTAGGCGCGATGCGCGCGTCGGCCAGTGCCCGGACGCTGGCCCGCAATTCGCGGTATTCAGCAGGCAAAGCAAAAACATCGAATGCGGGGACGCCGCCCGGTGCCGTCATTGGAACGATCGTAGGCCCGAACCGCCCCCGACGCCTGAGTTAACATCGTGGGACTCTCACCCGCATCGAAAGGGACCCCTGTGGCTTTGCGACTCAGCGTCATCGGTACTGGATATCTCGGTGCGACACACGCCGCGTGTATGGCCGAATTGGGTTACGAGGTCATCGGCTACGACGTCGACGAGGCCAAGATCGAGTTGTTGCGCGCCGGTAAGGTGCCGTTCTTCGAGCCTGGCCTGCCCGAGCTTTTGACCAAGCAGGTCGAATCGGGCCGGCTGCGGTTCACCACCGACATCGCCGAGGTCGCCGCGTTCGGCGACGTCCATTTCGTCTGTGTCGGCACGCCGCAGATGAAGGACAGCTACGCTGCCGACCTGCGCTACGTTCACGCGGCCATCGACGCCCTGGCCCCGCTGCTGACCCGCGAGTGCCTCGTGGTCGGCAAGTCCACGGTGCCCTCCGGCACGGCCGCGATCCTGGCCGCTCGCATCGCCGAACTCGCGCCGGGCGGCGACGCCGTCGAGCTCGCCTGGAACCCGGAGTTTCTGCGCGAGGGCTTCGCGGTGAAAGACACGTTAACCCCCGAGCGGCTGGTGATCGGCATCGAATCCGAGCACGCCGAGAAGGTGCTCCGTGAAGTCTGGGTACCACTGACTGACACCGGTATCCCGCTGATCGTCACCGACTTCGCCACTGCCGAACTGGTGAAGGTGGCCGCCAACTCGTTCCTGGCCACCAAGATCTCCTTCATCAACGCGATGGCCGAGATCTGCGAGACCACCGGCGCCGACGTCACCCAACTCGCCGCGGCCCTGGCACTCGACACCCGGATCGGTGGCCGCTTTTTGCACGCCGGGCTCGGATTCGGTGGCGGCTGCCTGCCCAAGGACATCCGCGCGTTCATGGCCCGGGCGCAAGAGCTCGGCGTCGACCAGGCGGTTGGGTTCCTTCGCGAAGTCGACGCGATCAACCAGCGTCGTCGCGCTCGCATGGTCGACCTGGCCCGCGAGCAGGTCGGCGGCGACTTCGCCGGCAAGCGCATCGGCGTCCTCGGTGCCGCCTTCAAGCCGAACAGCGACGACATCCGCGACTCCCCCGCTCTCGACGTCGCCGCCACAGTTCAGCGGGACGGCGGGGCGGTGACGGTCTTCGATCCGCAGGCGATGGCGAACGCGAAGGTCAGGTACCCGCAGTTGAGTTACGCCGGGTCGGCTGTCGATGCCTGCACCGGCGCGGACGTCGTGCTGCACCTGACCGAATGGCAGGAGTTTCGCGACCTCGAGCCCGCGACGCTGTCGGCCGTCGTCACCGGCCGGCACATCGTCGATGGACGCAACGCCCTCGACCCCGCCCGCTGGCGCGACGCGGGTTGGACCTACCGCGCACTCGGGCGGCCATCGTCGTGACTGCTGCGCCGAGCCATCCGGCCTACCACGACCCGGCAGTGATCGAGCGGGTGCTGGCCGATAGCTCGGTGTGGGCCGTCGTCGGGCTCGGCAACGACCCGAGGCGCGCGGCATACGGGGTCGCCGAGTTCCTCCAAGCCCACGGCAAACGCATCGTGCCGGTTCATCCCCGGGCCGTCGAGGTGCTTGGAGAACCTGCCTACCGCACGCTCGCTGAGATCCCGTTCCCCGTCGATGTCGTCGACATCTTCCGCCGCTCAGACCAGGCCGGGCGCTCGGTCGACGAGGCGATCGCGATCGAAGCCGCCGCGGTCTGGATGCAGCTGGGCGTCATCGATGCCCGGGCGGCCGAGCGGGCAGCGAAAGCCGGCCTCGACGTCGTGATGGACACCTGCCCGAAGATCGAGTGGCCGCTGCACGGACCGCGGCCTGAGGCGGGCTCATGACATCGCAAACAGGGGTACAGCGGCGCGTTCATCGTGCCGATGAACGGCCGTGACGTGGTTCTCGTGGATCACCGCATCCACTTCCAGTGCCGCCGCCGCGCGTGTTGATGCCGCGCGAGTAGCCACGTCAGCTCACGATGCCGTCGCGATCCGCGCGGAGCTTGCCGCCCGCCAGCCTGCACCCCACGCCCCTCACGCCCTACTCAGCTTCGACGAAGCAGTCGAGCTGGTGTGCCGCGCCACCGGGTGGCCGGTCGGACACGTCTGGGTACGCGGCCAAGAAGGCTGGAAGTCCTCCGGCGCCTGGCACGACGATGGCCCGCAGTTCGCCGATCTCAAAGCCTCGACGGCTGTCACGGACCTCGGATCCGGGCGGGGCATCGTCGCCGCCGTCCTCCATCTCGAAGCCTGCCGCTTCATGGCAGACCTGTCGGGTCTCG
>DATCDK010000283.1:0-22155 GCA_036510735.1 Acidothermaceae bacterium | reverse complement strand
CGGGTTGGGCCGTCTGCTCAGGACTCGACGTCAGGGTCCACATCAGCGTCTGCATCGGCGGCGGCCGGCTCGGCCTGATGTGCCGAACTCGCCGCCAGCAGCGCCTCGAGTTCTGGGCCAACATAGCGGCGAAATGCCCGTCGCGCGCGTGACCTGACCAGCGCAGCCACCTCGAGTTGGCCGGCGGTTAGCGTCCGCATCTCACCATCAGGTGCCTGCGTCAGCACGTCGACGGCCAGCCGCAATGCGGCAGTGAGCGAGGAGTCGGCGACGAAGCGCTCCTTCAGCAGGCCGCTGATGTGCTCGGCCTGACCGCCCATCGCCACGAAGGCGTGCTCCTCTGTGACGGAGCCGTCGTAGGTCAGCCGGTAGATCGTGTCGTCGTCCTCGGATTCGCCGACTTCGGCCACCACGATCTCAATCTCATAGGGCTTCTCCCCGGCGCCACTGAAGATCGCACCGAGCGTCTGTGCGTAGGCGTTCGCGATCGTCCGAGCGGTGACGTCACTGCGGTCGTAGGTGTAGCCGGTGAGGTCAGCAAGCCGGACGCCGGCGACCCGCAGGTTCTCGAACTCGTTGTAACGCCCGACCGCGGCAAAGGCGATCCGGTCGTAGACCTCGCTGATCTTGTGCAGAGCCTTCGAGGGATTCTCCGCAACGAACAAGATGCCGTCGGCGTACTGGAGCACCACGTTGCTGCGACCGCGCGCGATGCCTTTGCGGGCGTAGTCGGCCCGGTCCTTCATCAGTTGCTCGGGCGAGACGTAGAACGGCGCGCTCATGTGCTGCTCCTGGTCTGTCTCTGGCTTTGGTGGGTCACGAGTCGGTCACGGGTCGGTCAGCTGAGCGGCGCGGCAGGGCCGCCGGGCCGGATCATGCGTGCGTCGACCACGCGGCCGACCATGTCATGCAGGACCTCGTCGGCGACTCGCTGGAAGCCCTCGATCGAGCACGAGACAACCACCGGGTAAATCTGGCGGGTGAGGTCAGGACCACCGGTCGCAGAGTCGTCGTCGGCCGCGTCGTACAACGCCTCGACACACGCGCGGACGGCGTCTTGCTGGCTGAAGTCTTCGCGGAAGAACTTCTTTAGCGCTCCGCGCGCAAACATCGAGCCAGAGCCGACGGCGTGGAACGAATGCTCCTCGTAGCGGCCGCCGGTGACGTCGAACGAGAAGATCCGACCCGCCTTCTGGGGATCGCTTACGAGCAGGTCGTAACCGGCGAACATCGGCACGACGGCGAGGCCTTGCATCGCCATCGGCAGGTTGCCACGGATCATCATCGAGAGCCGATTTGCCTTGCCCTCAAGGGAAAGTGTCGCGCCTTGGAGCTTTTCATAGTGCTCGAGTTCGACCTGGAACAGCCGGACGAGTTCGATGGCGAGACCCGCCGTACCGGCGATGCCCACGCATGAATGCTCGTCAGCCTGGAACACCTTTTCGATGTCGCGCTGGGCGATGATGTTGCCCATCGTGGCGCGACGGTCGCCTGCCATCACGACGCCACCTGTGTACGTGACGGCGACGATCGTCGTGCCGTGCGGCGCGTCGACGGTGCCAGGTCCGAGGGTGCGCTTGCCGGGCATCATGTCTGGCGCGTGCATGCCGAGGAAGTCGGCGAAGGAGCCGACCCCCGGCTGGTGAAACGCGGTCGGCAGCCGACCTGAACCGTCGGTCGTCACTGGCCACCCTTTTGGATGTAGGACCGAACGAACTCCTCGGCATTCTCCTCGAGCACCTCGTCGATCTCATCGAGGATCGAATCGACATCCTCGTTGAGCTTCTCCTGCCGGTCCTTGAGGTCGCTGCTCGCGGTCTCTTCGGTATCCACCTCGTCGGCCTCAGTCGAGCGGCGGTTGGACCGCTGCTGACCTCCGGTGTCCTTCTCGGCCATCTGCCCCTCCGGGTTTCTCAGCTGCCGGACACATGAGGCGTAACCGGCGGCGCTGTGCCGACATTACCTGCGCGCTGGCCTTCGAGGCGGGCGACCCGTCGCGTGATCGGCGACGACGCGGCGTTCTAGTGGGAATCGGTGAGCGCGGCGACGAGCTCGGAGGCCGTCGCGCACCTGTCTATCAGGTCGCCCACGTGCGCTTTGGTGCCTCGCAATGGCTCGAGTGTCGGAATGCGCTGAAGCGAATCCCGGCCGGGCAGGTCGAAGATGACTGAGTCCCACGATGCGGCGGCCACCTCGGTGCCGAACTTGGCGAGGCAGCGGCCGCGGAAGTAGGCGCGGGTGTCCTCAGGTGGTTCCGTCCTCGCCGCCACGATGGCGTCCTCGGTGTGCAGCGTCTGCATGCTCCCCCGCGCTACAAGCCGGTTGTAGAGGCCGCGATCGGCGCGCACGTCGTGGTACTGCAGGTCGACGAGCTGCAGCTTGTGGGCTTCCCAGTTCAGGTTCTCGCGATCGCGGTAACCCTCGAGAAGCGACAGCTTCGCAACCCAGTCGAGCTCGGTCGACAACTGCATCGGGTCGTCGGACAACCGCGACAGGATCGACTCCCACCGGTCGAGAACGTCGCGCGTGACGTCGTCGGCGTCGGCACCGAACCTGTCTTCGACGTACTTGCGGGCCTGCTCCAGGTACTCCATCTGCACCTGGATGCCGGTCATCTTGCGGCCGTCGCGCAAAGTGACGCGGTGGCTGAGCGTCCAGTCATGGGAGATCGCGCGCAGCGCGGCGACCGGGCCCTCGATCGACAAGTCGCTGGTCAGGAAGCCGTCCTCGATCATGGCGAGGACAAGTGCGGTCGATCCCATCTTGAGATAGGTGGAGATCTCACTCATGTTCGCGTCGCCGATGATCACGTGCAGCCGGCGGTACTTCTCCGGATCGGAGTGCGGCTCGTCGCGGGTGTTGATGATCGGCCGCTTCAGCGTGGTCTCGAGACCGACTTCGACTTCGAAGAAGTCAGCGCGCTGGCTGAGCTGGAAGCCGTGGCCGCGCCCGTCGGCGCCGATGCCGACCCGGCCGGCGCCGCAGAAGACCTGCCGAGTCACGAAGAACGGTGTCAGATGACGCACGATTTCGGTGAACGGGGTGCTGCGCTTGGTGAGGTAGTTCTCGTGGCAGCCGTAACTGGCGCCCTTGTTGTCGGTGTTGTTCTTGTAGAGCTGGATCGGCCAGCTGCCCGGGACGGTCGCCGCCCGCCGGGCGGCCTCCGCCATCACCCGCTCGCCGGCCTTGTCCCAGAGCACGGCGTCGAGCGGATTCGTGATCTCGGGTGAGGAGTACTCCGGGTGGGCGTGGTCGACGTAGAGACGCGCGCCGTTCGTGAGGATGACGTTGGCCAGCCCAAGATCCTCGTCGGTGAGCTGCGACGGGTCGGCGACTTCACGATTGAGGTCGAAGCCGCGCGCGTCGCGCAGCGGGTTCTCCTCCTCGAAGTCCCACTTGGGACGCCGGCCGTTCGAACTGCGGTCGCGTGCCACCTCGCGAGGCAAGAACCCGGGCACGTAGGCATTGACGATCTGCGAGGACGCCGCCATCGCGTTTGCGGTCGGGTGACCGGGCACCGAGATACCGAACTCGGTCTCGATTCCCATAACCCGCCGCACGGTCACCGGATCAGCCTACGTGCCCAACCGGCGCCATGGCTTCCAGAAGACCAGCGGGTTGTCAGAGGTACTGGCCGGTGTTCGCGATCGTGTCGATCGACCTGCCGGCTTCGGTGCCCTGCTTGCCGGAGATCAACGTGCGGATGTAGACGATCCGCTCGCCCTTCTTGCCGGAGATGCGCGCCCAGTCGTCGGGGTTGGTGGTGTTCGGGAGATCCTCGTTCTCCTTGAACTCATCGACGCACGCCGACATCAGGTGCTGCATGCGCAGGCCCTTGTTGCCGCTCTCGATGAAGTCCTTGATCGCCATCTTCTTCGCGCGGTCGACGATGTTCTGGATCATCGCGCCGGAGTTGAAATCCTTGAAGTACAGGATCTCCTTGTCGCCGTTTGCGTAGGTGACTTCGAGGAACCGGTTCTCTTCGGTTTCGTCGTACATCCGCTCGACGGTGCGCTGGATCATGGCCTGCACGGTCGCCTCTCGCGATCCACCGTTTTCGGCAAGATCTTCTGAGTGCAGCGGCAGATTCGCCTTGATGTATTTGCTGAAAATGTCGCGCGCCGCCTCGGCGTCCGGCCTCTCGATCTTGATCTTTACGTCGAGCCGACCAGGACGAAGGATCGCGGGGTCGATCATGTCTTCGCGGTTCGAGGCGCCGATCACGATGACGTTCTCGAGCCCTTCGACGCCGTCGATCTCACTGAGCAACTGCGGCACGATCGTCAGCTCGACGTCGGAGCTCACGCCTGAGCCGCGGGTGCGAAAGATTGAATCCATCTCGTCGAAAAAGACGATGACCGGATTGCCGTCGCTGGCCTTCTCACGCGCACGCTGGAACACGAGCCGAATCTTGCGTTCGGTCTCACCCACGTACTTGTTCAGCAGCTCAGGGCCTTTGATGTTGAGGAAGAAACTCTTGCCCTCGGGCTTGCCGGTGACCTCGGCGACCTTCTTGGCCAGAGAGTTCGCCACGGCCTTGGCGATCAAGGTCTTCCCGCAGCCGGGAGGGCCGTACAGGAGCACGCCCTTCGGGGGTCGCAGTTCGTGCTCGCGGAACAGATCGGCGTGCAGGTAGGGCAGTTCGATCGCGTCGCGGATCATCTCGATCTGGGCGGACAAACCGCCGATCGCCGAGTAGTCGATGTCAGGGACTTCCTCGAGAACGAGTTCTTCGACCTCGGCCTTGGGAATCCGCTCGTACACATAACCCGACCGCGTCTCGAGCAACAGCGAGTCACCGACCCGCAAAGGGGTGTCGAGCAGCGTGTCGGCCAGCATGACCACCCGCTCCTCGTCGCTGTGACCGATGACGAGAGCGCGTTCGCCGTCCTCGAGGACTTCCTTGAACATCACGACTTCGCCTTGGCGTTCGAACGCCAGCGCGCGGACGACGTTCAGTGCCTCGTTGAGCATGACTTCCTGGCCCTTGCGGAGCTCCTCGCCCTCGACGGCGGGGCTCACGGTGACGCGCAGCTTGCGACCGCCGGTGAAGACATCGACGGTGCCGTCGTCATGACGAGCAAGAAACACGCCGTAGCCCGACGGCGGTTGAGCAAGCCGGTCGACCTCTTCGCGCAGCGCGATGATCTGCTCGCGGGCTTCCTTCAACGTGGTGACGAGACGCTCGTTTTGCCCGGTGACGCCGGCCAGACTTGCCTGCGCGTCGGCTAACCGCTCCTCGAGCAGATGGGCGCTTCGCGGCGATTCGGTGAGCTTGCGCCGCAACATCGAGATCTCCTCTTCGAGGAGTCCGAGCTGCGCCTGCAGCTGCCGGGCATCGGCGCGATCATCGGCGCGCGAGCTACCGGTCTGGGCGTCGTGAGAGTCTTCACGACCAGTCATGAGCGTCACCTCCCTGCAGGACTGCACTTCGACCCTACCGTTGTCGCGGTTCACTCATCTTGCGTGAACCCCGGCGAAACGGTCGAACTTTTCCACCTGCTCGGACGCACTTGTTATCGTCGGGAGTGGCCAAGACCTAAGAGCTGCGGCCATCGAATGAAGGGTGCCTCTCACGTGACCGCACAGCCGACCACTAGTGGGCCGTCCGGCGGACACCGGGTCTGGATAGACCAGGACCTGTGCACGGGCGACGGCATCTGCGTCCAGGAGGCCAGAAACGTCTTCGAGCTGGACGTCGATGGGCTGGCCTACGTGAAGAACGCGGACGACGAGTTGCTGACCGCGCCGGCCGCGCAATCTGACGTCCCGGCCGACACGTTTGCCGCGGTCGTCGAAGCCGCCCGCAAGTGCCCGGGCGCCTGCATTCACGTTGTTCGGGCCGCTGACGGGGTCGAAGTAGCCGGCCCGGACGCCTAGCCCGACCTCTAGCCGGGCGGCTCTTCGGAGACGTGCTCGGACGCGATCACTTCGTTGAGCGCGGTCGATGTCGATGTTGGACGGCGACGGCGCACCGGTGCGACGACGCCGTCAGCGAGCCGCCGGGCGCTAACCAGGAAGCCGGTGTGGCCGATCATCCGGTGATCGGGGCGCACGGCCAGGCCCTCGACGTGCCAGGTGCGCAACATGGTCTCCCAGGCCGCGGGCTCGGCGAACCGACCATCGGTGCGCAGGGCCTCGACAACGCGCGAGAGCTGGGTGGTGGTGGCGACGTAGCAGCAGATCAGGCCGCCCGGCAGCAGAACGGCGGCAGTGGCGTCGAGGCACTCCCAGGGCGCCAGCATGTCGAGGACCACGCGGTCGACAGGCTGATCAAGGGGGTGCTCTCGCAACGATTCGACAAGGTCCCCGACCGTGAGATGCCACGCAGGATGTTCGGAGCCAAAGAACCGCAGGACGTTTTTTGCTGCTACTGCAGCAAAATCCTCGCGCCGCTCGTATGAATGCACCTCGCCTGTCTCGCCGACGGCCCGCAGCAGCGAGCAGCTAAGGGCCCCAGAACCGGCGCCCGCTTCGATCACCCGAGCTCCCGGAAAGACATCGGCGTAGCCGATGATCATCGCGGCGTCCTTGGGATAGACGACGGTCGCCCCGCGCGGCATCGACAACACGAAGTCCGACAGCAGCGGCCGGAACGCGAGGTAGGCGGTGCCGCCGGTCGAGGTCACCACGACGCCCTCGGGCTGACCGATCAGGTCGTCGTGCTCGAGCGCGCCTTGGTGGGTGTGGAACTGCTTGCCGGCGACAAGCAGGACCGTGTGCTTGCGGCCCTTCGGGTCGGTGATCTGCACCTGGTCGCCGACCTCGAACGGCCCTCGCTTGATCATGCTGTGGGCCTGCACTGTGTCATCGGTCATGGCGGGGTCGCCCGTCATGCAGGGCTGCCGGAGAGTGCTCTGGCGACGTCGGCGGCGGCTAACACGCCGTAGACGGCTCCGGCCGGGTCGACCACGACGTATTCGGATGCGGCCGCCAGCTGGAGTCGGGCGAGCAACTCCTCCCCCGACCACGACGAGTTGATCAGCTCCCCCGTTGAGACGTGGCGGGCTACCGATCCAGTGCTTACCCATGGACGGCGCGGTGCTGGCATGGCCGTGACGGCCGCCTCCCGGACGACGCCGGTAGGACGCCCGTCGCCGTCGACGATGACGATCCCCTGTGCATGCGCCTCCTGGGCCCGGCGGACCGCCTCGGCCAGCGGCAAGTCAGCCAGGACCGAGATCGAACTGCGGCTCAGAGCTCTTGCGGAGATGCCAGGAAGCCGGTCGCGCAGGGCCTGCTGCCGCAGCACCTGCGTCGAGCTGACCCAGAGCATCGCGGCGATCAGCATCGCCCACAGTGCACTGAACTGAGCATCAGATCGACGGGTGCTCACGAGGTAGAGCCCGAGTGCAGCCGTACAAGCCGCGATCACTCGACCCGCCCAGGCGGCGCCCACGGTTCCGGTGCGCGGGTTGCGGGTGACCCGCCACAAGGCGGCCCGCAGCAGCTGGCCTCCATCGAGCGGCAGCCCCGGCAACAGGTTGTAGACGCCGACCAGGAGGTTCGACCAGGCCAGCCCCGCAGCAAGCACCAACGCGATGCTCCCGTCGGGGAGCCGTGTGTACGCGAAGAAGGCGCACGCCCCGATCACCAGGTTGGTCGCCGGACCGGCGACAGCGACCGCCGCTGAGCGCGCCGGGGTTTCCGGCTCACGGGCCAGGGTCGAGTGGCCGGCCAGGAAGCTCAGCGAAATGCGCTCGATCGGGATGCGAAACCGGCGGGCGACGACGCAGTGCGCGACCTCATGAGCGAGCACGGACACGCCGAGGAACACGCCGAATGCCGCCGCGACGACGAACCGCGCGGCGCCGATACCTGGGACCGCGCTGGCGACGACCGGCGCGAATTGCACGGTGATGAAGGCCACGAACAGCAGCCAACTCGCGGAAATGTAGATCGGTACGCCGAAAGGCCGGCCGATCAGCAGGCCCCCATAGGTGATGCCACGAGACGCGGCGGCAGGCCGACCGTTCTGCTTTTCCGCGGGGGGTTCTTCGGGGGCGACCACCTACCGATGCTACGGGCCGGTGAGACATGCAACCCGCCATCCACACCTGCGCGGAAGGAAACACAGATAGGCGAGCCGAACCCGAACTGTCGCCGGGCACGCCTACGCTGCCGGTATGACTGCAGTTGAGCTCGCGGGGAGCACCGCCGCGGCAAATGGCGCGGAGCGACCGGGCGAGCAGGATCAGCCTCGGCCCTGGGCGCTTTCGCCTTCTCGTGCGGGCGATTTCATGACGTGCCCGCTGCTCTATCGGCTTCGGGTCATCGACCGATTGCCGGAGCCGTCGAGCCCGGTCACCACCCGGGGGACGTTGGTGCACGGCGTCCTCGAGCGGCTATTCGACAGCCCCGCGCCGGAGCGCACGATTGAGCGCGCGGCCAGCCTGCTTGAGCCGGAGTGGCAACGGCTACTCGAAGAACGCCCGGAGTTGATCGACTTGTTCGCCAGTGTCGACGCCCCCGCTGACGCATCCACCGACACCCCCGCGAGCGCCGGCGACGCCGTGAGCGCGTGGCTCGCCAGCGCACGCGTCTTACTCGAGACCTATTTCGCGCTCGAAGACCCAACCCGGATCGAACCCGCGCAGCGTGAGTTGCTGGTCGAGGCCGAACTTACCGACGGCGTGCGGCTGCGCGGCTTCGTCGACCGTGTTGATGTTGCCCCGAGCGGGGCGACTCGCATCGTCGACTACAAGACCGGCAACTCGCCGTCCGAACTGTTCGAGAGCAAAGCCCTCTTCCAGCTGAAGTTCTACGCGCTGGTCATGTGGCGGGTCAGCGGCACCATTCCGGCGCTGCTGCAGCTGATGTACCTCGGCGACAAGCAGATCCTGCGTTACGCGCCCGACGAGGCTGACCTGCTCGCCACTGAGCGCAAAGTCAGAGCGTTGTGGGCAGCGATCGAACGCGCGTTGGAGAAGCGGGAGTTTCCGCCGCACACGAGTCGGCTCTGCGATTGGTGCGCGCACAAGGCGCTGTGCCCTGAGTTCGGCGGCGTCACACCCGCGTATCCAGAGCCCGTCGGCGCATCCGTCGTCCCGCTTGATCAACCCACTGAGGCCGACGACATCACGCCGTAACCCCAAGCCCACGACTGTCGTCGCCCTAAACAACGACTGTCGTCGCCCTAAACAACGACTGTCGTCGCCATGACCGTTGTCACACAGATCGGTGATCTTCGTCCGAGGCGCCACGCGGCGGGTCGCCGGTAGCGTGGCTGATATGTCCCAACCAACGAGTGACGTCATCACAGCTGCGGCCGCGCGAGCACTGCACCTATCCAAGATCTATGGCGAGGGCGAGACGACGGTCGCCGCATTGCGCGACGTCACCATCGAGTTCGAGCGCGGCCACTTCAGCGCGATCATGGGGCCTTCGGGATCGGGCAAGTCGACCCTGATGCATTGTCTGGCCGGCCTCGACAGCGTGACCTCGGGCAGCGCCATCATCGGCGACGTCGACCTCGGCACCTTGAGCGACAGGGCATTGACCCTGCTCCGGCGCCAAGCGATCGGGTTCATCTTCCAGTCGTTCAACCTGATCCCGACGTTGACCGCGATCGAGAACATCACACTGCCGATGGACATCGCCGGCCGCAAGCCCGACCAGCAGTGGCTCGACTCGGTGATTGACGCTGTTGGCCTGCGCGACCGCCTGCACCACAAGCCCTCAGAGCTCTCCGGTGGTCAGCAGCAACGAGTCGCCTGCGCGCGTGCGCTTGCATCGCGCCCCACGATCATCTTCGCCGACGAACCGACCGGGAACCTCGACTCGCGCGCGAGCGCTGAGGTGTTGGGGCTGCTGCAGCGTTCGGTGCGAGAGATGGGTCAGACGATCGTGATGGTGACGCACGACCCCTGGGCGGCGTCGTACGCAGACCGGGTCGTGTTCCTCGCCGACGGCGAGGTCATCGACGAGATGCGCGACCCGACGCAGGCTGCAGTTCTCGAGCGGATGAGTCGCCTTGAGGCGAGAGCACAGGAAGCCTGATGCTTCGAGCCACCCTGCGCAACGTCTTTGCCCACAAGGTCCGGCTGTTGCTCACGGGACTTTCTGTCGTTCTCGGCGTCGGATTCCTCGCCGGGACACTCGTGTTCACCGACACCCTGAAGGCGACG
Source organism: Acidothermaceae bacterium (assembly GCA_036510735.1). Lineage (GTDB taxonomy): Bacteria > Actinomycetota > Actinomycetes > Acidothermales > Acidothermaceae > PALSA-607. The sequence continues at coordinate 12,028 of DATCDK010000283.1, read as the reverse complement.
TTCAACGACCTGATCGGTCGGACAAGCGTCAACCTCAGTGTCGTTGTTCGCGCACAATCAGACTTCTCCACCACCGACATTGGTGCAAGCAGCGAGCGGGCGCTCGTCCCGAACGCCTTGGTGGCAAACGTCGCGGCGGTTCCGGGCGTCAAGCAAGCCATCGGCGAGGTGCAGGGCATCGACTTGCTCGTGACCGAAGCAGGCAAGGCCGTGCAACCTAAGTCGCCCGGGCCGCCCACGCTGGCGGTGTCGTGGACGCCTGCCAACTTCGGCAGCCTCGCGTTCGTCCAAGGCGCCGGGCCAACAGGGCCGGGCCAGGTCGCGATCGACAAGAGCGCGGCCGATTCCTACAACTTGCACGTCGGTGATCACGTCACGGTGCAGACCCAGGGCGCGCCGATCCAGGCGACCATTGTCGGCATCGTCACCGTCGGCGGCAGCAGCAACCTTGCCGGCGCTGTCTTGAGCGTGTTCGATCCGGTGACGGCCGCGCAGGTTGCCGGCAAGCCCGGCTTCGCGAACCAGATCGACGTGCAGGCCGCGAGCGGCGTCTCGCAGGAGACGCTGGCTGCGCGCATTACACCGACGCTGCCGAAAGGCTTCGAGGCTGTTACCGCGAAGGCGGTGAACAAGGAGCAGTCGGATTCGATCAGCAAGGCACTCGGCTTCTTCAATGTGTTCCTGCTGATCTTCGCCGGAGTGGCATTGTTCGTAGGGCTCTTCATCATCCTCAACACCTTCACGATGTTGGTCGCGCAGCGCACCCGCGAACTCGCTCTGCTCCGCGCGATCGGCGCCAGCCGACGCCAAGTCATGAGCGCGGTCCTCGGCGAAGCCGCCGTCGTCGGCGTTGTCGCGTCGACCGTAGGTCTGGCAGTGGGTCTGCTTGTGGCGTTAGGTGTCCGCAGTCTGCTCGATGCCGTTGGTGTGTCAATGCCCGCCGGATCGCTGGTCATCAAGACGCACACGATCATCGCGGCCTACGTCGTCGGTGTGCTGGTCACATTGGTTGCTGCGGGGTTCCCGTCTTTCCGCGCCTCCCGCATCCCACCCATTGCTGCTATGCGCGACGGCGTAGCGCTGCCAGAACGCTCGCTTCGGGTGCGCGCCGTGATCGGTGGCGTGTTGACCCTCTTGGGGGCGGTCTCGATTGCCGGTTCGATTCGCGGCAGCAGCGGCGGTGCAGCCGCGAGGGTTGGCGTCGGCATCCTGCTCGTGATGATCGGCATTTGGGTCATGAGCGCGCTCATCAGCCGGCCGGTCGTGCGGCTCATCGGCGCTCCCCTGGTCAGGATCTTCGGCCTCCCCGCCCGGCTCGGCCGTTCTAACGCGGTTCGCAATCCACGTCGCACCGCGGCGACGTCTGCGTCGGTCATGATCGGTCTCGCGCTCGTGACGATGCTCACCGTTCTTGCCGCGTCGACGAAGTCTTCGATCACCTCTGTGGTCAATAACAATCTCGGTGCCGACTACGTCTTGACCTCCCAGTCGTTTCTCGGTTTCTCCCCCGATGTCGCGGCGAAAGCGACAGCCACCCCAGGCGTCGCGACCGTCGGTGAGACCCGAGTCGGCGCCGCACATCTGGGCGGCAAGACGGTCGTCCTTGCAGCGGTGTCCGACAACATCGGCTCGGTCATCAAGGTTCACATGCAGGCCGGGTCACTCGACGCGTTGGGCAAGAACGAACTGCTTGTCTCCCAGACGAAGGCGAAGTCCACCAAGCTCGTCGTCGGCCAGGTTCTCAGCGTGGAGTATCCGACGGGAGGCCTACAGCACATCACCGTCGGTGGGATTTTCAAGGACAACAGCCTGCTGGGCAACGGCGGCGCTGACTACCTCATCGGGTTGTCGACATACGCCAAGAACTACACCACGCAACTCGATGCGATTGTTTATGTCTTGGCCGATCCCGGCCAACGTGAGGCCGCGGGCGCTGCACTCGAGACGAGCTTGAAGGCATACCCACAAGTCAAGATTCAAGGCCAGAGTGCCTACAAGGACTCGATTACCAAGCAGATCGATCAGTTCGTGAATCTCATCTTCGGGTTGCTCGCAGTCGCTCTGATCATCGCTGTCCTAGGGATAGTCAACACACTGGCTCTGTCGGTGTACGAACGCACTCGAGAGATTGGACTGCTCAGGGCTGTTGGCATGTCACGACAACAGCTGCGCGAGATGATTTGGCTCGAATCAGCCGTCATCGCGGTGTTCGGTGCGTTGCTGGGACTGGTGCTCGGCGTGGTCTTCGGCTGGGCGGTGGTATCGACCTCCGGCGGTCAGCTGAACCATGTCGTCTACCCGATCATGTCGTTCGTCATCTTCGTCGTTGGCGCCGCTGTCGTCGGTGTTCTGGCCGCACTCTGGCCCGCGTGGCGAGCCTCCCGCCGTCCGGTCCTCGCCGCGATCGCCACCGAGTAGGTCCGCCGCAGCCGCCCGTCCGGCCGATTCCAACCCCTCGAGTGTTGTTGCTCAGCGCGCGTTCTTGCACGCGCTGGACAACAACGCTCCCCTCGCGCGAGTCAGTCGAAGAGGGAGCGGAGGAAGTTCAGATCGATGCCGACCAGTGAGGGTCGGACGATCCGGCGGTCTGCGGGCTCGATAGGCGCGACGCTCGGAATCGCGACGACGAAACACCCCGCTGCACTCGCCGAAGCAGCGCCGCTGGGTGAGTCTTCGAACGCCACGCAGTCGGCCGGGTCGACGCCGAGTTTGGCCGCACCGAGCAGGTAAGCCTCCGGGTGTGGCTTCGCGTCCGACACCTCATCGCCGACGACAACGGTGTCAAACGTCAGCGGCGCCACGCCTTCGAGCGCCGCCTCTACCAGCACCCGAAACGACGATGACACCAAGGCACGCGGCACGCCCGCGGCATCGAGTTCGGCGATGAGATCGAGCACGCCAGGTTGAAGAACGAGGGCGTGCCGCAACCGCTCGCGCATGCGCAGCAGCAACTGCTCGGAAATCTGCTCAGCAGTCACGGCGCCACCGGCACGTTCCGCGACAAATGCCGACGAGACCTTCAGTGAGCTGCCCACGAGGGTCTTGTGGTCATCGAGTTCCCACGGCGCACCGAGCTCGTTCAAGATGTCGGTCTCGACACTGAACCAAAGCGGCTCGGTATCGATCAGCAAGCCGTCCATGTCAAACAGGACGGCGGCGGGCAGCCTTGACGTGCCGGGCACGACGGCGGGCAGGGTCACGCGCTGAAGTACTTCGCTTCGGGATGATGCACGATGAGCGCGTCGGTCGATTGCTCAGGATGTAGCTGAAGCTCGTCTGACAACGTGACGCCGATGCGTTCGGGTCGCAGCAACTCGACAATCTTCGCGCGGTCTTCGAGGTCGGGACACGCGGGATAGCCGAACGAATAGCGCGACCCGCGATACGCCTGGTGTTCGAGCACGGCCTGGACGTCGGCGCTGTCGTCGGCGATCGTTCCGAGCTCCTCGCGAATGCGGCGGTGCCAGAACTCGGCCAGTGCCTCGGCCAACTGCACCGAGAGCCCGTGCAGTTCGAGATAGTCGCGGTAAGCGTTCTCGGCGAACAATGCTCCCGTCGCGTCGCTCACCCGCGGGCCGATCGTCACCACCTGGAACCCAACGACGTCGGTCTCCCCCGACTCGCGTGGACGGAAGAAGTCGGCGAGGCACAGCCGCCGATCGCGTCGCTGCCGCGGGAACGTGAAACGCAGCCGATCAGAACCGTCGTCGTTCAACACGACGAGGTCGTTGCCTTCGCTCACGCAAGGGAAGTATCCGTACACGACACCCGCGTCGAGCCATCCCTCGGTCTGCATGCGGTCGAGCCATTTACGCATCCGCGGCCGACCGTCGGTCTCGACCAGATCCTCATACGACGCGCCGCCGCGCACCCCACGCAGCCCCCACCGACCGGCGAACGTCGCCTTCTCGTCGAGCAGGTCGGCGTAGTCCGCAAGCGGAATGCCCTTGACCAGCCGGTCACCCCAAAACGGCGGCGTCGGCACATCGACGTCGGTCGCGACGTCCGAGCGGCCACCGAGATCGACGTCCGCCTCGGGACGATCGATGACCGCAGTCACCCGTCGCTGACGCAGCGGTGGGAGCGACGCGCCTTCGACGCCTCTCTTCACACCCATGAGTGCGTCCATCAACCGCAAGCCCTCGAACGCGTCGCGGGCGTACCGAACGACGCCGGCGAACTGCTCGGCCAGGTCTTGCTCGACATACGCGCGCGTCAGCGCAGCACCGCCCAGCAAGACAGGCCATCGACCAGCGAGCCCGCGAGTGCTGATCTCTTCGAGGTTCTCCTTCATGATGACCGTCGACTTGACCAGCAACCCTGACATGCCGATCGCGTCGGCCTCGTTGTCCTCTGCCGCTTCGATGATGGCCGACACCGGCTGCTTGATGCCGAGATTCACAACGCTGTAACCGTTGTTGGACAAGATGATGTCGACGAGGTTCTTGCCGATGTCGTGCACGTCACCCTTGACTGTCGCGAGCACGATGGTGCCCTTGCCCGCGTCGTCGGTCTTCTCCATATGCGGTTCGAGATAGGCGACGGCGTTCTTCATGACCTCGGCCGACTGCAGGACGAACGGCAGCTGCATCTCACCGCGGCCGAACAGCTCGCCGACGACCTTCATGCCCTCGAGCAGTGTGTCGTTCACGATCTCGAGTGCGGGCCTGGTTTCCAGCGCTTCGTCGAGATCCGCGTGCAGGCCGACCCGCTCGCCGTCGACGATGCGTCGCTGCAGACGCTCGGACAACGGAAGCGCGGCAAGCTCTTGTGCACGCGATGCCTTCGCGTCTTGAGCGTCGACACCTTCGAACATGTCAAGGAAGGCGCCGAGCGGGTCATAACCTTCGCGACGCCGGTCGTAGATCAGATCGAGCGCGACTTCCCTTTGCTCGTCGGGAATCCGGGCTACCGGCAGGATCTTGGACGCGTGCACAATCGCGGCGTCGAGGCCGGCCTTCGTGCACTCGGCAAGAAACACCGAGTTCAGCACCGCACGCACGACGGGCTTCAGCCCGAACGAGATATTCGACAAACCAAGAATCGTCTGGACGTCGGGGTGGCGGACCTTGAGTTCGCGAATCGCCTCGATCGTCGCCAGCCCGTCACGACGACTCTCTTCTTGTCCGGTGCCGAGCGTGAACGTCAGGCAGTCGACGAGGATGTCGCTCTCGTGCATGCCCCACGTCTGCGTCAGCGTTTCGATGAGCCGCTCGGCGATCGCGACCTTGTGCTCAGGAGTGCGTGCCTGACCGGTCTCGTCGATCGTGAGGGCCACGACCGCAGCGCCGTGCTCGCGCACGATCGGCATGATGCGCGCGAACCGACTCGTCGGCCCCTCGCCGTCCTCGAAGTTGACCGAGTTGATGATCGAACGCCCACCCAGACATTCGAGGCCGGCCTCGATGACCTGCGGCTCGGTGGAGTCGAGCATCAACGGCAATGTCGACGCGGTGGCGAACCGGCTCGCAACCTCGCGCATATCGACGACACCGTCGCGCCCGACGTAGTCGACGCAAAGGTCGAGCAGGTGCGAGCCGTCCCTCGTCGCCTCGCGGGCGACCTCGACGCAGTCTTCGAAACGTCCCTCGAGCATCGCATCGCGAAAGACTCGCGAGCCGTTCGCGTTGGTGCGCTCGCCGACCGCGAGGTAGGACGTGTCCTGGCGGAACGTCACGCTCTGGTACAGCGACGCCGAACCTGGCTCAGGGTGCGGGCGCCGGGGAGTGAGTTCGCGACCACGCACGCGCTCGACGACGAGCCGCAGGTGCGCGGGCGTCGTGCCGCAACATCCGCCGACGAGTGCGAGCCCGTGCTCGCGCGTGAAAACGTCGTGCGCGTCGGCAAGCTCGGCTGGCGTCAGCGGGTAGCTGGCGCCGTCGTGGCCAAGCACAGGCAGACCTGCGTTCGGCATGCACGAGATGCCGACCCTTGCGTGCCTGCCGAGGTAGCGCAGATGCTCGCCCATTTCCGCCGGGCCGGTCGCGCAGTTAAGGCCGATCAGGTCGATGCCCAGCGGTTCGAGGGCCGTGAGGGCCGCACCAATCTCGGATCCGAGCAGCATCGTGCCGGTGGTCTCGACGGTGACCTGCGCGATGAGGGGCAACGTCGAGCCGGCCGCGGTCAGCGCCCGGCGGGCGCCGATGACGGCCGCCTTGGCTTGCAGCAGATCCTGAGCGGTCTCGACCAAGATCGCGTCGGCGCCACCGTCGACCAGTCCGGCGACTTCACTCTGGTAGGCGTCGCGCAGTGCGGCGTAGCTCGTGTGGCCGAGTGTCGGGAGTTTGGTGCCGGGCCCGACCGACCCGAGCACGAAGCGCGGATGGTCGGGAGTGCTCCACCCGTCGGCGACCTCCCGGGCGATCCGGGCGGACGCCTCCGCCAGCTCGTAGATCCGGTCGGCTATGTCATATTCCGCCAGATTGGCGAGGTTCGCCCCGAAACTGTTGGTCTCGACCGCGTCGCAGCCGACCTCGAAGTAGGCGTCGTGAATAGCCCGAACCACATCGGGCCGCGTCACGCACAAGATCTCGTTGCAACCCTCGAGCCCCTCGAAATCGTCGAGGTCGAGCTCGAATCCCTGCAGCATGGTCCCCATCGCACCGTCGGCAACGACCACTCGGCGAGTTAGCTCACCACGCAGGAGATCACCACGGCTGTTCACTCTCTCAACGGTACCGTGCTCACGCTCGCGCGAGATGCATTAGCCTCCGGGTCGCACGGCCTTCGCCTCGGTGAGCGGCTCTCCCGCGTAGGCTGGCCGAGCGGAGGAAGCGGCCGCGCAGGTCGCGGGTGGCGCACAGATGGGAGGCCGGGATGATCGAGCTCTCCGGTGTCCCCAAGCTCAGCCGGCCCGTCATGGTGACCGCCTTCGAGGGCTGGAACGACGCCGCCGACTCTGCCACCGACGCGATCGAGGCGCTCGAAGCAGGGTGGGACGCGAAACCGCTCGGCGCCCTCGATCCCGAGGATTACTACGACTTCCAGGTCAACCGCCCGACCGTGTCGCTGGTCGACGGCGTGAGCCGGCGGGTTTCGTGGCCGACGACGCGGCTCTCGCTGGCCGAGTCGGTGGCCGGACGACGCGACATCGTGCTTGTTCGCGGGCTTGAGCCGAACATGCGGTGGCGGTCGTTCTGCGGCGAGATCATCGAGGCGGCCATCGGTCTTGGCGTCGAGGAGGTCGTCAACCTCGGCGCGCTGCTGTCGGACTCCCCGCACAGCCGGCCGGTGCCGGTCACTGGCACGGCTGTCGACGGAGAGACCGCGCGCCGCCTAGGCCTCGAGCAGTCCCGCTACGAGGGACCGACCGGCATCGTCGGTGTATTCAACGACGCCTGCATCCAAGCCGGGCTCCCCGCGGTTTCACTCTGGGCCGCCGTCCCGCACTACGTCGCGCAGCCGCCGTGCCCGAAGGCGACGCTTGCCCTGCTGCGCAACCTCGAGGACGTCCTTGAGACGACGATCCCCTACGGCGACCTGGCCGAGATGTCAGAGGCGTGGGAACGCGGTGTCGACCAACTCGCCGAAGAGGACTCCGAAGTCGCCGAGTACGTGCGAACCCTCGAGAGGCAGAAGGACGAAGCCGACCTTCCCGAGGCGAGTGGCGAGGCGATCGCCCGCGAGTTCGAGCGGTATCTGCGTCACCGCCGCGACGGCGCGTCCTGACTACTGCGTCCTAACTGCTGCCGGCGAACCCCTGCTGCCGCCAGGCTTCGTAGGCAGCGATGGCGGCTGCGTTCGACAGGTTCAGCGAGCGGCGTCCGGCCAACATCGGGATGCGCACCCACTGGGTGATGTGCGGATCGGCGAGAACCTGCTCTGACAACCCGTCGGGCTCGGGTCCAAAGAGCAGGACGTCGCCGGGTAGGTAGGCGATGTCGGCGAACGAGTCAGTTGCGCGTGCGGTGAATGCGAACACTCGCGCCGGCATCAGGGCCAGCCACGCGCTAGCTAGGTCGGCGTGCACCCGCACGGTTGCGAGGTCGTGGTAGTCCAGCCCTGCTCGACGCAGCTTGGCGTCGCTGAGGTCGAATCCGAGGGGTTCGATGAGGTGCAGTTCGCAGCCGGTGGCAGCAACCATCCGGATTGCATTTCCGGTGTTGGGCGGTATTTGTGGCTCGACGAACGCGATGCGAAACACAGGTCCCGCGCCTACAGCGCGATCCCGAGCAGCAGGTCAGCAATCGCCCGCACGAGTTCCGGCGCAGCCGCGTCTCCCCCGCCACCCGCGAGCGCAGTCGCTGCCCAGTCGTCGATTGCGGCCAGTGCGCCAGGTGCATCGAGGTCATCACCAAGACGCTCCCGAACCGCGGCAAGAACTCCGTCAGCGGCGGGTCCCGAAGGCAACGCGGTCACCGCTCGCCACGCCTCCAGACGGACCGCCGCAGAGTCGAGGTCGGCCTGCGTGTACTCCCAGTCGCTGCGGTAGTGGTGACCGAGCAGAGCGAGCCGGATCGCCATCGGGTCGACGCCTTCACTCAACAGCTTCGAGACGAACACGAGGTTGCCACGCGACTTCGACATCTTCGCGCCGTCGTACCCGACCATGCCGGCGTGCACGTAACTGCGCGCGAACGGTCCGCCGGTGATGACCGCGCCCTGGGCAGCACACATTTCGTGATGCGGGAACACCAAGTCACGACCGCCGCCCTGCACGGAAAGTGGCGCTTCGAGGTACTCCAACGCGATCGCGGTGCATTCGACATGCCAGCCCGGGCGACCGCGTCCGATCGCGGCGTCCCATGCAGGCTCCTCCGGCCTTTCGGCCCGCCACAACAGCGAATCGAGCGGATCCCGCTTGCCAGGCCGTTCGGGGTCGCCCCCACGTTCCGCGAACAGCTCCAACATCACGGCGCGGTCGTCATGCGAGACAGAACCGAATTCCGCGGTGGCACCTACCGCGAAATACAGATCGCCGTCAACGTCGTACGCGGCGCCGTCCGCCTGCAGTTTCTGGATCAGCGCCACGACGATCGCGATCGACTCGACGACGCCGACGTAGTGCTGTGGCGGCAGCACGCGCAACGCGGTCATGTCGCGATGGAAGAGCGCGATCTCGCGGGCCGCGAGCTGCTGCCAGGTCTCACCGGTGACTGCCGCCCGTTCGAGCAGCGGATCGTCGACGTCGGTCACGTTTTGCACGTAGTCGACCTCGACCCCGGCGTCGCGCCACACCCGGTTGAGCAAGTCGAAGCCAACGTAGGTAGCCGCGTGACCTAGATGTGTCGCGTCGTAGGGCGTGATGCCGCAGACGTAGATCGACGCGCCCGATGCCGAGCCAACGGTCACCTTCGACCCCGTCGCGGTGTCCCAGACCTTGGGTAATTGGCCTTTGCCCGGGAGCGCATCGAGGGACGTCGACGCCTGCGGTGCTGGCCACGGCTGCATGCCGGGAACTCTAGTCAGCCGCTGCTAGAAGGGCGGCCACGGGACGGCGGGCCAGCCGTCGCCCGGCATCGGGAAGAGACCTTCGCGCAGCAGCCGATCGACCCGACGCCTGATCGCGCTGACCTCCCGCGCCGTGATGAGTGTCTTCAGCTGGGTACCGAGATCGCTCGCTAGATCGATACGCAAAGCCGCCAAGGTGTCGAGCGCGTCATCGGGCAGCGCCGTGCCGCGCCACTGCCACAAGACGGTTCGTAGCTTGTCCTCCGCGGCAAAACACACGCCGTGGTCGACCCCGTAGATGTGACCCCCCGGCGTCGGCAGCAAGTGACCACCCTTGCGGTCGGCGTTGTTGACCACGGCGTCGAAAACCGCCATGCGGCTAAGCCCTGGGTGGTTGCTGTGCAACAACGCCATCACGTCGGCGTCCTCGTCGATGTCGATCCAGAGTTGGCACGCACCTGGGCCAAGCGGTCCGTCGCGCATCACGGTCGGCGGCACGACGTCCCACCCGGTTGCCTCCGACACGAGGTACGCCCCGACTTCGCGACCGGCCAGTGTGCCGTCAGGGAAATCCCACAGCGGGCGCTCGCCAGCGACTGGCTTGTACACGCAGGTCAGTGAGACCGCGCCTTGCGTGACGACTGCATACAGCGTCGTGTTTGAGGCGTCGACGAGCCGGCCTTCGATGGCGAGGTCGCCCTCGGTCAAGACAGTCCGCACCTCGGCGGCACTGAGGTCGAAGCTCTGCTCGGTCACAACGGTCCCGTCAGTGCGGGTGGTGGCCGTTGGAGCGTGCGCAGACGTGGCTCTCGGGATCCAGCGGCTGCCCGCAGAATTGGCACGGTGGCCGCCCCGCAGCAACGATCGCGAGCGCACGCTTCGTGAACGCGCGCGCTACGCCGCCGGTGATGCGCACCCGCAGCAGGTCAGGACCTTCGGCGTCGTCGTCACTGAGCAGCGCCGGGTCGGTCGAATCATCGGTGTCATCGTCGGTCTCGTCGCCGGCGACGTCGCTGATGGCCAGCGCCTCAACGATCACTCGCTCCGTCTCGGGATCCCAGCCGAGACCGAGCGCGCCAACCCTGAACTCCTCCACGATCGGTTGGTCAAGTGGCAGCGTGTCGTTGAGTTCAAGTGGCGCGACTGCGGGCACCGACGACGTCCCGCCTGATGCACGTAATACCTCGTCGAGGAGCTGGTCGAGCCGCTCGGCCAACGCGGCGACCTGTGTCTTCTCCAGCACCACGCTGGTCAACTGACCGGCACTGCGGGCCTGCATGAAAAAGGTCCGCTCGCCGGGCTGGCCGACAGTGCCGATCACCAGGCGGTCGGGTGGGTCGTACAGAAAGATGTGACGGGGCATACGACGACCCTATTTGGCGCCCGCGCCGCCGCCGACCACGGCGTCGCTGCTGGCGGCCTTCGCGCGGCTTCTGCGACCCTTCGCGGGCGGCTTGAGCAGCGTGGCGAGATCGGTCCCGGTGTCGTTGACGCGCACGACGAATGGGCGCAGTGCTGTGTAACTGATCACCGTCACCGAGCACGGATCGATCACGATGCGCTGGAACGCATCGAGGTGCATGCCGAGCGCGTCGGCCACCACCGACTTGATGATGTCGGCATGTGAGCACGCCACCCAGATGGCGTCGGGGCCAAGCTTGGTGTTCCACCAACGCACCGCGTCGACAGCGCGGACCTGCGCGTCACGCATCGCTTCGCCGCCTTCGCCGGGAAACGTCACCGCACTCGGGTGAGCCTGCACGACTTTCCATAGCGGGTCCTTGACCAGCTTGTTGATTTCCTGACCGGTCCAGTCGCCGTAGCCGCACTCGATCAGTCGCGCATCGGTTTCGACCGTGACGTCGCGTTCCTTCGCGATGAATTCCGCCGTCTGAACGCAGCGCTCCAACGGGCTACTGACGATTGCCTGGACGGCGACCCCTGCAAGTCTCTGCGCGACTGCGGCGGCTTGGGTGCGGCCTCGCTCATCAAGGTCGACACCCGGTGTCCGGCCGGCCAGCACCGGACCGGTCAACGCAGTGAGGCCGTGGCGGACGAGCAAAACCGTGGTCACGCCACGACCTTACGGCGTCAGCTGGTGGACGCTGGGTGGCCGACGACGCCGGGGTCGACCTTGTTGGTGTACGCGGTCCAGCAACTCGACGCACCCGGTCGCGAAACCTGTGTCTCTGTCGGGCACTTTCCGTGCGGGCCGGCGACCTGAGACAGCGAGACCAGCGCGAGCACCCCGGAGATCGCCAGCACGACGACGATGGCGACGAACTGCGCGTGCGAGAGCGGCTTGTCAGTCTTCGACTTCGCAGACACCCGCAACTCCTGTCTGGTTCTGGACCTGGATCCGGTGGCATCGCCGAGGCCGAGTGTATCGAGGCGACAGACGGATCCCTACGTGGCACCACGGGTCGGGTCAGGGTCGGGCCAGGGCTCTCCCCGATTGTCGCTCGGCGCCGCCCACCTGTCGTTCTCGGTCCGGCCCGGCATGGTCACGGCGTTCCTCCGGCCGAATGGATCAGGCAAGTCGACCACGATGCGGATGATCTTGGGATTGGACCGCCGTCGATACCGACCTCGACACGATGCGGGTGACCGGTCTTGATTGCGCAGCTGTCGGTGCAAC
>DATCDK010000282.1:0-3371 GCA_036510735.1 Acidothermaceae bacterium | reverse complement strand
CTCGAAACGATCAACGGAAAGGTTCTGCTGATGCAGACCGACAGTATCCAAAGACGGATCGAGCAGCTTCCGGCCCTGTCGCGGGCGGGCAAGCGGATCAACGGCCTTCACCGCTTGATGAGGTCGCCTTTCCTCTTCCAGCGGGCCTACGACAGGGTGTCTCGAAATAAAGGGGCACTCACGCCCGGCGTTGACGGTCAAACCTTCGATGGCATGTCGCTGGAGAAATTGGCCCGACTCGCCCGGCGGATCGCGGAAGGCACGTACCGCCCCCACCCGGTCCGACGGGTCTATATCCCAAAGGCCAGTGGCAAGATGCGGCCGTTGGGCATCCCTACGGTGGAAGATCGCCTCGTTCAGGAGGTGGTCAGGACTATTCTGGAAGCAATCTATGAACCCGTGTTCCTGTCGCAATCGCACGGGTTCCGCTCCGGACGGTCCTGCCACACGGCTCTCGAAGAGATCCGCAACACCCGGACAGGGACGAAGTGGCTGATCGAAGTGGACGTTCGTGGGTTCTTCGACAACATCGACCACGGCATCCTGCTCAAGCTGTTGGAGAAACGCATCGACGACCATAGATTCGTCGACGTTATCAAAAGCATGCTGACGGCGGGGTACCTGGAGGACTGGGTGTTCGAGCGAACCTACAGCGGCACGCCCCAGGGCGGGGTCGTCTCGCCCATTCTGGCCAACATCTATCTCCATGAGCTTGATGAATTCATGGCGGAGATGAAGGCCGGCTTCGATCGGGGCACGAAGCGGAAACCGCATCAGCGCTACGCTGCGCTGGGGCGGTGTATCCGCCGTCTTCGCCAACGGATCGACCGGCTCCGCGACGAAAGCGCGGACGAGGCCGCAATCGACCCTCTGTTCGGGCAGATCAAAGCCTTGCAAAAGGATCGGCGGGCATTCCCGTCCGTCGACCCGATGGACCCCGGCTTTCGCCGCCTGCGCTACTGCCGTTACGCGGACGACTTCCTGATCAGCGTCATCGGCAGCAAGGCGGAGGCACGACAGACGATGACCGCCGTCCAGGGATACCTGGCGGAACGGTTGAATCTGTCCGTGTCGGCGGCAAAGAGCGGGATCACGGCCGCGTCGAAAGGGGCGCCATTCCTCGGCTACCACGTATGCGCCTTCACGTTGCGCTCGCCCGGGACGATGACCCGGCGGGCACAATGGGGCGGCCGAAGGGCGCTGCGCGTCCGACGCCGTCCCACGCGAGGGAACATGAAGCTGTGGGTGCCGAGGGAGCGAGTCTATGCGTTCTGCAGACGAAAACGGTACGGCAACCTGGATACGTTGAACGGCCGCGCCCGTCCGCAGTTCCTGGATTCCAGCGACGCCGAAATCATCCTGTCCTTCAATTCGGAGATCCACGGTTTCGCCAACTATTATGCGATTGCTGACGGCGTGAAGAGCTCGCTCGATCTCCTGGAGCTCGTTACATTCAGGAGCTTGCTGGCGACTCTTGCGTCACGGCACCGCAAAACGGTGGGCTGGGCCAAAGCGCATCTGAAACAGGGATTGGACTACGGGGTTTCCTACGTAGTCCGCGGCCAGCCTCGTTTCCTGAAGCTGTGGCGATTGAAGCACCTGAAGACCGATGCCTGGTACCGGGCTGCCGTGGATCAGATCACGGTGGGTTCGCGCTTGGCGCAAAGTCGGAACGACCTCATTGCTCGTCTGAGTGCCTGTGAATGCGAGGCATGCGGCGACACTGACGGCCCGTTCGAGGTGCATCACACGCGATCGCTGAAGGACATGCAGGCCGAGCCGTTCACGGCTCGAAAGCGATCGGCACGACTGCGCAAGACCATCGTTTTGTGTCGCCGCTGCCATGTCGCTCTTCATGCCGGCCGGGGGTTAAGCGGGATGGAGAGCCGTGTGCGTTGAAAGGCGCATGCACGGTTCGGAGGGAGACGTAGGGTCGTCCTCGCGAGAGGCGGTCCGCGCCTACCCAACCGAGACGCCCTTGTGGCTCGGGGAGGGCGCTCTCGCCCGAGTAGAGCCCGACCCGAAAGGACGCGCCCGATCAGCAGTCTTGAAATGATCTGAGCGGCAAATCCGGCACGGTGATTGGACAACGCCCCCGATTATCAATGCGTCGCGAACGGAGAACGCGGGAAACAAACTTCGGACTTGAGGATTATACGGCTAAGCCGTATATCCAACCATGGAGTTCGAGTACGACCCTGAGAAGGACGCGGCGAACCTGGCCAAACACGGCGTGTCGCTCGCCCTTGGCGTTATCGTGCTCGAAAACTGCATCGGGGCGGTTGTGGACGACCGGCGGGACTACGGCGAGATCCGCATCAACGCCTTCGGGCCGGTCAACAACCGGCTGTTCGTCTGCACCTACACGATACGCGGTGAAACCCACCGGCTGATCTCGGTGCGCAAGGCCAGCCGACAGGAGCAAAACACATGGCTACGGTGAAGGTCACCCCCGCAATGGTCCGGCAGGCGTTGCAGGAGACGGACTGGGCGGCGGTCGATGCCCAGACTGACGAAGAGATCGCACGCCATGTCGCCGACGATCCGGACGCCGCACCGCTCCTCAGTGCGGGCGAGACTGCCGCGGCCATGGCGCGCTCGGTGCGCACGCGGCTGGGCATCTCGCAAGCCGAATTCGCCACGCGATATCATGTGCCGATCGGCACGTTGCGGGACTGGGAGCAGAACAGAAAGCAACCCGACGCGCCGGCCCTGGCCTACCTGCGCGTGATCGCGCGGGAGCCGGAAGTGGTTGCGCGCGCGCTTCGGCGCGACGCAGCAGCATGAGCAGATAACGCGCGTTATGATACGTCGCACGGCGCGGCACCGAATCAGGCGCGAAAGTCTGGGGGTATCGCGCGTGGAAGAATTTTCTCGCTACCGCTCGGTGCTGTCGTCGCCGCTATTGGACAGAATTTCCAGCTCAGTGCGGCTCGAGCGGGAGATCGTCACGGAAGGGCTGGAGGGTGACGGATGCGCTGTGGCGCTCCTATAGGTCCGACTACGGACGTAGTGCCCACCAGCAGTTCTGGCTGAAAAACCCGGCCCGTAAACGCTCAACGAGAGAGCCCTCAGGATGGCCTATTACGCACATAGTGTACTTGGTCGTCCCGAGCAGGAATGGGAACCTCTCGCCCGCCACTTGGCTGAGGTAGCTGCCGGCGCCGGACACCGTGGGCAACGTTTCGGGGCCGAGGCTCTCGCGGCGCTTGCCGGGCTTGTACATGACCTTGGCAAATATGGCCCTGACTTCCAGGCGCGACTTCGCGACCCGACAAAAAGCGCCGATCACTCCACGGCTGGCGCCGTCTGGGCCTCCAGCTTGCACCCGACCTGGGGGCCGCTGCTCGCGCATGTCGTCGCGGGGCACC
>DATCDK010000281.1:0-3302 GCA_036510735.1 Acidothermaceae bacterium | reverse complement strand
GCTGCTAGAAACCGACGGCAGTTGGCGACCTCGACCTTCGCCGGCGCGCGGTTGCCAGGCGGCCGGCACTTCAACACGTTGGCGACGGCGACGTTGGCGCGCGGGAGGCCGACCTCGGTTAATAGCTGGTCAAGCAGGGCGCCAGCGCGGCCGACGAAAGGCAGGCCGGTCTCGTCTTCGGTGGCGCCCGGCGCCTCCCCGACAAGTAGCACCGCTGCGCCATTCGCTGGCGTCGTACCGACGACGACGTTCGTGCGGGTAGCAGCAAGCTCTGTACACGCGACGCATGAGCGCATCTGCACTGCGAGATCTGCCCAGTCGGCGTCAGGCACCCTCGTACACCCGCGGCACGCGCACACCGATGCGGGTCACGATCTCGTAGGAGATGGTGTCGCATGCGTCGGCCCAATCCTGCGCCGTCGGCTCGCCGCGGTCACCTGGGCCGAACAGCACGACATCGTCGCCCGCAGCGAAATCATCGTCCCCGGGGCCAAGGTCGACCACGAACTGATCCATGCAGACGGTGCCCGAGACCGTGCGGCGTACGGTGCTCAACCGACCGCGCACGAGCACCTCCGCGCTGTTGGTCGCCGTCCGCGGGATCCCGTCTGCGTAACCGAGCGGAACCAGCCCAAGCATTGTCGGCACCGGCGTTACGTAGCGGTGGCTGTAGGAAACCCCTGTGCCCGCAGGCACTTTCTTCGTCAGCGCGAGCCGCGCAGTCAGGGTCATCGCCGGCCGCAAGCCGAACGATGCTGCGTCGCGCTGGTCAGGAACCGGTGACAAGCCGTACGTCACGAGTCCGGCGCGCACGAGGTCGAAGCGGGTGCCTGGCACGAGCAGCAAGCCGCCCGAGTTGGCGAGGTGCCGAATCTGCGGCGTCACACCAACATTGGCTGCGTACGACAACGCATCGTTGAACGCGACGATTTGCAGCGCCGTCGTCGGATGGGCCGGGTTGCTTCCGTGCACCAGATGCGACCAGATACCGACGATCTCGAGATATCCCTCTGCACGCGCTTTCGCCGCTGCTTGCACGAGCTCGGGCCAGTCGCCTACCACGGCGCCGCCGCGCGAAAGCCCGGTGTCGACCTTCAGATGCACGCGCGCAACACGGCCGACCTCGAGCGCCGCGTTCGCGATCTCGGCGATGGCCCAAGGTGCGGACGCCGAGACGTCGATGTCCGCGGTGATCGCCTCGGCGACTGGTTCGCCTGGCGTGCCAAGCCAGCACAGGATTCGACCGCCGGTACCGGCCGCCCGCAACGCCAGCGCCTCTTCGAGGAACGCGACCCCTAGCCAGGTGGCGCCGCCCTCGACGGCGGCGAGCGCGCTCTGCACGAGCCCGTGCCCGTAGCCCTCGGCCTTCACGACGGCCATGACCTCAGCCGGGCCGACGATCTCCTTGACACGCGACACGTTCGAGGAGATAGCGCCGAGATCAACGCGAGCCGCGGCGCGCAGAGCAGCCGCGGCAACCGCTGGATCGCGATACGTCACGGCGACATTCTGCCAGTGCGCAGCGGCTGTGATGGGATGGTTCTCATGCGGTTGACCAAGTACACCCACTCCTGCATCAGGCTGGACGACGGCAGCCGGGCTCTGGTGATCGACCCCGGGACGTTCTCGGAGACGCAGCTCGCCCTCTCCGGCGTGCATGCGGTGCTGGTTACCCACGAACACGCGGATCACCTCGACGCGCCCGCCCTACTGGCAGCCGCTCAGGCCGACACGTCGTTGCAGGTGTGGGCTCCGGCGCCGGCTGCAGAATTGCTGGCGTCACTCGGTGACCGGGTAACCGCGGTGGGCGCCGGTGAATCTTTTTCCGCGGGCGGTTTTGAGGTTCGCACGTTCGGGGGCCTGCACGCGCTGATCCACCCGCTTATAGCGCCGCCGGTGGCCAACGTCGGCTACCTCGTCGAAGGCTCGGTCTACCACCCGGGCGATTCGTTCATGGTCCCGCCAATGCCGGTCGAGACGTTGCTCATCCCGATCCATGCACCCTGGTCGAAGATCAGCGAGGTCATCGACTTCACAGTGGCAGTCCGCGCACCCCGCGCTTTCCAGATCCACGACGCCTACCTCAGCGACGTCGGGGGCGCGCTCGTTGACCGCCTCGTCGAAAGTGTGCGGGCGACTTACGGCACGACCTACAGCCGCCTAGCCGCGACCGAGTCCGTCGACCTCTAGCCACCATCGTTCCGTAACGCTGCCGGAACGGTCCTTGGCCTAGATTCTGGGCGTGAGAGGGAACGGGTTCAGACGCGTGGTGACACCGCGGCGGGCTTCGCTCGCTCTGGGCGGCTTCACGGCGGTCGCCGTGACCGCGGGCTGCATACTCACGGTCCTGGCGCACGACTCGCGCGCGTCGTTCGACGGGGTCCTGCTGCTGATCATCGCGATCGTCGCCGCGGTCGGGCTGGTGGTCGCCCGTCGGCAGCCGTCGAACCCGATCGGCTGGATGCTGCTCGTCGCTGCCACGTTTTTTGCCGGGTACGCCATCGCCGTCCTCTACGCCGTCCTCGACTTCAACCGGCACGGCGGCCGGCTGCCACTCGGTCGCGCCGCGCTCGCCGCCGAGCCAGCTTGGGTGCCCGGGTTCGTGCTGCTCGGGCTCGCGGTCGCGCTCTTTCCGGACGGCCGCCTCGCATCTAGGCGGTGGCGGATCCCGCTGATTGTCTACATCGTTGCTGGAGCCTGGTTCTGCAGCGTCTGGTCGCTGTCGCTGGCGACACTCCACATTGGCGCCGGGTTCGACGTCGACGACGTCGGAAACTATTCAGGGGACCCGGGGGGATTTTCCGAAGTCGCGGCTGGGATCGCCTGGGCTGCGGCGCCGATCGTCCTCCTGCTGCTGGCCGCGTTCGTCATACGGCAGGCTGCCACCTGGCGGCGCGCCACCGGGGAGCGGCGGAAGCAACTGACGTGGCTGATGAGCGGCGGGGCCTTGTCAGTGGTCTCGATCTACCTCGTGTCGACCAACAACACGAGCAGCGCAGAGCGTGTCGTCACCGACATCGCTGCCCTCGGCCTGACCGCCATCCCGCTCGCGATAGGCGTCGGGATCCTGAAGTACAGGCTGTACGAGATCGACAGGCTAATCAGCCGCACCCTCTCCTACCTCGCGATCACGGGCCTGCTGGTCGCCGTCTTCCTCGGCCTGGTCGCGTTGACGACGAGCGTGCTGCCGTTCTCCTCACCCGTTGGCGTCGCAGCCTCGACACTCGCCGCCGCAGCGCTCTTCAACCCGGTACGCCGCCGCGTCCAACGGCTCGTCGATCGGCGCTTCAACCGCGCCCGTT
>DATCDK010000280.1:0-4712 GCA_036510735.1 Acidothermaceae bacterium | reverse complement strand
CACGGGTGCTGCGCACTCTGACACGGGTGCTGCGCACTCTGACACGGGTGCTGCGCACTCTGACACGGGTGCTGCGCACTCTGACACGGGTGCTGCGCACTCTGACATCCTTGACGGATGCCTCCTCGCAAGCCATCGCCGGTCGGGGTTCACGTCCCAGTCGCAGGTGGGCTGTCCAGCGGTGGTCTCGCTTACGCACGCGACGTCGGCGCTGAGGCGATCCAAGTCTTTCTCTCCAACCCGCGCGGTTGGGCGCGGCCCGCTGGCGATGCTCGGCAAGACGACGAGTTCCGCTCGTCATGTGCGTCGGCGAAGATCCCGACGTTCGTGCATGCTGCGTATCTCGTCAACCTCGGCTCGCCCACGCCATCGACGTTGGAAAACTCCGTCTTGTCGCTACGTCATGCACTGATGCGTGCAGGCGCGATCGGAGCGCGCGGCGTCGTCGTCCACGCAGGTTCCTCAGTGACCGTCACCGCCAAAGACGATGCAATGGCGCAGGTACGAGAAAATGTGCTGCCGCTGCTGGACGAAATCCCTGATTCGGGCCCGGACGTTCTGATCGAAGCGACGGCCGGTGCCGGCCAATCGCTCGCATCGACGGTCGACGATCTGGGCTGGTACCTCGAGTCGCTCGACAATCATCCGAGGCTCGGCATTTGCCTCGATACATGCCACGCATTCGCGGCAGGCCATGACCTTGCCGAACCGGGCGGCGTCCGCTCGACGTTGAATGCACTGGTACGAGCCGTCGGTAGAGGCAGGCTGAAGTTACTTCACGCTAACGACTCCAAGGACGCGTGCGGATCGAATCGCGACAATCACGAGCGCGTCGGTAAGGGGCGCATCGGAGTCGAACCGTTTGCCGAACTGTTCCGGCATCCGGCAACCCGCGGCGTTCCGCTCATCCTCGAGACTCCCGGTAAAGCGCCTGAACACCGCGAAGACCTGGCCCTCATGAGGACCTTGCGCGATCGGTGACGTCGAGCAACTCAAAGGCACGGCGCCAGCGCGCTCGGCTTGCTTCTCGCGGGCCCGTCAAGGATCTTGGATCAGGTGACACAACCGCCGTACCAGCCGCCGAATCAGCCGCAGTACCCGCCGGGGTACCCGCAGACGCCTCCGTACGGCAACCCGCAGACGCCTCCCTATGGCTACCCGCAGGCGCCACCACCGGGCTATCCGCCCGCGTATGGCCCGGCCTACGGGTACCAGCCCGCCTATTCGCCGCCTGGGAGTCAGCCGCAGCCCCGGCCGCCTCGACGCCGCCGGCTGCTCTGGACCTGGATCGGCTTCGTTGGAGCCGCAGTGGTCGCCTTCGCGCTCTTCGCTGCCTTCGCGGTGCAGTGGGCGTTGGCGGCGAACCGGATCGGCAACCCCGACAACACGTCGGCGACGTACGGGATCGTCACGGCAGTGCAAGGCTCACAACTGCAAGTGCACGTATCTTCCGGAACGACCCTGGTGACGCGGACCGAAACGCGTGTCTTCAACCGGACGAACACGAATGCTTCGATGACGCACGTCGACGCCGGTTTCGACGCCATCGTCAGCGGCGCACCCGCAGTATCAGTTGGCAATGCGGTGTCGTTCAGCTTCACCAATGACGAGACGCAGGGCACCTACCTGGCCGTGGCGCCGTCGCGCATCAAGGCGGCCGGCTCCATCCCGGTCGGCATGGTCGTTGCGCTCGTGGTCGGGCTCATCCTGGGGATCGTCGGTGTGGTCCTGTTCATCGTGTGGCTTGTGTCGCTGCGTCGAAACCGACGGCCCGCAGCACCGATGTATTCACCACCACCGAGCTACTGGCCGCCCAACCCGCAGCAGCACTAGCCAATCGACGGGCAGCGTGGATCACGGCCGCGGTTTGTGGCTTACTCGCCAGTAGCCGAACAAGAGAACCACGCCGGCAACTGCTACGCCGACAAATGGCGCATAGAGCGAGGCCATCCCCGCAACCATCGCGATCCCGGCGACTACGAGTCCAATTCCTAGCGCGGGCGCGACCCATGGACGGACTGGACCGAAGGCGTCGCGCTTCTCAGGCATGCCGCCACGCTATCGGCCGCGGCGTCAACTGCCGAACGCCGCCGTGAGCTGGCCCACGATGCTTGTGCCGAGCACGGCCGTGCCGCCATAGACATACACGTTGGTCAGCACGCTGTGATCGGCGTTGAGGTAGTTGCTGGTGCTCGTCGGCACACTCGCCTCGCTCGACAGCAGCAACGGCGCTCCCATCAATGCCAGCTGCGCACCACCGGCCAAGGCGTCGGGGAATCCCGCCCCTGTCGCGACGCCGACCACTGTTGCTGACGGGAAGAACTTCGTCGCCACGGCTGCCGCCGTCGCGTAGCGGTCGCTGCCTAGGATCGCCGTCGCAGACGGCACCGCGACTGCGGCTGGCCCGCCGATGGCATAGGTCGTGTGAGCGCCCGCGAGGTAGGTCGCGGTCTCCGTCGGCAGTGTGGGGCCGTTGGTCAGCAGGATCGCACCGTGAACGTGCGCCGCGGCGGGACCAGCCGCCAGTGCGTCAGGGAAGTTCGTGCCGGTCGCGAGCAGCACCGTCGAGGGACTGCCCAGCGCCTTAGCTACTGCGACAGCCGTCGCGTACCTGTCCGCACCGGAGTAGCGCACCACGCTGTAGCCGAGGACGGTCAGTTGGTTCGCGACGGTAGCCGGAACCGCCGACGTGCCACCGAGAACGTAGACGGTTCCGCCCGCCGGGAGCACGCGCTTGAGTTCAGTCGCCGTTGCTGCCGGCAGCGTCGAACCTTCGGTCAGCAACAGTGGTGCGTTCCTTGCGGCCGCGAGCGGACCGCCGACCAATGCATCGGGGTAATCGTCGCCGCGGGCCAGAACCACCGCGCCCGCGTTGCCTGCCGGGAACGAGTCCTGGGAAACAGCGACAGCTGTTGCGATCCGGTCAGTTCCGGACACTCGCCCGACGCTTGCAGCCTCGACGTCCCACGTACTTGCGTGTGAACTGCGGATCACGATGGTCGTCACGCCACCACTAGTGGTGGCCGAGGCAACGCACGGATCGGGGGTCGCTCCCGGGCCGGTGCACGCGGCAACCGCGGCGCCGTCACGGAACACCGTGAGGTCGGCCGGCCCAGAGCCTGCGGGCAGCTGCTTATCGAACACCTGGAACGTCAACGTCAACGGATCGGCCGGCGTCGCAGGCGGTGCCGTGATCGTGGCACCAACGCCGAGCACTGTGTAGTGCGCAACCGACGTGTTGGGCGGCGTCTTGTCGATCGTGACTGTGCCGCCTGTCGGGCTGGTCACGCCGACAACAAGTGGGTTGGACGCGTCCGCGGTCGCGCCAGCAGGATCAGAGGACACGGATCCATCCGCAGGCACCGTCGCGGTCACAGGTGCGGCCGGCCCACCACCCCCGCCGGACCCTCCCGCGGGAGCCGATGCGACCGTAAAGTTCACCTCAGAGCTCTGGCTCGTAGCTACGCCCCCGTCACCGACGTAACCAGCGACGATGCTGTGATCGCCGACGCCGACTGCGGGCACAACGAGTGTCGCTACGCCGTGTACATCGAGGGGCGCCTGGCCGGAAATGTTGCCAGGGTCGCCGAAACTCGAATCCAGATCGCTGAAGTAGACAGGTCCCGTCGGCACATGTGATCCGCTTGCCGGTGTCACGGTGGCCGTTAAGGTGACCGTCTCGCCGGCGGTGTATGGGCCAGCGGAGATGCTCAGTGCCGTGGTCGACGACACAAACGGCGGAATGATCACTGCGTCAGTGAGGGTCTGCAGCACGCCGGGCGTGGGAGTGAGAACCGTCGGCGTGCCGTCGATTCCCTGACCTCCGTAGAAGTCAACGCCATCCCGGCACATCGACCCACCGATGGGACAGTACGTGTACGAAATCGTGTAACCGACGGGCATCAAATTCAGGAAGCGATAGACGCCGTGCGCATCCGGACCGTCGACGTTGTTATCGACCTCCAGGGCACCAGCGGGGCGGTCCACTGGGGTGATTTCGGGCAGGATCTCGGCGGCAGTGACGCCGGTTGGGGGCGTGAAGGTCAAGTCGATCTCGCCCGCATCGGAGAGCGTCTGGGGCGTCAGTGATGTCGTGGTGCCAGCTGTCACCACGACTGGCGTCGCGGACGATAGGTCCTGCGTGCCGTTGTAGTACTGCGGTTGGACATTCTCGGTAGGCGGCACGATGATTCCGCCGCATCCATCGAGCGTCAGGTAGTAGGTGCCAGGCACCACACCTGCAATCGTGAATGTTCCATCCGCCGCAGATTGTGCAAACGACCCAACTGTCCGGTCTGCGGTGAGGGCACTAATGCAGACATTCAAAATCGGAGCGCCATGCGAGTTGGCAACCGACCCACTGATTGCACCTCCGAGCACGAGCTGCACATCAACCGTGACGGTCGTGGCGGTGGGCATGAAGACTGAGGCGTTAACCGGCTCGTAGTAGTTCGCTTGGGAAACGGAACTGCACGACGGGTCGACGTAGACGTTGTACCCGGCGCTTGGGTCCGTCGTTAGTCCGGCGAATGAGTAGCCTCCCGATGCGCTTGTATGCACCATCGGCAACTGAATGTTCTCTCCCGAGATAGACACGCAAACGCCAGCTACCGGCGCCGACCCGAGGCCGGTAACCGTTCCGATGACGGTCCCGGTCGATGCCTGGATTGCGGGACTGGACGCGGCGGCGCTAGCGCCGAGAGGCGCAACGA
>DATCDK010000279.1:0-2474 GCA_036510735.1 Acidothermaceae bacterium | reverse complement strand
CTGCTAGATATGTCAAGCGAGGCGGCGCGACAGGCGGCCCAGCGGCCGGGTCATGGCCGTCAGGCGGAGGCGGCGAGGACGGCGAAGATGTCGATCAAGTTGTATGCCGCGGGGAAGTCGGCAGCTCCTAAGCCAAGAGTGAGCGGACCGCGTAGCTCCACGCCAGGGATCGAGCACGGCAACTCCGTCATGCGCAGCCGAAGCATGTCGACCTCGAGATCGACGTAGCCCGCGAAGATCGGTGGGTGAACGTCGGCGCGGTTGGCAAGCGCGGTCCTGGCCGCGGACTCGATGCGACTGCACGATTCGTCGGGGTGCAGACCCTCGGCTGCCCGGTTGCCGAACGCAGTCTTGACCACGACGGCCGTGATGCCAGGCACCACGGACTCGGCTTCTCTAGCGAGTGTGTCGTCGCCGGTCGCGAGTACGGGCACGGCGCCGTAGTGGGCAGCAAGCGCTGCGTTCAGTCCTAGCTCGCCGAGTTCCTGTCCGTTGCAGCGCACCTGCGCGATCGTGCCGCCGCTGATGGTGTGCGCGAGTACGGAACGCGCGGTGCCAGCCTTGCCGTGGTAGCCCACGAAGCAGACAGCATCGACTCCCGCTTCGACTCCGGTCATCATCCCGTTGGCACGCGGTGAACCGCGCAACAATGTGCAACCGCGTGCCAGCCTGTCCGGCAAGATGTTCCGGAACCGCGCATGGGCGTCGCACACAACGACAGATGCGTCCGGGTCATAGGCGAAGATTCCGCGCACTGCGGCGCTGGCTTCGTCGGTCATGTAAGCGCGGTTGCGTTCGTACTCTGAGTGCCCTGGAGTGACGTCGTCCGGCGAAACGACGCCAGCCACACCCTCCATGTCGACTGAGACGAGTACTCGCACGACCCACCTCGGGTTTTCAGAAACCGGATCTAGGAACGGTCTCGGCCAACCTAGCCCAGTACTCCTCGTACGAGCGGTGCAGCCAGCTATTGACCCAGGCCCGATCGGGTTGGGCTGGTACTGCCTCACTCGCGCGCAACGCGAGCAGCGTTTGCTCCGCGTCGTTGACCGCCGAAATGACCTCCTGGACGTCAACATCCCCGCGACGGATCTGCAACAAGTAGTCACGGTGTGGCTGCGGGACCGGCAATGTGATGCGTCCCGTCGTCAACAGCTCAACGCCCTGCACGCCGAGTCGAAGCGCGTGCATCGCGAACTTCGTGTCGTATCCGTGCACAGCAACCAGTTCGGGTCTATTCGTGTGCGCACCCGAACCGCCCGTCATCGCGTCCCGCTGGCTTTGCAGGTATCCGATGAATCGATCTGCAGCAAGGCGGGAGACAAAGCGATAGCCGTTGGCGACGAGCTCGGCGCCGGCATCGTTGCAGAACACGACCTCGGACTCGGGCACGAACAGCAGTAGCAACACTGTCGGGTTCCCGGCCAATGCGAGCCGCGCCCACTTGCGCGCCGAATAGATGACCACATCGAGGTCGCCCGCACCCGATCGGTTGGCAAGGCCGCCGGGCTGATCCCAGACCGTGTGTCGCTGGTATTGCTCGAACTCAACGCTCCCAACGCCCTCGCCGATGCCGGCAGGGAGACGTGCAACGCCCGTCACATACTCATGGGGCTCGAGACAAATACCCATCTCATCGCGATCGTCCTGACCGCTGATCGACGTACCGTGCACACCAGAACCGACCTGCGCACGCAGGATCATGCCGGCTTCCGCGATCCGCCTGGCCTCCTCGGACGCGTGCGGATGCTGGAAGCCGGCCGGCAGGTCCGCCCGGCCCGAATCGGGAGCGTTGCCGCTCATAGCCGAGGGTCCACCGGTTCGGACTCCAGCGCGAGTACTGCAAACACCGGCTCGTGCACGCGCCACAGCGGCTCACCGCGCGCAGCCCGCTCCAGGGACTCCAAGCCGAGCGCGTATTCGCGCGCGGCGAGCGACCGCTTATGTCCGAGGTTTCGCGGACGAAGCCGTTCGAGGTTCGGCGGCTCGGTGTAGTCGGGACCGTAGATGATGCGCAGATATTCGCGACCCCTCACCTTCAATCCCGGCTGCACGAGGCCGCGCGCACCGCGCGTCAGGTTTGATAGCGGCTTGACGACCATGCCCTCTCCCCCGGCGGCGGTCATTTCCTCCCACCACGCGGTCGCGGCTATCTCGGCGTCCGCATCGGTGGTGTCGACGATGATGTGGCGCGTCGCGATGACCAGCTCGGGATCTGCAACCGCCAACCGCGCGAGCTGCGACAAGTGCCATATGTGGTCGCGGTCGTGGTAGGTCTTGCCCTCCGTCGCCAACAACTGAAACGGTGCGATATGGACGCCGTCCAGCCCGTCGGTGGCCCAGCAGTAGCGGCGGTACGCGTCGGTGAATGCATCGGCATTGCGCAGCCGTGAGCGCGTCCTCTCAAGAAGATCAGACACTTCTATCCCGTGGGCGAATGCCTGCTCTAAGGCTTCGACTGCGACAGGAAGCGC
>DATCDK010000278.1:0-3501 GCA_036510735.1 Acidothermaceae bacterium | reverse complement strand
ACGGCCTGCCCGGCGTCCGTCTGTCGATGCACTCGCACAGTTGCCGGATCGCTCGATGCGTCGATCTCGACCTTGCTGGCAAGAGTTGCCTGTGGCACGCCGAGGCGCTCGGCAAGCATCGCCGGGACCACACCCATGCGGGCATCCGTCGATTCGGATCCGAGGACAACCAGGTCGAAGCCGGTGCGCTCGATGGCTTTCGCCAAGACGAGTGAGGTGGCCAGCGCGTCCGATCCGTGCAGCGCGTCGTCGACGACATGAACGGCTTCGTCCGCTCCCATCGAGAGCGCCTTTCGCACGGTGTCGGCCGCACCCGTGGGTCCCATCGTCAAGACGACGACAGTGCTGCCCTCGTTTGCTTCCTTGATACGCAACGCCTCTTCGACCGCATAGGTATCGAGTTCGTCGATCACGCCGTCGGCTGCCGCGCGATCGAGTGTCTGGTCAGCCGGGTCAAGCCTCTTCTCCGACCAGGTGTCGGGAACCTGTTTGACGCACACGACAATCCTCAACGCACTCACTGTTCGCGCCTCCTGTCGGCCGACTCTACCGGGCGGCTTTCGGGGCGAGCCGCGGGCTGCACGTCAGTACTGACGCCGCCAGCCCATACGCGGCGCTACGGTGACTGGTATGGACCAGCGACTGCGCTCCGTTTGCGACCTGTACATGGGGGACCTCCGCGAAGGCTCTGGCTTGCACGAGTACGACGGCCTGATTCAAGACTTGTCACCGGGCGGGGTCCGGGCCGGTCTTGCAAAGCTCGGAGGGCCACCGCTCGACGACCCGCACGACGAGGCCCACCTACGTGCTTTCGAGGACAACGCCCGCCTCGCGTTCGGCATCCTCGAGGTGCATCGGTCGAACCCGGCGACGCACCTGCCGAATTTCGACCTCTCCTGCTACGACCGCGAGTACGCGCCGGCGAGCGACCGCGCGGCGGCGAGGCGCGCACACCTCGCTCAGTGGCCGGACGCGGTCGACATGACGATCGAGGCACTCGACGCAGTGCCTGCACCAGTGGCAGCGGCGCTCCTCGGCGCATTCACCGGACTGGTTTCGGTAGTCAACTCCGCGGAGCCGCATGCGACAGCCGCGCTAGCCGCGCACGCCCGACTGATGCTGCACCTGCAAGACGCGGCAGAGCACGGCTCACCCGACGCATCGTTGGGTGCGAGCGGCTTGGCATCGTTGATGGGTTCCTTCGAAGCAACGTCAGTCGACATCGGCCGGCTCGCAGAAATCGCCGATAGTGAGCGCGACCGGCTGACGGCGATTCTGCGTGAGGCATGTGCGCGGGTCGATCCTGACGCCAGCCTCGCACAGGCCGTAGCTGCCCTCGTCGCGGATCACCCGGACGCCGATGGCGTACTCACCGAGGCGCAAGCGCAGGTCGACGAGGTGCTCGCGTTCACTCGCGAACACGACCTTGTCCCTTACACCGACGGCGAGTGCATCGTGGCGCCAGCGCCGGAGTCGCGCCGATGGGCCATGGCCATGATGGCTTGGGCTGCCCCAGGAGAGCCCGACGCGCCGTCGTTCTACTGGGTCACGCCGCCCGATCCGACCTGGTCGGACCACGACATCGAGGACTGGCTGCAGATCTTCAGTCGCGCGACGCTGCCGGCCATCACACTGCACGAGGTATCGCCGGGTCACTTCGCGCACGGTCGGGCACTGCGTCGGGCCGCAACACCGGTGCGCCGGATCCTGATGTCGCCGGCGTTCGTCGAGGGATGGGCGCACTACACAGAGGAACTCAGCCTCGATCTCGGCTTCCGGGCCGGTGACCCGCGATTCGCCGCAGGGGTAGCAATCGAAGGTCTCGTGAGGGTGACGCGCCTCGCCGCTGCGATCGGCGTTCATACCGGTGCAATGACGGTGGACGACGCGGCGCACAGGTTCGAGTCGGATGCATTCCTGTCGGGGCGAGCCGCACGATCCGAAGCCAACCGCGCCACGTTCGATCCGACATACGGCCGCTACACGTGGGGAAAGCTCGTCATCCTCGAGACACAGGCGAAAGCGCGACAAGCGTGGGGTGCCGACTACTCACACAGCCGATTCCACAAGTCGATGCTCGACCTCGGCGCACCGCCGCTGGGATTGTTGGGGACGGCGATCGAGCGCGGCTAGCCGCTACCCAGCGCGCCCACCCGCCGTCCGCCCCTTTTTTTCGCCGAGTGAAGGAATTTCGTCGTATCCAGCGAAAAGACGACGTAATTCCTTCACTCGAAAGGGCAGGTCGAGCGCGCCTACTCGACCTGCTTATGGATGGGCTCGTAGTAAGTCGACGTCCAGCCACTGCGCAAGGTCAGTGAGCTCGCGCATCACCTTCGCGGTCATAGTCTTCGTGAACGTCACGTCCTCGTGGATGGCGTCGACCCGCAACACGTGCTCTCGTAGATCGGTCGTGGCGTCGACCTTTCCAACGAGGCGATCCCCGTACAGGATCGGCATCGCCCAATAGCCCCAGCGTCGCTGCGCCGCGGGCTTGTACATCTCGAGGTTGTAGTCGAACTCGAAGATGTCCGTCATTCGTTGGCGGTCGAATATAAGTCGGTCGATCGGAGAGATGATCGCCGCGCGACCAATGAATGCGTCGCCGAGATATGTCGGATCGACCCGCCATTCCCCTCTGACGCCCTCGATGACAGCTGCCTCGCCGACCTCTTCGACGCCGTTTGGCTCCACTTGGCTCGCCACTCCACGGGCTCGCGAGATACCCATCGCACGCAACCGACGCTCGTTACGGATGCCAAGTGCCTCCGCCGTGGGGATGACATCGTCATCGGGATAAACGCGCGACGCGAGATCCCACAATCGGTCACGCCCGCGACGGCCCGCAACTGCTACCTCACCGCGCCGCACCAGCATCTCAAGCATCATCGCGACGTTGCGGTTGTTGTTCCAACCCGTCGAGCGCCACGAGACGATGCAGGTGTCGGGCAACTCGCGCCACGTCAGCGGTCCTTCGCGCCGCAGCTCATCGATCAGATCCTGCCGAAAGGCTTCGTTGGCTCGCACCCACGCCGCCCGACTCTGACGCCAGTCTGGATCCTCAGTGACGCCGGGCCACTCAGCCATTTCACTGCGATACAGCGCGATGTCCTCGGCGGGCCTGAGCACACCCTGGACGTCGATCAGCGATTGCTCATCGACAGCCTCGGCGACTGCGGTTCGCGGGCACGACGACCCCAACCGACTCCAGATGACGAGCTCAGCATTGGGCGCGACGACTGCCGTCCGATCGTCCTGCAACAGCGTGAGGTGACGGACGGTGTCGAGCAGGTCGGTCGGCCGGTTCGCATCAAGAAGCTGCGCGCGGACGGCGATTTGGCGGGCGTCCGTTCGCGACAACTGGTGGACGGTCACGGACGCCAGGCTAGGCGACCCGAACGACAACTCGCGCGACCGGTGAGCTGATCGCTGTCGGCTGAACGAGCACGGTTCACCTCTGCCCGTCAGCTTGGTTAGGGTGCTGTGACAGAGCCAAGAGCGGCC
>DATCDK010000277.1:0-10098 GCA_036510735.1 Acidothermaceae bacterium | reverse complement strand
GGTCGCGAAGGAGAACAAGGACGACGAGCGGCTGATCGCCTTGGCAGAGGTTCGGGACATGACGCCGCTGCGCGACGACACCGGCGAGATCATCGGGTTCCCTGCCATCGAGCGGGTGGTCACCGCCTGCCTCGACGGGATCAGGCGCGCGCAGTCACAGCGCGGCACGGGGCGGCGGCTCGATCACAATCGGATCGTCCTCTATGCGTGGCCTTTGATGGAGCTTCCGCTGTCAAAGGTCGTAAGCGTGGTGCATGCGACCACGCCGCTCACGTTCGGCGCCGGCCTCGAAGAGATCGCGTTGTTGTCGCGGTTGCAGGAAGAGCCTGGGGTCGAGCCCCGCGATGTCGCTCTGCGGTTTTCCTACCGGCCGGGTGCGGGAGTGGGCGTGACAGTGACCGACCGCCCGACGCAGCCCCTCCGCCCGCTCGACGACTACACCTTGAAGGTGCTGCGTTCGCGCGCCCGCGGCACGGTCTATCCGTACGAGTTGGTGCCGCTTCTCACAGGCCCCGACGGCACGTTCGTCGAGCACGACCTGGACGACGCCGGGCGCCTCGTGCCTGTCGAGCGACCGCCGGGTCGCAACCGTGCGGGGATCGTGACCGGCGTGGTGAGCACGCCGACGGCGCGTTATCCGGAGGGCATGACCAGAGTGGCTCTCTTCGGCGATCCGACCAAGGCCCTCGGTACGGTCGCCGAGCCCGAGTGTGCGCTCGTCGTCGCCGCCCTCGACCTCGCGGAGCAGCGCGGTGTCCCCGTCGAGTGGTTCGCGCTCTCGTCGGGGGCCAGGATCTCGATGGACAGCGGTACCGAGAACATGGACTGGGTGGCGCGCGCGCTGCGGCGGCTGATCACGTTCACGCAGGGCGGCGGCGAGGTCAACGTCATCGTCGCCGGCATCAATGTGGGTGCGCAGCCGTACTGGAATGCAGAGGCCACCATGCTGATGCACACCAAAGGCATCCTCGTCATGACGCCAGACGGCGCAATGGTGCTCACCGGGAAGCACTCACTCGACTACTCAGGCGGAGTGTCGGCGGAGGACAACTTCGGGATTGGCGGCTACGACCGGGTCATGGGGCCCAACGGCCAAGCCCAGTACTGGGCGCCCAATCTCACGGCCGCCTGCGATCTGCTGTTCGCTCACTACGAGCACACGTACGTCGCGCCCGGCGAACGCTGGGGGAGGGCGGCCGACACGAACGACCCTCGCGAGCGTGACGTGTGCAGCTTCCCGCATACGCATCCGTCGAGCGACTTCACGACCGTCGGCGACATCTTCTCGCCGGTGATGAATCCCGAACGCAAGAAGCCGTTCGACATCCGCACGGTCATGCACGCCGTCGTCGATCAGGATCACCCGGTGCTGGAGCGGTGGGCAGGTATGCAGGACGCCGAGACCGTCGTCGTGTACGACGCACATCTCGGTGGTCACCCCGTCACGGTGCTGGGCATCGAGTCTCGGCCGATTCAGCGAAGCGGGAGCTATCGGAGCGACGGTCCTGACCACTGGACTGCCGGCACGTTGTTCCCGCGTTCGTCGAAGAAGACCGCGCGCGCTATCAACGCCTGCAGCGGCAACCGGCCGCTCGTGGTGCTGGCCAATCTCTCCGGCTTCGACGGCTCGCCCGAATCCCTTGCCAACATGCAGCTCGAGTACGGGGCCGAAATCGGTCGGGCCATGGTGAATTTCGTTGGCCCGGTGGTCTTTTGCGTCATCTCGCGCTACCACGGCGGAGCGTTCGTCGTCTTCTCCGGAGTTCTCAACGACAACATCGAGGTGATCGCAATCGAGGGCTCGTTCGCCTCGGTGATCGGTGGCGCGCCGGCCGCTGCGGTGGTGTTCTCCAGCGAGGTCAATAGGCGCACGGCTGCCGACCCGCGCGTGTGCGATCCCGAGACTGCGCTAACGACGGCGGACGACGGGGAGCGGCGCCGTCTGCTCGGTGAACTTGCTGCTGCGAGGACCACGGTTCGCTCGGAAAAGCTCGGCGAAGTCGCGGCCGAGTTCGAGCACGTGCACAACATCGAACGGGCGCTGCAGGTGGGTTCCGTGCACGCCATCATCGCGGCCCGCCGGCTTCGACCGCACCTCATCGATGCGGTCGAGAGAGGGATGGAACGTTCCGTGGGCCGGTAGCGCTGCTAGCTCAAATACGTCCGGCCCAAAGGAATTCTGGGAGGAATCTGCATGCAAGCCTTTGTTCTCAACCGCCACGGGCAAATGGTGTTTCCGTCCAACCTGATGCCAGAGCTCGACTTCTCGGCGTTGGAGAGCCTCGAGCAACTCGACCGCGTGGTCCGCCGCGACTTCGAGACAAAGGCGCCCACGGGCACCGACATCATGAACCACCTCGAGAACGGGACCTACGAAAGTCGCTACGCACTACTGCGCGATATCGCCCTCAACCTGTTCTGGGTGAACCGTTTCGCGATGACCATGTACGACAAGCGCCCGACGCGGTGGGGCGACGTGCCCCGGACGCGATCGGACGTATTCTTGCCGGCGCTCACGCCGTGGGAGGACGGCGACAGAAAGGTGGCCGCGGTCCGAGCTGGGTACCCGATGCTTCCCGCGCGCTGGGATGTCGCCGTCGAGGACCGCATTTTCGACGTCCTGTTCGACGTCTACGGACATCGCAAGCACCACGGGACCACGCTGCCCGCAATCAAGCCGACGGTCGTCGAGTGCCTGGCCAATCCCAGCACTCTGACGTTCCGGTTGCCGAAGTACGATCCTGACTACCCCGTCTACGAGTTCTCCGACATCGTCGACTGCTACGAGGACGTACCCGAGCTGCAGGCTTTGCATCGCTGGGCCATGGTCTTGCACAACCAGTACCCATGGGATCGCGCGCAGGTCGAACTCGCTGAGGTCGGGCAGCTCAAGGACGACGACTACGTGGTGCTGTTCTACCCGCGTGACAAGGAAGTCAGGGGCTTTCTGCGTCGTCTGGAACGCGTCGCGACCAGACCGGCGACGCCTGCGACCCCCGCGACGGAGGCGGCGGAGGCGAAGCGACCCGTGCGGCCTTACGCCGCGATCGACATCCGCCGGCAGTTCATGGTCATGCCCAGGATCGAGGCATTGGCCGTCGTGCACGGCGATCAGATCTGCAGCAACGAGGACTTGATTCGCAATGCTGCCTACAACTGGTCGCCGATGGGTGCCGACGAGATCCGCGCCAAGACGGGGATCGAGCAGCGTCGCTACACCTCGTTGACCATGGAGGAACTGGCGCTGCGGGCCGCGCAGGCGGCGCTGGCCAAAGCCCAGCGCGGGCCCGAGGAGATCGGCGCCGTGCTGGTGTGCACCTGCACCAGCTCGCGACTGATACCTTCCGTCGCGACCTACATCTCCGGGCAACTCGGGATCTACCAGACGCACGCGTCGTGCGACATTGTCGCGGCCTGCGCAGGCCTGCCGTACGGCCTCGCCGAGGCGACCAGGCTGCTGCAGGAGGTTGAGCGGCCTGTCTTGCTCGTGTGCGTGGAGAAATTCTCCGACAAGATCGGCAATGTGCGGCCATCACGCATGATCTTCGGGGACGGCGCGGGAGCGCTCGTCATCGGACCAGCCCCGGCCGGCGAGCCGCCCGACATCGACTACCTGCAGACGTACGCGAGCGGCCCGGCGTCCGAGGTCAATTCGATCATCTGGCCCAACCCCGTCTTCGACAACAACATCACGGTCTACGGGCCGGAGGTGAAGGCACTGGCGGGTCGCTACCTGAACCAGATGATGGAGGAGATTACTGCGCTGCCCGACCCGGACGGTGTCAAGGCGTCGCTGCTCGAGAGCATCGACCTCATTGTTCCGCACCAGGCCAACAAGACGATGGTGACACAGCTCGCGCAACAGGCCGGGCTTAGCGCGGACAGTCTTTACTTCAACATCGAGCGGGTCGGCAACACCTCGTCCGCGAGTATCCCGCTCGCCATGCATGACGCTGTTCGTGACGGTGTCATCACCCAGCCCGCGCGCATCTTCGCACCGGGATTCGGTGCCGGCGCGGTGGCCGGGTACGTGGTCATGCGGCTGGATCCAGCCGTAGTCGATCTGCAGACGCCGGCGACGAACGTTGCGGGCGGGCGCGCGGACTTCGCGGAACCGGCGGATCGGCCGTGGGCATCCGACGACGTGCACGTCGCTTTTGGCTGACGAAAGCCTGCGGACGTGGCTTTCGAGGGGCCTCTTCATCGACATCGCACACTGGGCACGACTACGTTGCTTTTAGGGGACCGACGTCCGCCGATCGCCCGGTGCAATGCATCGAGGAGGCCCGTATGGCCGACATGTCAGGGCAGGTCGCCTTCGTCACAGGAGGAGGGCGGGGCATCGGGCTCGCCATCAGCGAGCGGCTTGCCGATCGCGGGGTCACCGTCGCGGTCGGCTACTCCCGAGGCAAGGACGCCGCACAGGAATTCCTCGACAAGCATCCCGGCGCGAGCATCCACCAGGGCAACATCGGCTTCAGCGAGGACTGCGCAAGGGTGATCAGCGAGGTCATCGACTGGCACGGCAGGCTCGACGTCCTGGTCAACAACGCCGGTATCAACATTGACAAGACCGTGCGCAAGATGACGCCGCAGGACTGGGACCGCGTTGTCACCGTCAACCTGTCCGGCGCGTTCTACCTATGCCACGCAGTCCTTCAGCACATGCTGGACAGGGGATACGGGCGGATTATCAATATCAGTTCTGTCATCGGCTCGTCCGGCAACATAGGCCAGGCTAACTACGCGGCTGCGAAGTCCGGCCTCTTCGGCCTCACGATGAGCCTGGCGCTGGAGACGGCCCGCAAGGGCATCACCGTGAACTCGGTCACTCCCGGCTTCGTCACGACCGACATGACCTCCGCGCTGACTCCCGAACTTCATGACAAGATCGCCGCCACGATCCCGCTCGGCCGCTTTGGCGAACCGGGGGAGATCGCGAGGATGGTGGAGTTCCTCGCGGATCCCGAGTCCAGCTACATCACAGGGCAGGTCTTTGGTGTGAACGGCGGGCTCTATATGTGAGGCCGCGCGTTGAAGGGAAGGCCGCATCGGCAGAGCCATCGAAGGAGAGCAGCGGTGTCCGCGAAGCCGGATGACGAGCCGAACATTCTCGGTAGCTTCATCAGAGCGCAACGACAGATGGCAAATCTGTCGCTGCGCCAGTTGTCCGCGCTGACCGAGGTGTCCAATCCCTACCTCAGCCAGATCGAACGCGGTCTGCATGAGCCTTCGATGCGAGTGCTCAAGTCGATCGCCGAGGCGTTGAACGTCTCGGCCGAGACCTTGCTCAAGCAGGCGGGTCTTGTGAACGAGGGCGCGGACGGCGACGAGCAGGTCTTGGAGACCACCGAGGCCGCGATCCGTAGCGACCGTCGTCTCAGTGAGGCCCAAAAGCGCGCGCTGCTTAGCGTGTATCGGAGCTACGTTGCCGCCTCAGACGAGGCCTGAGGAGTCGTCCACCGAGATGCGATCCAGCGTGCGTTGGCCCATCCGACTCATGGCCTGGTTGCTCTCAAGGTAGTACCAAACTGCACCGATCGATTGCTCGAAGGCCCACGCCTTGCCGCGCTCCCATTCGAGATCGCCGCATCCGAGGTCATCACGAAACGCTTGTCGTGGGCCGGCCTCGAGCACGTGCCACGCGCCGACGAGGTCAAGTGCTGGGTCAGCGGGTCCCAGGCTCCCGACGTCGATGATCCCGACCAGCTGCCCGTCGGCCACTAGCAGGTTTCCGGGAATCAGGTCGCCATGTGTCATCACATCAGCGGACCGACGCGGTAGCTGCCGCATCGCCTCCCACATGTCGCGCAGTCGCGGAACATCGAGAATCTGCTCGCTCTCGCGAAAACACGTCTCCACCCACGCGTCATGAGCCTGCAGGTCGCCGCCGCGACCCGTCCCACGAAACGACCTGCCCCGAGTGTCAATTGCGTGGACACCTTTTACGAACTCAGCCAGGTCGTGCGCGAACGCGACAGATTCACCGGGGTCGTCGTCCGTCGCGACAACGCCAGGCAGCCACGTCTGCACAGACCACGGAAGTGGGTAACCCGCTCCGGGCGCACCAAGCGCGATTGGCTTAGGTGTCGCAAACGGTGTGCGACCCAGCAGTTCGCGTGCGGCGTCCGCTTCCGACGCCAGCGACTGCAGCACCGCCCCGCCGTCCGACCCTTGAAGCGGGAACCGAGCCGCCAACTCGTTGCCGATCCGAAAGATTGCATTCACCGTGCCCTGCGAGTCGACCGCTTGAATCGGTAGGCGCTGCCACGCCGGAAACTGCTCGTCCACCAACTCGCGCACGGTCGCCACTGTCACGGTCAGTTGGCCGGAATGCATGTCCACGACGCGAGCGTCACAGGTCTCGTTCTTCGACCGCAATGTGTTTGCGTCGGAACTGCAGGCGTTGCCGCTCACGCCGATGCGTTGCGCCAGAGCTCATGGGGGCCGCACCTTGCGTTCCCCTACTCTACCTATGTAGAGTTAGTATCGTGCCCGTAGGCGGTCGTCCTCCCTCGTGATCCTTTTTGTTCCGGTGCTGCTCGTCGTTGCGGTGTGGTGGTTCGTTGGCCGTCCGCTCAGCCAGCGACGGAGACACCGCTCGGCTGAGAGAAGCCCTGAGGGCCTGGCACTCGTCACTCGTCGCCCTGCGGTGATGGTCGGGCCGCCGGTAGTCGGCGCCGTCATCGAACTGATCGGGGTAACCAAGGGCTACGGGCGGCGGCTCGCCTTGGACGGGCTCGATCTCGCAGTTCCCGCAGGCGGCGTCTTTGGATTGCTCGGTGAGAACGGCGCAGGCAAGACGACGGCGTTGCGTTGCATGCTCGGTCTTGTTCGTCCGACCTCTGGTGTGTGCCGGGTTCTAGGTGCCGACAGCGGGCGTGATCTCCATCGAGTCATTGGCCGCGTCGGCGCACTCATCGAGACGCCAGGGGTAACCGGAACCATGTCCGGTCGCCGCAACCTTGCGCTGCTTGCACGCCTCGACAAGATCGGGCCAGCCGGTGTTGGCCGTGCCCTTCTCGCTGCCGGCTTGGCCGATCGCGCCGACGATCCCGTCAACACCTACTCGCTCGGTATGCGTCAGCGACTCGGCATCGCCGCAGCGCTACTGCGGGATCCTGAGGTTGTCGTGCTGGACGAGCCGTCAAACGGACTCGACCCAGCTGGCATCGCGGGTATCCGCCAACTGCTGCTCGGGTTGGCGGCCGAGGGACGCACGGTCATCGTCTCCAGTCACCTGCTCGATGAGGTCGAGAAGACGTGTGATCGTGTCGCCGTGATCGATGCCGGCAGGTGCGTCGCCTCTGGCCCGATTCGTGACGTCCTGGCCACCGCGGGCGTCGGCACGCTCATCGTCGGCGTCGCGGACCTGCATGCTGCCCAAAACGCACTCGCCGAGGCGGGAATCGAGGCGGCCGTTGTTGATGGCAGTCTGCGGGTGACCCACGATCCGGCCGACGCTGCGCGGGTGACCGAAATCCTTGCCGCCAAAGGGCTGTACGTGAACGAGATTCGTCACGAGAGGCCGACGTTAGAGGCTGTCTTCTTCGGTCTCACGTCACCGGACGTCGATCGATGATCGATCTATTCGCAGCCGATCTGCGCCGAATCAGGTGGCGGTCCATGACCGTTGTTCTTGCCATCGTCACTGTCGTCGTCATCGTCGCAGTTGGCATCGTCGACTTCCAGCACACCGCGAAGCACCCGTTCAACGTGCGCACTGGTATACCGAACGCATTCGCGACTTTCAGCGGGCCTCTGGTCCTCGCGGGATTCATCTTCGGTGCATCGTTGCTCGGTGCCGACTACACCAGCCGTTCCCTGACCACCCTGCTTACGTGGGAGCCACGCCGCGCTCGAGTGCTCTTCTCACGCGCGGCCACTTGTGCGGGCTTCGCGTTCTGCGCATCACTGGCCGCCATGGCCCTTTTGGTGCTGGCGCTGCTGCCGGCGGCCTTTGCCCACGCAACGGGTCACAGCACCGCCTACGCCTCGGTGATCGCTCTCGCCATGCGATCAGCATTGCTCGCAGCTGCTGCCTGCGCGATCGGCGTGTCCTGCGCCGCCATCGGACGCAGCACAACGGCCGCCCTTATCGGCGCACTGGTGTACCTGGTGGTCATCGAGCGCGCCGTCGTCGCCGTGGCCCCCGACGTCGGCAGATGGCTTCTGCTCAACGACTCGCTGTCTTGGGTCGCGGCCAGTGCGAACGCGAGCAACGGTCCGGGGGGAGTGGGGCCCGGCCACACGATCGCCACCGCTGGACTGCTGCTGCTCGTCGGCGTGGTCGGTATCCATGCGCTCGCAACGTTCGTCCTCCGCCGCCGCGACATCGTTTAGACGGCGGTCACTCGGTCGGTTCAGGGGCCGAGAGCACGAAGGCATCCGTCCATGGAAGGCTGGTGCCTATGCAGATCGGTGTTGTTTATCCCCAGACTGAGCTTCGTGGCGATCCCGTCGCTGTTCGGCGGATTGGGAAAGCGGTCGAAGACTTGGGCTTCGACTACCTGTTGGCCTATGACCACGTGCTCGGCGCGGTGCACGCCGACCGAACACCGCCGCTGACAGGCCCTTATACCGAGCACGACCCGTTCCACGACCCGCTCGTGATGTTCGCCTATCTAGCCGGCATCACCGAGCGCATTGAGTTCACCACCGGAATCTTGATCCTGCCGCAACGTCAGACGGCGCTTGTGGCACGCCAAGCGGCTGACGTTGATCTGCTCTCTGGTGGCCGGTTGCGCCTTGGTGTGGGCATCGGTTGGAACCCGGTCGAGTACGAGGCGCTCGGGCAGGACTTCCACACCCGCGGTGCACGACAAGAAGAGCAGATCCAACTGCTCCGCCGACTCTTCACCGAGCCAGTCGTTGACTTCGAGGGCCGCTTCGACCGGATCGATCGAGCTGTCCTCGTACCGAAACCCACGCGCTCGATCCCGATCTGGCTCGGTGGGTACGGCGAAGCGGCCTTCGACCGTGCCGCCCGCTACGGCGACGGCTTCATCTTCTTCGGCGGCGGAGGTGTCGACCGCGTCCTCGACAACTGGACGTGGCTGCGCGGTCGCCTGCACGACCACGGCCGGTCTGTCGAAGACTTCGGAGCAGAGTGCGTGGTTCGCCCGCGTGACGGTGTCGGCAGTCTTCGAGCAGAGGTCGACAGTTGGCGTGACGCAGGAGGTACTCACCTGTCGGTCGTCACCATGGGCCTGGGCTTGGACTCCATCGACGCCCACATCGACTACATCGCGTCGGTCGCAACAGCGCTCGGTTTGTCCTAGCCCAACGGCAGGTTATGCGGCTTCCGCTTGTAGTACGTCGGCGACGGCGCGGCGCGCACCAATGCGAGTCGGGACGGCGGTGAGCGCACCGATGGCGAGCAGCGTGAGGACGATCGTCGCGACAGTCCAGAACGCAGGGGGCAGCGCCGTCGCCCCGGTGTGGTTCGGATTGTTGTAAATGGCAATACCACCAGGGATACCGAGAAGTACTCCGACCAGTGCGGGGAGTAGCTGCGCGGTCGTCAAGCCGGTGGTGATCTGCTGCGAAGTAGCTCCTAGCGCACGGGCAAGCGCTGCCGAGTGTCGTGCATCAAGCGCCGTCGTCCACGCGATGAAGATGGCGTTCACCGCGGCAAGCGCGATCAGCATGACCGAGATGATGCTGGTCACTCGCATGACTTGCGGGCCGAGTGACCAGTTCGACCCAGCCGCATGAATGATGAGCACGGTGACGAGACCACTTGTGGTGACGGCAACGCTGAAGATGCTTAGTATGAGTCGTCGCGGACGGCGTGCAGCGAGCCGAAAGCCGAGCAGCAGCGGCGCGGGAAGCTTCGCCGACACTGCGATCACCCATGCACGACGCCGTGGCGGGCGCGCAGCATCGTTCAACGCCGCAACCGTGCTCGTACGCGCGGCGCGGATCGCAGGAACGAATGTCGCGAGGATCGCGACCCCGAGAGCCAAGGCGACAACCAAGCCCACAGTAGATGCGGTAAGCGACGGGGCATTCGGGGCACCGATCAGGCCAGCACCTGGTCCGTCGATCAAAGGCGCCGTGAGCCATCCGGCAACCAGGCCTAGAGTGGCCGCGCAC
>DATCDK010000276.1:0-2999 GCA_036510735.1 Acidothermaceae bacterium | reverse complement strand
CGCTCTTCGACGGGTCTGTCGCGCAGCAGGTCCGGGTCGAGTCGACCTGTGGTCTCCTGCACGATCCAGCGGATGCCGTCGACGACCACACCGTCTGAGGTTGGCTCCGCCGTCAGCTCACGCGCGGTGCCGTCTATGACGATCTCGACGGAGGCGAGCGACGGCAGCGTCAGTAGCAGCACCGCGTCGATGTCCGCGAGCAGACCGCGTACGAGTGCGACGGCCGCGTCGTCGCGCAAGGGCAGCACGACCTCGGTGTCGAAGCCCTGAGCAGACGGACGCGCGTCGCTGGCGTAGGGCAGTCGCAAGACCGGCAACGCGTCACCGCGACGGCGTACCTCGTCAGCAAGCTCGGGAATCGACGCGAGGTCGGCCCGCGTGCGGGCGAGCGCCCAGGTAACGGAACCCGAGTTGGTGAGCATGCTCGGCTCGTCGCTGACGGCAAGTACCGCTGCGAACCCGACGCCGAACCGGCCGACCGCCGCGTCATCGCGCTTCGCCGATGCCCGCAGAGTCGACGCGGATTCGACGCCCGCGGCATCGAGTGGTGCGCCGGTGTTCGAGGCGCGCAATACGGCGTCCGCGCTATTGAGCTCGAAGCGCAAGCGGCCACGCACGCCCGCCCTGCTCGCGGCGTCAGCGGCATTTTGGGCGAGCTCGATCAAGACCCGATCGCGGTACCCGCCAAGTACCAGGTCTTCCTCGGCGTTGGCGTCCTCGCGGAAGCGGGCCGGCGATGCGGCCCACGCGGCCAGCACGTTCGCCCGCAGGGCGACAGTGCCGAACGGATCGTCCCGCAGGGCCGCCGTGCCGAACGGATCGTTCAGTGCGCGCCCGCGTCGGTAGGGATCGTGTCGTCCGGCAGTTCGTCGGCGGCTGTCTCGTCGTGCAGCAGCTCGCCTTGCTGCCTGTTGTCGATTTGGAGCGTCGCGTCATCAGGCGTCTCGTCGCGCACGTCCTCGAGCACCCCGTCGTCCGGCAACTCGTCGTCGGCGGGAAGGTCGATCACCGGAGCGTCGACGACCGGGTCGACGGTGAACGCGTCGATCGCGAGCACTTCGTCCTCGGGCGTCGCGTCATCGGGGGTGCGCAACGGCTCGGTCTGCGCGACCAGGGCCTCGGAGTGGGCGCCACAGCCGTGGTCGAAGGAGACCACCCGGCCGTCATCGGGTGCGTACTCGTTGGCGCAGATGCCGAAAATGCGGCTGAGCGTTCCTCGCATCAGCGTCAAGAATCCGCACGAAGCGCAGTGCAGGTCGGCGGCGCGCGCGATCGGCGCCTGCGGCCCGTGGTCGCCGTCGTACCAGCGGTCGGCGGCCTCGACTCGGCCGTACTCCGAGAGCACCCGCGGGCGACCGAGCCACATGTCGCTGACAAGGGCGTCGAACGTGTCGACGTCATCGGTCTCGTCATGGGGGCCGACGCCGGCATACCCAGGCACCAGCCGCGGGTCGTCGGCAGAAGTGGGCAGCACATCGCCGATCCCGAGGTCACCCGCCTGGAGCCGCTCGCTCCACGGCACCCAAGGCGGCGCGAGCAACGCGCCTGACCCGGGCAGCAGCACGACCTCATCAACAGTGACGTGCTTCGAACGAGGAGCCCGGACGACGGTCACGGCCCATCGCCAGTTGGTGTACGCCCGATCTGTACCGGAAAAGAAGTGCGTGACGATCCGCTCGTCGTCCGCTTCGACACCCTCGTGCTCGCCGACTGGAGAGCGCCCGGCAACCGCCTGGGCGGCATCGCGGGCGAGATCGACGGCCGCGGCGCACACCGCGTCGGGCACGACCGGGTCGCCATTACCGACAGATTGCACGGCGATGTCGAGCGAAGTGTCGGTCACAGTCCATGATTCTCGCATGCATCGCGCGCGCGGCCTGTGAGTAGTTGACTGATGCCCGTGTCTGACCCCCGCACGACCCGGCCTCCCGAGGACGGCGACCACGACGGCGACCACGACGGCGATCACGGCGGCGTCGGCCGCAAGGCCGTGCACGTGCTCGCCGTCGCGGGAGGCTCTGCCGGTCGTTGGTTCACCCGTTCGACACGCGCTGAGGGCGCCGACGCGAGCGGGCTGGCGAGCCTGATCGACCTGCACGCCATTCAAAGCGCCGGGGACGCCCTCCTCACGGTCGCGCTGGCGAACACCTTGTTCTTCTCCGTTGCGGTCGACCAAGCACGTAGCCGGGTCGCGCTCTACCTACTCATCACGATGGCGCCGTTCTCGCTCATCGCACCGGTCATCGGCCCCTTGCTTGACCGGTTCCGCAATGGCCGCCGCTACGCGCTGGCCACGACACTGATCCTTCGTGCATTCCTCGCGTGGGTGATGGCCGGCGCCGTCGGCTCGAAGGGTGCCTTCGCCCTCTACCCCGCGGCGTTCGGCGCGCTTGTCTGCTCCAAGGCCTATGGGGTGTCCCGAAGCGCGGTCGTTCCACGGGTGCTGCCACCGAACGTGACGCTGGTCCGCGGCAACGCCCGACTCACGCTGTGGGGCGTGCTGGCTGCGACCGTTGCTGCACCGATCGGCCAGGGTCTGACCTGGGCGACCGACTCGCCGTCATGGACGTTGCGGCTCTGCGCGGTCGTCTACCTGGGTGGCACAGTCTTCGCCATCAGGCTGCCCGAGCGGGTCGACTCCAGCGAGGGCGAGGTGCGGTTACGCCGCCGGCCGCGGGCTCGGCCTCCTGTCGAATCCGTTGACGGCGGCTCGCGCCGCGAGGCGACCATCCCTCGTTCGACCTATCGCCGGATCTTGCCGCCGCTTCGCGGCATCGGCCCACGCATGACCACGATGCTCCGCGCGGGAGCAGGGCTTCGCGCATTCAACGGTTTCCTCACCCTTTTTCTTGCGTTCCTGGTGCGGCGGCATCCCCTCGGTGGGCTCCACGCGACTGGCGATCTCGGCGTCATCGTCGCGTGCGCCGCACTCGGCAGCGTGCTCGGCACGACGCTTGGTGGGTGGCTGAAACCACGGCAGCCCGAGATCCTCGCGATCA
>DATCDK010000275.1:0-8612 GCA_036510735.1 Acidothermaceae bacterium | reverse complement strand
GTGATCGTGTTGCCGGCTATCCGGGCGAACGCCGTCAACCGGTGCGGCCTGATCGACTTCTCCGTGAAGATGTCTTCGACGGACATGCCCCGGATCAGCAAGGCGTCGCCGATCAGGGACCGGTGGCACCGCCACGGGACGGCCTCGGCGCACATGATGACCGTCCGTTTCCCGGCTGCGATGCGGGTCAGCAGCCCGAGACTGTCGAGAAACTCGGGTGTCTGCATATAGTCGGCGTAGCCGCGGAACGAGAGGTTCTGCCAGGCTTTGTTGACCGACGCGCTGGCGGTGTGACGAAGGCCGCCCAAGCCTGTGAGGCGAAGGTAAGAGATACCGTTCGCCCGAAGGCTCGCGTCCAGTTCGGCTTCGTTGTATTGCGGGTTGTGGCGAGAGCGGGCGATCGTTCGAACGTCGACTACGGTCTCGATATCGAATGCGTTCAGCAGCGCCACGAAATCTTCGATCGCCCGAGTCGAGTGGCCGACGGTGTAAATAGTCATCTTACACGAAGCCTTTCAGCCGAAGCTTTTCGAAGATTCGGTTTCGTGCCCGTCCGCTAGCTCGATGAGTCTTGCGGCGAGAGGTTCTTGGCGACCGTGAGTAGGACGGCGGAATCCTCGACGGCCTCAAGGGTGTGCCGAGCGTCGGGCACCACCAGCAGGTCTCCGGGCGAACCGTTCCAGGAGGTGTCACCGGCGGCTAGCCGAACCCGTCCGGTGAGGATGTGGATGGTTGCCTCGCCTGGGTTCTCGTGTTCGTCGAGCATTTGACCGGCGGCGAGGGCGATCACGGTTTGTCGCAGCGCGTGCTCGTGGCCGCCGTAGACGGTGTGCGAGGCGCGGCCGCTGGACGTGTTCTTTGCCAGTTCGAGCTGCTGTCGTGCAAGTGCCGTCAACGAAAACTTCTCCATCGAGATCCCTCCTGGTCGGTCTTAGATGGATTGGCGGTAGCCGAAGAACTCATGGTCTTGGTTGTAGCCGCCGAAGCCGCCGCCGATCTCGGAGTAGTGCGCGACGAACTCCACCCCCTTAATCCACTTGACCTGCTTGAAGCCGAGTTGCGTCTCGTTTCGCAACCGCAACGGCGCACCGTGGCCGAACGACAACGGCTCACCGTTCATGTCGTAGGCGAGCATTGTGAGGTGGTAGCTCATCTGCTCGATCGGGTGGGCGTCGTAGTAGATACCTTTGTCCGGGCCATCGCCGAGGGAGTAGAAGACGACCCATTTCGCCTCTGGTTGGGGCCGCACCACATCGATGATCGTTTGCATCGACACGCCACCCCATTTGGCGATACCGGACCAGCCTTGGATGCAGAAGTGCTGGGTAATCTGCTCGTGGTACGGCAGTGCCCGCAGTTGCGCCATGTCGAGTTCGACGGGGTTGTCGACTAGACCGTCTACGCGTAGCAGGTAGCCCGCGAAGTCGCTGTCGAACAAGGCCTTGTATTCGTCGGAGTCTGGGTACTGGCCGTTGTGCCAAAAGTAGGGCGAGATGT
The DNA here is from genome assembly GCA_036510735.1 of Acidothermaceae bacterium. Classification (GTDB taxonomy): domain Bacteria; phylum Actinomycetota; class Actinomycetes; order Acidothermales; family Acidothermaceae; genus PALSA-607. Next base: position 7,115 of record DATCDK010000275.1, on the reverse strand, counting down.
CTTTCTCGTTGTACTGGCCCGGGGTCGCATCGAGGTGTTCGAAGAGTCGCTGGGTGGGGCCGATCAGCGCAAAGCCGACTCGTTGCACGACGCGAGGGTGCCGCATGGTGAATGGGGTCGCCGCGACCCAGCCGACGATGACGACGACCATCGATGCGGCGAAGATCCAAAATCCGATCCAGCTGTCGTCATTTCGCCCGGCGAAGATGTGGTTGAGGTTGCGGAGCAACCCGGTCGTAAACACCAACGTGACATGGATAACGATGAAAAGCAGAAACCAAACCAATACTAGGAAATGCAGAGAGCGCGCGGTTTGAATGCTCAGCATCTTGCTGATCGGCTTGAACCTGGTCGACAGCGCGGGTGACATACCCAGGCCGGTGAGGAACGCCAGCGGCGCGGCGACGAAGACGGTGATGAAGTAGGCCATCAGCTGCATGGCGTTGTAGGCCGTCCAGCCGTTTTCCACCGGCCAGTTCAGCGACAGGTATTGGATCACTACCGACACCGCGTCGGGAAACACCTTCCAGCTGGTCGGCACCAGCCGCCGCCATTGTCCAGTCGAGAACAGCAGAACGTAGAAGACGAGCCCATTGAGAAGCCACAGCACATCGGTGCCCAGATGCCACCAGCGGGCGAGGCCGATCGAGTGCCGAATGCCCGGCAGCCCAACCTGTCCGGGCAGGCTGATGGAGTCTTTCTTCGCCGTCCACAGCGGATCGTCGGGCACCGGCTTTTGGATCCGGAACCAGTCCTTGCCCGGTGTGCTGTGCCGCGTCCAGTACAGCCGAGGGTGGTCAGACAGAATCTGCACCCCTGACCGGATGATGAAGATCAGCAAAAACAGGTTGAAGAAGTGCTGCACGCCGACCCAGATCGGCAGCCCCGGCTTTGGTGACGCACTCGTCGCCGGCAGAGTCCCGGGATAGCGCACGATGAACCGCTGCACAGAGGGCGTATCGCGAAGGCCCTTCGCGGCGGCGACCGCGACGATCAGTCCGACGAACCCGATCGGCAACAACCACAACAGGTTGAACCACCTGTTGCGCCCGATTCGAACGCGCGGAGCGATGCCATGGGCCACCGGCACCGAGCCGGCCCACGTCGCTGGATCAATCGAATCCTCCCCAACCGTCAGCTCGTTCCGGAAGCTGCGCACCGTATCCGGTGACACGCTCGAACCCGCCGGTGCGTCGCGTCTAGCTGGGTCGAATCGATCCGGACCGCGCCGGGAAGTGGAATCCGCCATGTCTCGCAACCTTCCCAACCCTGCACAGACCGAAAGGGGTGCCCAGCGATCATGCAGCTACTACCCCGTGCGGACACCGGCAACCGGCGGTTGCGTCTGTGGACAGCGTCGGGCGGGGTGTGAGCCCGAAATATCGGGGGACGATAGAAGGACGGGCTGCAGCGGGTGCTCAGCGCCGGTCAGCTGTCGAGGAGGAGTTGTGAAGCAGATCGCCGCGGAGTCGTTGGTGACCCGGCTCATCGACTGGGGGGTCGACACGATCTTCGGTCTTCCGGGTGACGGAATCAACGGCTTGTTCGAGGCGCTGCGCCGTCATCAGGACAAGCTGAAGTTCGTGCTGGTGCACCACGAGGAGGCGGCGGCGTTCATGGCATGCGCGCATGCGAAGACCACGGGCCGGCTCGGCGTCTGCATCGCCACGTCCGGGCCCGGGGGGGTGCATCTGCTGAACGGCCTGTACGACGCGAAGCTTGACCATATGCCGGTGCTGGCAATCACCGGCATGCAGGAGACGACCTTGCTCGGGACCGGCTACCAGCAGGAAGTGCACCTGGAAAAGCTGTACGAGAACGTCGCGGAGTACGACGTGATGGTCACTAATCCGCTGCACGTCACGACCCTTGTCGATCTCGCCGTGCGGCATGCGCTCGCGCGGCGCACGGTTAGCCACATCACGTTCCCCAACGACATCCAGGTCGCGGCCGCCGACGAAGATCCCTACGACCACGTCACTCCAGCTCGGCCGCCCAAGACCTCAGCCGTCTTCTTCGAAGCGCCCGGCCGGCCGCGTGAGACCGACTTGCGTCGCCTTGCCGAGGTGCTCCAGGCCGGCAGCAAGATCGCGATCTTGGCGGGCGCCGGGGCTTTGCATGCCCGCGCCGAACTCCTCGCGCTCGCAGAACTGCTGCAGGCGCCAATCGTGAAGACACTGCCTGGTAAGGCGGCGGTGCCCGATGATTCGCCGTTCACCACCGGTGGCATTGGCCTGCTCGGCACCCGTCCCAGCGAACGCCTCATGCAGCAGATCGACACGCTGTTGATGGTCGGCACCAACTTCCCCTACACGAAGCATCTTCCGCAGCCCGACAAAGTGCGAGTGGTGCAGATCGAAGCCGACCCGACCCGAGCCGGAAACCGGATGCCGACCGAAGCACCCGTGATCGGGGACGCGAAAGAGGCATTGCAGGCGCTACTCCCGATGCTGAAGCCGCGACAGGACAACACCTTCCTGGCCAACTGCCAGCACGAGATGGGCGAATGGCGCGCCGAGATGGCGGCGCTGGAGAACGCCGAACGCCATCCGATCGCACCCCAGTATTTGATGTCGCTGATCAACCGGCACGCCGCCGATGACGCGATCTTGACGTGCGACTCCGGGACGATCGCGACCTGGGCGGCGAGGCACTTCGACATCCGGGGTAGCCGGGAGTTCTACCTGTCCGGCAACCTGGCGACGATGGCACCCGGCCTGCCGTACGCGATCGCCGCGCAGCATGCCTTTCCCGATCGCCAGGTGATCGCGTTCGTCGGCGATGGCGGGTTCGCGATGCTGATGGCGGAGTTCCTCACCGCCGCCCGCCACGGGCTGCCGATCAAAGTCTTCATCAACAACAACGGGGCATACGGTCAGATCCTGTGGGAGCAGATGGTCCTTGGCTATCCCGAGTTCGGGGTGCGCCACAACGGCTTCGCCGACTTCGCCCCGTGGGCGACCGCGTGCGGCGGGTTCGGCGTGAAGGTAACCCAGCCCGGCGAGCTCGAGGCAGCAGTCAAGGCGGCGTTGGAACACCCCGGCCCGGCGCTTGTGGACTGTGACGTGAATCCGAACGAACCGCCGATGCCTGGCGTCATCGGAAAGGATCAGGCGCTCGGGTTCGGCAAGGCGTTCCTGCGCGGTCAGCCACACAAGGCCGACATCGTCAAAACACTTGTGGGCGACACGATCGAGAAGATGAAGTCGTGACAGACCTACCGACACACCACAGCTTGATCCAACGCCGCGAGCTGGTCGGGGTCGACCGTGTGGTCGCCAACATCCGCACCGGCCATTTCGAACGCACCCTGTCGGCGCTTGCTGCCGTCGGCGCCGCGGTGACGACCGGTGAGATCTACCTGTCCCACGACTCAGCGAGTTTCGGCAACAAGATGATGTGGCTGCCAGTGGTCATCATGCCCACGATCATCCCGGCTGGCATCGCCGGAGTTTTCTCCAAGCGGGCAGCGAAAACCGTGCTACCGCTAGCGTCAGCTGTGGTCGTCCTCAACGGGTTGCAGGGAACGTACTTGCACATCCGCGGGATCGCCCAGAAGCCGGGCGGGTTGCGCCGCGGAATGCGGCTGTACAACGCCGAGATAGGCCCACCGGTGTTCGCCCCGTTGCTGGCGAGTCTGGTCGGCGGGATGGGGATCTTGGCCGCGATCCTGCGCCGCGAAGGCGAGTGAACCGAGCGTGGTATTCATCGCTGACCGCAACCGGGGCCGAACGCCCGGCTCGTCACCGCCCCGCTTTCCTGGGTTCGATGTGCTCAGTGAGGTCGACCGCTGGGACGCCGTCACCGCGGGCGTCGTGTTGGCTCGGCTCACGCCCTCACCGGAGTTGTCGTTCTTCACCGGCGTCGAGCAGGCCACCGCTGAGGCGTTGTGTGACCAGCTACTGGCCCAACACGACGAGCCGCGCATTCCGGTGGCGGCTCTGATCGACGTCCGGCTCGCGACTGGTGAGACCGACGGTTGGCACTACGCCGACATGCCGGAGGACGCGGAGGCTTGGCGGCAGACGCTCGCGTTTCTCGACAACGACGCGAAGCGCCAAGGCGGGACGTCGTTCCCGCAGCTCGGTCAGCAGCAGCAGGCGGCCCTGGTGCAGGGGGTGCAGGAGCTCGACGGGCAGTCCTGGCATGGGTTGCCGGCGACACACGTGTGGTCGCTGTGGACCCGGTACGCCTGCACGGCCTTCTACTCCCACCCCTGGGCCTGGAATGAGATCGGCTTCCCGGGCCCGGCCTATCCCCGCGGATACAAGAACATGGGACTGGACGCGCGCGAGAAGTTCGAAGTAGCTGATGCGGCCAACACCGATCCGGTGCCGTGGGCCCGACGCGCCGAAGCAGCCAAGCGACGGCAAGCCGCCGCGGTGACCGGTGAGCCGTCGTGAAACTCGGCGCGAATCTGTCGCTGTATGCCGACGTGCGGAGCCGTAACGAGTCCGCCTGGTTGCTGCCGAGCTCACCGGGCTTTCCGCATCGGCTCCGTGATGAGATGACGCGCTATGACGAACGCGACGAGGTCGACATTGTCATCGTTGGTTGCGGTGCGGGCGGCGGGACACTCGCGCAGCGTCTCGCCCGCGCCGGCTGGTCGGTGGTGGCTTTGGATGCCGGGCCGTTTTGGGATCCGGAGACCGACTGGGTCAGCGACGAACGCGGCTCGCACTCGCTGTACTGGACCGATCCGAGGGTCATCAGTGGCGCGGATCCGGTTCCGCTCGGCTCGAACAACTCCGGGCGTGGCGTCGGCGGATCGATGGTGCACTACGCCGGCTACACCCCCCGATTCCATCCCTCCGACTTCGCCACATTCACCGGCGACGGGGTCGGCGCCGACTGGCCGATCTCCTATACCGACCTTCGGCCCTACTACCAGCAGCTTGAGCAAGAGCTCCCGGTCGCCGGACAGGATTGGCCGTGGGGCGACCCGCACTCCTACCCCTTCCAGGCTCAACCGGTGTCCGGTAACGGGGATGTGTTCATCACCGGCTGCGAGAAGCTACGAATCCCGGTACGGGTCGGGCCGGTGGCCATCGCCAACGGACGCTTCGGGAACCGGCCGCGCTGCATCTACCGCGGATTTTGCCTGCAGGGCTGCAAAGTCAACGCCAAGGCTTCCCCGCTGATCACCCACATCCCCGACGCGCTCGCGCACGGCGCGGAGATCCGCGCGCACTGCCACGTGAGCAAGGTGCTCGTCGACGACCACACGGGCCGCGCTACCGGGGTCACCTACTTCAAGGACGGCATCGAGCACCGACAGCACGCCCGGATGGTCGCGGTGGCCGGCTACTCGATCGAAACGCCGCGCCTGCTGTTGCTGTCAGCATCGAATCGGTTCAAAGAGGGGCTATGCAACGACGACGGCCAGGTCGGCCGCTACGTGATGGTGCAAGGCGCGCCGCAGACCGCCGGACGGTTTGAGGCCGAAGTGCGGATGTACAAAGGGCCGCCACCGGAAGTCAGCTGCGAGCAGTTCTACGAAACCGATCCCGCGAAGCCCTACAAGCGCGGGTTCTCCATCCAGAACGTGTCACCGCTGCCGATCACCTACGCCGAACACGTCGTCGCGCAAGGACACTGGGGTGAATCATTGCGCGAATACATGCGCGACTACGTTCACTGGGCATCACTGGGCGCCCTGTGCGAACTGCTGCCCTTGCACGCAAACGCGGTGACACTCTCCGGCGAGGTCGACCGGCACGGCCTGCCGGTGGCCAACTTCCACTACTCGATGGGCGACAACGACAAGCAACTGATGGCCGCCGCCCAAACGAAGATGGAAGAAATCCTGCGCGCAGCCGGTGCGACCGAGACGATGACCATCCGACGATTCGCCCACCTTGTCGGCGGCTGCCGGATGGCACGCTCCCCCAAAGACGGCGTCGTCGACGCCGAACAGCGCACCTTCGCCGTGCCGAACCTCTACATCACCGACGGTAGCGTGCTGCCGACCCAGGGCTCGGCTAACCCGGCGATGACGATCATGTCGCTGGCCGCCCGCGTCGCGGACCATCTGATCGCCCGCCAGCACACCGGCCCAGCCGCGGTCGCGGAGGCTCGTCATGGCTGAGGTGGCGCCTGACCGTGTCGTGGCCGACGACGATCTGCGCGTGGTGCGGCTGAACGCGTCGGCCTACACGATCCCGACCGACCTTCCCGAAGCCGACGGCACCCTGGCCTGGGACGCCACAACGCTCGTCGTCGTCGAACTGGGCCTGCAAGCGGGCGGGAGCGGGCTCGGCTTCGCCTACGGCCACCAGGCGATGGTCGAAGTCATCAAGCAGACACTGACACCCAACGTCATCGGCATCGACGTCCGGGACACCGGCGCGGCCTGGTCCGCGATGGTGAAAGCGATCCGCAACCTGGGCCGACCTGGGCTGTCGTCGATGGCGATCGCCGCCGTCGACCTTGCACTGTGGGACGCCAAAGCCCGCGCCCTGGACCAGCCGCTGCACAAGTTGCTCGGCCCGGTGCGGGAGTCGGTACCGATCTACGGGAGCGGAGGATTCACCACCTACTCCATGCCGCAGCTGTTGAACCAGCTTGCCGGCTGGGTCGGTGCGGGTATACCCCGCGTCAAGATGAAGATCGGCACCGACTGGGGTCGCTCGTGGCGCGCTGACGTCGCACGCATCGCCGCCGTCCGCGATGCCATCGGTGACGACGCTGAACTGTTCGTCGATGCCAACGGAGGATACGACCGGGTGCAGGCCAGAAAGCTCGGCATGCGGTTCGCCGCCGACTTCGGCGTCAGCTGGTTCGAAGAGCCCGTCAGTTCCGATGATCTGCATGGCCTTGCCGCGCTGGTGGACGCACTGCCGCTGGACGTCGCCGCGGGCGAATACGGCTACGACCTCAACTATTTCGCGAACATGCTCGCCGCCGGCGCCGTCGACGTCCTGCAAGCCGACGTCGGCCGCTGTGGCGGGATCACCGAATGGCTGCGTGTTGCCGCTCTGAGCGCCGCCGCGCAGGTGCCGCTCTCCGGTCACTGCGGCCCGGCGATCCACCTGCATGCCGCGACCGTCCCCCCCAACCTGCGCCACCTCGAATACTTCCACGACCACGTCCGCATCGAGAACATGCTGTTCGAC
>DATCDK010000274.1:0-8508 GCA_036510735.1 Acidothermaceae bacterium | reverse complement strand
GCGCCCGAGCTCGCGGAGCCTACGTCGTCGAAGAGGCCGTCCTGCTCCGCGTCAGGACCGGCGTGCAGGCGTTGCAGGCACAGATAGTTACGACGTCCCTTGAGGATCGCGAAGGTTGGCGCGACGGGCAGCGCGGGTGCGAGCGACTCGGCAAGCCGAGGCAGGTCGCGCTCGATCAACTGCCGTTGCAACGCGATCGTGGCCGTCGCCACGACGACCGGTCCGCGAGGCGGCGGCAACTCGTCGTCAGGGCCCCGCCCCTCGCCGTCCGCCTCGTTGGTCTTCGGCTTGCGCACCGGCGCACCGATGGCGAGCGCGTGGCGAATGGCGGGGACGAGGTAGGCGAGGCTCTTGCCGGTGCCGGTGCCCGCCTGAACGAGGAGATGATCACCCGACAGCATCGCGTGCTCGACGGCGCGGGCCATGGTCAGCTGGCCATCGCGGGCCTCGCCTCCGATCCCGGCGACGGCGAGGGCGAGCAGTTCCTCGACGGCGGGAATCTTCGGTGCAGCCACGGGTCGAAGGGTAGCTGGCGGACCGCTGCCGATCGGGCGCGCACCCACAGCCCGCCGCCCGTCTGGTGCAGAGTGATACTCATGCGCGCAGTCGAGCTCGTGTTTGCTGTCGGCTGGGCCGCGTTTTGGATCTACTGGATCATCGCTGCCTTCTCTACGAAGTCCGCGAAGCGAGGGCGCATCTCCTGGGCGCGCGAGCTGCGGGTCAGGGCGGTCATTTTCGTCCTCACGCTCGTCTTGATCCGGTTGGGAGCTTTCCGGGATCACGGCCTCGGCACCGATCCATGGCGTGCGGGAGCCGGACTCGTCCTCTTCGCAGCCGGGCTAGCGTTCTCGATCTGGGCGCGCATAAACATCGGGCACAACTGGGGCGGCCCGATGTCGCAAAAGAATGACGCGGAGTTGGTGACAAGCGGCCCCTACCGCCTCGTCCGGCACCCCATCTACTCCGGCATTCTGGTCGGGCTCATCGGGACCGCGCTGGCTATGGACTGGTCGTGGCTGATCGTCGTAGCCCTGGCCGGCGTGTACTTCATCTACAGCGCGGTCGCCGAGGAACGCAACCTGACTAAGCAGTTCCCTGACACGTACCCGGCGTACAAACGCTCGACCAAGATGCTGGTGCCCTTCATCTTCTAGCTACCTACTCGGGGTATCTCGCTTCCGACTCGCCTCTGGTGTTGTGCATGTTCCACAGCAGACCGGCGAGATGGTCGGGGCTGACCGTTGGTCCCCAGTACCTGCCGGTGCCGGCGGCGTCGGATTCAACGGTGTAAGTGTGGAAGGCGCTGTTCTCGATGACTGCGCCGATGTAAAGCATGCCGACGTAAACGCCTTTGTCGGCCACCTCGGTGTGCAGCGACTGTAGGTAGTTGCGCTGAGCGGCCTGCGCTGGTCCGGACCCGCTCATGTTCGGCAGGCCATGCAGAGTGCTGGCGCCTTGCGCGGTCAGGATGGCGCCGGAGCCCTGCTCAATCATGTGCGGCAAGAACTGCTGCACCAGCGCAATCTGCGTGTAGAAGAGGAGCGGCATGAAATCTTCAGCGCGCTGCGGCGTGAGTTCGGCAGCAGGAACGAACCCTTGGCCTGGGGTGGGCGCGTAGTACAGCGCATCGAGCTCGCCAATCGCGGCGCGAATCCGTTCGCCTAGTGCGGGGACGCCGGCAGTGTCGGCCAGGTCAGCGGTAATCACGTGCGTGCTTGCGCCAAGGCTGCTCAGATCCTTCGCGAAGACGTCGAGACCGTGTTGGCTACGGGCGACGAGCACGACGTCGTAGCCCTCTTGTGCGTAGCGGCGGGCGACGGCCCGGCCGAGACCCGGCCCAGCCCCGAACACGGCGATCGACTTAGGCATGCAGCACCTCCTGCAACTCAGCGGTCACTTAATCGAGACAGAACTCATTGCCTTCGAGGTCTTGCATCACAAGGCACGACTCGTTGTCGTCATCGGCAGCCAGTAGTCGCACACGCACCGCGCCGAGCGGGATCAGTCGGGCGCATTCCGCCTCAAGCGCGGCCAAGCGCTCTGCAGCCACGAGCCCGGTGCCGACCCGCACGTCGAGATGAAGTCGATTCTTGACGACCTTGCCTTCGGGGACGCGCTGGAAGAACAGTCGCGGGCCGACACCCGACGGATCGCTGCACGCGAACGCTGAGCCTTGACGCTCAGGCGACAGCGCGCGATCGAAGTCGTCCCACGTCGCAAACCCCTCCGGTGGCGGCGGCACGACGTACCCCAACACCTCGCACCAGAAACGGGCGACGCGCTCAGGTTCTGCGCAGTCGAAGGTGACTTGGAACTGCTTGATCGACGGCATCGGTCCAGCCTAGAGGCGCGGACTCAGGCTTCGGTGACCCCGGCCACGGCGTACGCGGCCAGCTCGCCGGCAACTCGGCGCGGAACCTTGGCGGTGATGTGAGTGCCGTCGCCGGTGTGCTCCTCGGTTAGTACCTCGCCAAGCTCGTGGATTCGGGCCACCAGCCGACCGTCGTTGAACGGGACGAGCACATCGATGCACACGTCAATGCGTGGAACGAGCTCATCGAGAGCAGTGACCAGCTCCGCAATGCCCTCGCCCGTGCGTGCCGACACGAGCACCACGCGATTGCCGCGGCGCTGCTCTGCACGCATGACCGCGTCAACGACGTCCGGATCCGCGACATCAACCTTGTTGATCACCACGAGCTCAGGAACCGCCTGCGCATCGATGTCGGTCAACACTTCGCGGACGGCGACCAGTTGCGCGAACGGGTCGGTGTCGGAACCGTCGACGACATGGACAATGAGGTCGGCCTGCGCGACCTCCTCCAACGTCGAACGGAAGGCCTCAACCAGTTGATGCGGCAGGTGCCGCACGAAGCCGACAGTGTCGGTCAACGTGAACGCCCGGCCATCGGAGGTCTGCGCCCGTCGCACGGTCGGATCAAGCGTGGCGAAGAGCTGGTTCTCGACCAGCACGCCAGCACCGGTCAGGCGGTTGAGCAGCGAGGACTTACCGGCGTTCGTGTAGCCCGCAATCGCGACCGACGGCACCTCGCCACGCTTGCGCTCTTGTCGCTTCACATCGCGCGCTGTCGACATGTCCGCGATCTCGCGCCGCAGCTTCGCCATGCGGGCGCGAATGCGACGCCGATCGGTTTCGATCTTCGTCTCACCAGGACCGCGGCCACCAATACCCACGCCACCCGCGGCCTGACCACCGGCCTGGCGCGACAGTGACTCACCCCAACCGCGAAGTCGCGGCAGCAGGTAGGTCATCTGGGCCAGTTCGACTTGCGCCTTGCCCTCCTTGCTGCGTGCGTGCTGCGCGAAGATGTCGAGGATCAACGCGGTTCGGTCGACGACCTTGACCTTGACGACTTCTTCCAGCTGGCGCAGCTGACCCGGTGCGAGTTCGCCGTCACAGATCACCGTGTCGGCGCCCGTCGAGAGCACGATGTCGCGCAATTCCTTCGCCTTGCCGGAACCGATGTAGGTGGCCGGGTCGGGCTTGTCGCGACGCTGGATGATCCCGTCAAGCACTTCAGAGCCCGCGGTCTCGGCGAGCAGCTTCAGTTCGATCAGTGAGTTCTCGGCGTCGCGCAGCGTGCCCTCGGTCCAGACACCAACGAGCACCACGCGCTCGAGGCGCAACTGCCGGTACTCGACCTCGGTGACGTCCTGGAGTTCGGTCGACAGACCGGCGACCCGGCGTAGCGCCTGCCGATCTTCACGGTCGAACTGATCACCGTCGAAGCTGTCGGAGTCGAAGCTGTCCGGTTCGAAGCTGTCGGCAATGAGCGCGCCGTCGCTTGAGAGCGCGGCGACGCTGTCGTCGTCCGCGCTCTGCTTGATGTTCTGAGGTTTCGTCATCTCTTCGATGGTCGCACGCGCAGCCACCGCGGGCGAAACGGTTTCGCTACCGGCGCGAAAACCCGCGAAAACTTTTGCCAGCGTGATCACGATGCCGATCCGCGTGGGTAGACGGCTACGAACACGGCGAAAGCCTCGCCCTCACCCTCAGGTTCGCGTGGCAAGTTCTCGAACTCATCGAGAACGTCACCCAGGCGCGCGAGCAACTGCTCCTTGTGTTCAGCCGACAGCCGCAGACCAAGGCGCGTGGTGGCGAAGGGTGTCGACGGCGGGATGTCCTCGATTTCCGCCAAGAACGCCTGCAGCGACGCACGTTTGACCAGGCCCGACGGATCGACGTCGGCGGTGTCGATGCTCCACGAGAGGCGCGTCGCGCGATACGGCCGCTCGCGTGAGCCGCGGCTCCCACGGCGTACCGGCTCGGCGACCAAGAAGCCTGCGTCGACGAGCGTGCGCACGTGGTGCAGCGTGTTTGCGGGGGTAACGCGCAGCAGGTCGGCGATTTCCTTGTTGGTCAAAGCACGGTCAAGCACCAGCCGCATGATTCGCAGCCGGATCGGCGACGCGAGCGCGCGCATCTCCTGCTGGGTCGCCGGGCGTCGGCCCTCCGATTGCAGCGGCATGGAGCCAGTCTAACTAACTGATTGACATTTCCCAATCAGTGAGACGAAGCTCGGTGGCGTGACCGAACCCGTGAACCCCGACGAGTCACCGCCCTCCCGCAAGGGGGGCCTGTTCCACCACCAAGACTTCCGGCGGCTGTGGATCGGCGACGCGGTCAGCCAGATCGGCTCGCAGGTCAGCATGTTGGCCCTGCCGCTGGTGGCCGTGAAGACGCTGCACGCCACGGCGTTCGAGGTCGGTGTCCTCGCTGCGTGTGAGACCGCTGCCTTCCTGCTGGTCGGGCTGCCCGCCGGAGCGTGGTGTGACCGGGTGCGGCGGCGGCCGATCCTGATCGCGGGCGATATCGGGCGCGCGCTGGTGCTCGGAAGTGTGCCGATCGCCGCCCTGATGCACCGCCTGACCATCGGCCAGCTGTTCATCGTCGCGCTACTCACCGGCGTGCTGACGGTCTTCTTCGACGTCGCGTATCAGAGCTACCTGCCCGAGCTCGTGACCAACGAGGAACTTGTCGAGGGGAACGCGAAACTCGAGGCCACCCGCGGCGTTGCCGCCGTGACCGGACCGAGCGTCGGTGGCTTCCTCGTTCAAGCGTTCACCGCCCCTTACGCGGTACTCGTTGATGCGGTCAGCTTCCTGTGGTCAGCCGGATGGGTCACCGCAATCCGAGCGCCCGAACGAAAGCCGATCAAGCCGCCACAACGGCATCTGGGCAAGGAAATCGGCGAGGGCCTGCGCTTCGTGTTGGGCAATCCGATCCTGCGCAAGATCGCCGGCTGCACCGGCACCGCGAACTTGTTCAACAGCGCCAGCTACGCGGTCATGATCGTGTTCTTCGTTCGTACCGTGCACTTGTCGGCCGGTGGCATCGGCTTGTTGTTCTCGATCGGCTCGATCGGTGGCTTGGTCGGCGCTCTCTGCAGCGGTTACTTGATGCGCAAAGTCGGTCAGGCCCGGCTGATTTGGGTAAGCGCCCTGATCTTTGCCCCGCCTGACCTGCTGTTACCGCTGACGCATCATGACGCACGACTCATATTTGCTGGCGCGTCCCTGTTCGCCGCATCGGTTGGCGCGACCGTGTACAACGTTGCCCAGGTGAGCTTCCGGCAAGCACTGTGTCCACGCCCGCTGCTTGGGCGAATGAACGCCACGATGCGATTCCTGGTCTGGGGCACCCAGCCGATCGGCGGCTTGTTGGGTGGTTGGTTGGCAACCACCGTAGGTCTCCGCGATGCGCTATGGATCGCCGCAGCCTGTTCGCAGGTTGCGCCATTCTGGGTGTTCTTCTCACCGCTGCGCGGCATGCGCGACATGCCGATGTCGAGTCAGCCGGAGTAACAGCCCAACCCGAGTAGCCCCGCGTTCAAAGTTGTCAGCGTGTAGACGCTCAAGAAAGCGTTGTGGGGCTGACAACCTCGACGGCCGTCGCCGCTAGCACGCGAAAGCTGCCATCGGCGACCAGCACCGCGGGGCCGCGCAGTAACAGATGGCCGGCATCATCGAACGCGACTGTGAGTCGGCCGCCTGGCACGTCGACGATGAACTCACCGGTGGTCGTGCCGTCGAGGGCCGCGAGTGCGGCGACGACTGCGCACGCGCCGCTGCCACACGACTGCGTCTCCCCCGAGCCGCGCTCGTGAACGCGCATGACGGCGTGCCGTTCGCCGACGATGTTGACGAACTCGACGTTCACGCCTTCAGGAAACGCGAGCACATCGACGTCCGGCATCGTTGTGAGATCGAGCGATGCGACGTCGGTGTCCGTCACACAGACCAGGTGCGGATTGCCCATCGATACCGCGACGCCTTCGAATACCTGTCCGCCCACCACAGCGGTTGTGCCGGACGAGATCGCGGGCGGACCCATGTCGACCGTCACGTCGCCATCGACGTCGGCCCAGACCTTGACGACGCCGCCGCGAGTCGCGATCGCGAACTGGCCGGGGTCTGACAGGCCCGCGTCGACCAGGTAGCGCGCGAACACTCGCAACCCGTTGCCGCACGTCTCGGACAGGCTGCCGTCGGCGTTGCGGTAGTCCATGAACCAGGTCGCCTGGTCGGCCATCGCGGTCGCGTCGGGGTCCGCCGTCGCCTTCACGACCCGGAGCACCCCGTCAGCTCCGATGCCGCCTCGGCGGTCGCACAGGGCAATCGCGAGTTCGGCGGTCAGGTCGAGCGTGCCGTCGGCGTCGGGAAGCAGCACGAAGTCGTTGCGGGTGCCGTGACCCTTGACGAACGCGATGCCGTCCACAGTGGCGATGGTACGGCTCGTCGCAGCCGTCGCGTCGTCCTTAACCGGACGTCGAGGTGCCGGCGTCGCGGCGGACGGTCAGCCGACGCGCAACTGCTGTTGCCCGACGGTGACGACGTCGCCCGTCACCAGTTGCCGACCGCGGCGCGTCTCGGGCTCGCCGTTGACGCGGACCGTGCCCTCGGCGAGCAGCATCTTCGCGTCCGATCCCGCCGCTACGACGTCCGCCAGCTTCAGGAATTGCCCGAGCCTGATGACGTCGTCCCTGGTGATGATTTCCCGCATGCTGTCATCATCGCGCACCCGTCGGCCGAACGCCGAGCACGTTGCCGCACTACCCGACGGTGTTGCACCGCGGCGGGTATCCCGACGGCAGCTAGCGGGTCAGTAACTCGTAGTTGCCGACAACAGTCGTGGTAACAGTGACCGGCGGCGCGACTACCCGATTCATGATGTCGGCTTGAAACTCCTTGAACGCCGGCACGTCATTGAGCGGATTGGAATCGCCGTCCGACGTGACGATGTGCATGAAGCTAACCCCGTCGTCGAGCCGGAACGCGGCATAGTGCACGCCGTCGGGCTTCGCGTCGGCAAGCGCAGCGAACACGGCAGCGATGAGTCGCGCGTTCTCGTCTGAATGTTCTGCGTGTGTCGTGTAGCGAATGATCCTGGTGTTCATCAGATTGCTCGCATCCTGCTGTTTCGCGGATCGTGGGTGAGTTCGGCGAGGCCGAGTGCCTCGAGTGGCCGAGTGTTGGTCCTGAACGGTCGTTCTTGCAACCGGAAAGCGCCAACGGTCGCGGGATGTGGGGCTTGACAAGATGCGTTCGCGATATATCGTGATAGTCATACGTACGAACGTAGGAGGTTCACTATGGAAAGCACAGCAGACGACTGGGCCGGCTTCCGGCCCAACCGGAGCAAGACGGCTCGCAGCACGAACGGCTGGACCAAAGAAGACTGGCGCAAGGCCGCCGAGCACCTGCACGAGCGCGCCGGCGAGGTCATCGCCGAGGCCCACAAGGGTCGCCGCCACAAGATGCACGCCCACATCGCCGCTGCGGCCGCTGCCGCTGCCCACGGCGCAACACAAGAACAGCCCTGGACGACTGCCGATGCACCGCGCGGCGATCGCTGGCCGGGCCCCGGCCACCACCACCGCGGTCGCGGTCCGTGGGGTTTCGGCGGCCCGCCGTTTCCCGGTCCGTGGTTCGCAGGTGGCGGCCGTCCGAGGCCGCGGCGCGGCGACGTCCGACTTGCGGTCTTGACGCTCTTGGCAGAGCAGCCGATGCACGGCTATCAGATCATCAGCGAGCTCGGATCGCGCAGCGGCGGCGTGTGGCGGCCGAGCCCCGGCTCGGTGTACCCGACCCTTCAGCAGTTGCAAGACGAGGGTCTGGTCACGGTCGCCGAGGAAGACGGCAGGCGCACGTTCTCACTGACGGACGCCGGGAGGGCCGAGGTCGAGCGCGCATCTGCGGGCCGCCGGGCCCCATGGGAGGACATGGCCGATGAGGCCGACGACGCAGCGGGCGGGCTCAAGAGCCTGGTCGGTCAGCTGATCGCGGCCACCATCCAGGTCGCAACTGCCGGCACGCACGACCAAGTCGCGCAGGCTGAGAAGGTCCTGACCGATGCACGCCGCGCGATGTACCGGTTGCTCGCCGAGGACGAGCCGAAGGCCGACTCATGAGCGCCGCGATGCGCATCGGGGACGCCGAACGCGAGGCCGCTATTTCCTCGCTGGCAAGCCATTTCGCTGAAGGCAG
>DATCDK010000273.1:0-9013 GCA_036510735.1 Acidothermaceae bacterium | reverse complement strand
AGCTTCGGCACGGGGCCGTTTGTCAACCGAAGGTCGTGCAAGACCGGATCCAGGGACGCCCTCAACACGTGATGCACCACGACAGCATGTACCCCAGCCATACCTGTCGCGCAACGCGATCATTTCGGCAGAAGAGTAAGTTCCGGTCACGCGGTGGGTGTGAGCCGCGCAGCATCCGGTGTGATGTCCCGGAACGGTGGTGTCGGGCTGCCCGGCTGACCTGTTGGGCCGACGTCGCGTGCTGGTCGCGGGCACGATCGTGATCGGCGCTGCGAGAACGCGAGCGTTCCGCCCTGATCGGGACGGGTGACGAGTCGGCCTACAGTCCACCTACTGTCCGACGCGAAGGACCAAGGCCAACAGGAGTCGACGCCGAGGTTCGGTTCGCCGATGTGACATCGGTGTGACACCACGTCACGCGCGGGCGCAAACCTGCAGGTCAGGACGGTGTGGGGCGGACGAGTCGGCGCGTAGGCCGGGTTCTGTCGTCGCATTGCTGCGACGGGCGACCATCCATCTACGACTGCCGTTGCCGACAGCCTCCAGCGGTCTACCCGCAGGCTCGGGCGAGCCGCCCTCAAACGCCTGCGCAGTCACGCCGAAGCGTGACCTCTTGACCTTGCTCCAGGTGGGGTTTACCAAGCCGCACGAGTCACCTCGCACGCTGGTGGTCTCTTACACCACCGTTTCACCCTTACTGCCGAGCTCAAAGCCAAAACCCTGAACCCAGCAGCGGTCTGTTTTCTGTGGCACTGTCCCGCGGGTCACCCCGGGTGGGCGTTACCCACCACCTTGCCCTGTGGAGCCCGGACCTTCCTCGGCACACACCCGAAGGTGTGCAACGCGGTCGCCCGGCCGACTCGTCCGCCGTACCGGCAACTGTAGACGGTCAGGCCGGTACGAACAGCAGTGTGCGGGTAGCGGGATCGGCAGTCGTCAGCCGGACGTCGATCCGCGCGCCCAGCAGCAGACCCTCGCCATCACAACGACCGCGCACCGGCGGCGTCCGCAATTGCACGATGGCACCGTGCTTCATCGTCTCCACCACGCCAGCCTCAAACGTCTCCCCCACATGCCCCGCCAATACCACCGTCTCGACCAGGTCGACGCACGCACGTTCGAGTGCATGCGCCTTGTGCCCGGAGTCGGCCATGACATCAGGAAGTGCAGGTAGAGCTTCACGAATCCAAGACGGGACGTCGAGGTGCGCACAGACTGCCACGCACAGTTCGCCCACGTACCGGTCGACCAGCCTCCGCAGGGGTGCCGTCGCGTGCGCGTACGGAGCGGCGACCGCACTGTGATTCGGCTGGGCTGGTGGACTTCCGTCGAATGCCGTGTAACCCGCACCGCGCAGCAGTCGAGTCGAGAGCTCGATCAGTGCAGCGCCGGCATCTGTGGCCGGATCAAGCGCACGCACAAATGCCTGGTACGTCTGGTGTTTCGACCACGAAATGCCGAGCGCATGAGCCACGCGGTGCAGCAATCCGATAGCACCCGCGTCTGCTGGCGGCAACGTGCGAAGGATCCCGATACCAGCGCCGAGCATGATGCCGGCAGCTGCCATGCCCGTGAGTAGCGAGATCTGCGCGTTCCAGTCCTCGACCGGCAACGGCGCGCGGTAGTGCAACCGAAAGCCCGTCCCATCGGCGTCCACCTCTTGTTCGGGGAGGCGAAGGCTCACAGCGCCGCGCTCGACTTCAAGCGCCTGCCGAAGCCGTCCTACCTCAGCGAGCAATGCCAGCGTGCCGTCCGCTGCGCCCGCGCCACTCTTCGCGTCGATCAGCTGCTGCGCCTGGCTGTAGTTGAGCCGCGACACCGACCGCACGACCGCCCGCTTGACGTCGACCGCGGTCTGCCGCCCGTCGGCATCGAGGTCGATGGTCCAGACGAGGGCCGGCCGGATCTGGTTGGGCAGCAGGCTCGCAGCGCCCTCACCGATCGCCGGCGGATGCAACGGCGTCCGCATGTCTGGGCTGTAGAGCGTCTCGCCGCGTACGTGCGCTTCGACATCGACCGGATCTCCTGGCGACACGAACGCCGCGACGTCCGCGATCGCGTACTGCACCCGGTAGCCAGCGCCGTTGCGGGCGATGTGCATGGCCTGGTCGAGGTCCATCGATCCAGGTGGATCGATCGTCAGATACGGGACGTCGGTAAAGTCTGGCGCCGTTGACGTCGCCGGGCTCCAGTGGGCTGCGGCCTGTGCGGCTGCGGCGAGGACCTCGGGCGGGAACGCCGCCGGGACGTGAAGTTCGGTGCGGATGGCCTCGAATCCGTCTCGCAACACAGGCCCGTCGACGATGAGGCGAACCCGGCGGTGCGGCATGTCGCCACCGTATGTGAGAAAGGATCATGCGTGGGGCAGGCTCTCAATGTGCCCAGACCGATAAGAGCGCCGGCATGGCTGATCGCAGCCGTCGCCGGCGCGATCTGCGTTGCGACCACGGCGCTGCCTTGGCATGAAGCGGTCGCGACTACAAAACGGGTCGGACCCATCCTGCTGTTCCTTGTTGCGATAACCGTCGTCGCCGAGCTGGCGGATGCGGCGCAGGTGTTCGATGTCGCGGCGACCCGCGCCGCCAAGCTCGGGCGCGGGCGGACATGGGGGCTCTTTGCTCTGATCGTCGTTCTCGGCAGCCTGACCACCATCGTGTTGAGCCTCGACACAACCGCCGTCCTGTTGACACCTGTCGTGCTCGCGCTCGCATCGCAGCTACGGATCTCGGTCATCCCGTTCGCGATGGCCGCCGTGTGGTTGGCGAACACCGCGAGTCTGCTGCTACCCGTGTCGAACCTCACCAACCTGCTCGCTGTCAATCGATTGCATCTGTCTGCGGTGTCATTCGCCGCAAAGATGTGGTTACCCGCAATCGCGGCGATCGTGGTGACGGCAGTGGTCATTGGCGTTGCGTACCGCCGAGACTTGCGTGGTCACTACCCAGTGCCCGGCACGTTCGACATCGCCGACAGAGTCAGCTTTCGCATCAGCGCGACGGTGTGCGTCGTCATCGCGCCGTTCTTCGTCATTGGGTTGCCGGTGTGGTTACCCGCGAGCGTCGCTGCCGTCGTCCTGGTCATGCTCTTTCTCTTTCGGCAGCCGAAGCGCGTGCGGATGTCACTGCTGCCGTGGCGCTTGGTCGTCCTGGTGCAAGGACTGTTCCTCTTCGTGGCGACGCTCGGCGCACACGGTCTCGACCGACTGCTTGGCGACGCAGCCGGCCACAGCGATAGTGCACTCGGTGTCTTGCGGACCGCCGGCGTGGGTGCGGGCGCGAGCAACGTCGCGAACAACCTGCCGAGCTACCTCGCACTCGAGAGAGTCACCGACGGTCGTCAACATCAGTTGCTCGGACTTCTTCTCGGCACCAACGTCGGCCCCCTCGTCCTGCTCTGGGGCTCGCTCGCCACGCTGCTGTGGCGTGAAAGATGCAAGGCGCGGGACGTCGAGATCAGCGCGTGGCAGTTCGCGCGAGTCGGTCTGGTTGGGGTGCCGGTCCTGCTGCTCGCCTCGTGGGGCGCGCTCCTGCTCACAACGTGAGTTGGTCGTCGGGTACAAAATAGGGTCAGATCGGACATCCGGCAGCCGATACGGAGGCATGTCGCCTGAGCGGACGCGAGGCGCAGGGGCGCAGTGGCGATCGCTGCTGCTGCGACATCATCCAGGGCTTCTTCTACAGCAGGCCGATGCCGGTAGCTGAGCTCACTACTTGGCTCGCCAATGGCCCCGCCGCTGAACCCTCTCGACGTCTCTACTCGCGCGCCCGCCCGGCTTAGTCTGCCAATCGCCGCGAAAGCCTCCGGCGGCAGTTGGGGTCCCATACAGTGACGGCGATGCCACAACCGGGGAAGGCTCAATGAGACGCAGCCTGGTTTGGCCGGTGTCGGTACTAGGCACGGCATCGATCGTCGTTGTGCTCATCGGACCGGCAGCGTCGGCCGACACCTCAGTCACGATCACCGAATACTCGAACGGGATCCCGTCGACGGACTATCCCAGTCAGATTGTGGCTGGGCCCGATGGCAACCTCTGGTTCACCGAACTGTACGGCGGCATCGGAAGAGTGACGCCTGCTGGCGTCGTGACGCAATTCCCCACAGGGCTGCCCAGCGGAGAGTCGCCCGTGGGACTCGCCGTAGGCCCGGACGGCAACATTTGGTTCACCGATTCGTTGACGGGCATTTCGAGTGGCGCGATCGGACGCATGACGCCGACCGGTGTGTCGACCATCTTCACAGGAGGCATCAGCGCGTTCACGTACGGCATCGCCGCTGGCGCCGACGGCAACATGTGGTTTACCGAGTACGGCCGTCGGATCGGGCGTATCACACCCGCCGGGGTTGTCACAGAATTTCCCGGGGTTCCCATCGGCGGCGCCCAAGGGATCGTGGGTGGGCCTGACGGCAACCTGTGGTTCGCGACGGGAGACGGCAGCATCGGTCGGATGACCACAGCCGGTGCGCTGACGACCTTCACTGCGGGCATTACGCACGCGACCGGGCGCATCACCGTCGGACCAGACGGTGCGCTCTGGTTCACAGAGGACGGCGCAATCGGCAGGATCACGACAGCGGGCGTTGTCACCGAATACTCTGCGGGACTGCCGGCGATCAACGAGCTGGTGGGGATCACCGCTGGGCCGGACGGCAATCTCTGGTTCACCGCCTGGGCCGCGAACCTCATTGGACGCGTCACCACCGCGGGTGCAATCACCATGTTCGGCGCGGGCATAAGTGCTGGAGGCTTGCCGCAGGAAATCACTCTCGGTCCCGATGGGAATCTGTGGTTCACCGAGACCAGTGGGCACCGGGTCGCCAAGGTCGTGGTATCCGGCACGTCCTCGGCTTCATTGCCCTCGACTCGACTGAGCGGCGTAGATCGGATCGCAACGGCCGTGGCAGTTTCCGGACACGAATACCCCGCGGTTGCATCAGCCCAGAGCGTTGTGCTTGCCCGTGCCGATAGCTTCCCTGACGCACTCGCAGGTGTGCCGCTGGCGGTGTCCCAACACGCGCCGTTGCTGCTGACGTCGTCAACATCACTGAGTGCCACGACGGAGACGGAGATCAAACGAGCTCTCCCTGCCGGTGGCTCTGTGACTCTCCTTGGCGGTGTAGGCGCCATCGGCGACGCGGTCACATCGAAGCTGCAGGCGGACGGCTACCTCGTGACGCGCGAGGCAGGCAGTGATCGCGACGCCACCGCGCTCGCGATTGCAGGCGCGTTACCGACGCCCAAGGCCATCTTGCTGGCGAACGGAGAAGGCTTCGCCGATGCACTGAGCGCCGGCGCCGCTGCAGCTCACATCGGTGGCGTCGTGCTGCTCACCGACGGCACCACGCTCGCACCCGCCGTGAGTGCATACATCAGCGCCCATGCCGAAGTGCCCCTCTACGCAGTTGGTGGGCCGGCCGCGACCGCGGACCCGGCTGCGGTGAAGGTCGTCGGCGCGGACCGTTACGCAACAAGCGTCGCCGTCGCACGGCAGTTCTTCACCGCACCCACGGTCGCAGGTCTCGCGAGCGGCGTGACATTCCCCGACGCGCTCGCCGGCGGAGTCGACGTCGCCGGCAATGGCGCGGCCGGTGCTGGTGGGCCACTGCTACTTGTCGAACCCACAGCGGTACCGGCGGTCGTAAAGACCTACATCGCAGGCACGACGACCATAACCTCAGTCAACGTGTACGGCGGAAATGTAGCGATATCAAACGCCGTCGCCGCCGCCGCCTAGAGAAAGAACGCAGGGCAGGCTCCGCCGCTATCTCGTTGGACGGTGATCTTCTGCGGGGACGAAGAACTGAAAGCGCGTTCTGCGCGCGAGCGGTTGCCCAGCGCTGCTGGCGATCCCACGCTTTCGCGTAGTTCAGACGGCCGTCAAAATCCAGCGCCGCGGGATCCATGCTTTCCAACAGCATGAGCGACAGCGGCCCGGGCTCCTCACACGCGAGATGCTCGAGGATCGTGGCGTCGTCGACGATGTCAGTATTGACACTCTCGCGTCGCTCGAGCAGGCCGATCTCCATACGAGGCAACGTATCGACGGCCACTGACAAAACCGTTTCGCGCACCTGCCCATGTGACGCAACTAACATCGAGCCGCTCGACGGGTGAGCCGCTCGAGAGCGTGCGTGCATCGCCACGGTCACGCAATGGTCACGAAAGTGTCACGTTGAGCGTGAATCACGATTCACAAGCGCACGTATCCTCAGCTAATTCTTTGTTTATTACCAGGCACTTCCCAGCATCTTGCGTGAAATACATCAGCAACAACGGGGAAGTAAAATCGAGTGATGCGGGACGAGCTGTTGACTGATCGGCCAACCGAGGACTGGGTCGTCGTCGCGCACACCACCAGTCAGCACGCAGCATCGCGCACCCGCGTCCCCGTCGTGCGATCGCTTACGCACAGCATCGAAACGACATACAAGCGGGTACGAGAGCTGCCCATTCGAACGCTCTTTCTCATCACGCTTGGCGCGTACATCGCACTCACTGCCGCAGTTGTCTTCGGCTCGCCACTCGATATCATCGATCGCGTAGCCGCGGCGTCCGACCTCGCAAAGCGATTCCCGCACGCGACACCGTGGGTACTTAACTACGTGATGCTCGGCCAACGCGGACCGTCGTCGCACGTCGCCTTCGTCTACCTCCTCTATCGGGCCGTGCGGCAGCGATCGTGGCGACCGCTCGCTCTATTCGTCGCATCACTCACGATGCTGAATGTGACCGTCGGCAGCGTGAAGCTCGCGACCGGACGCCTAGGGCCGGCGCTGACCACGCATCCGCGCGCTGTTTTCGACGGCGGTGACATCTTCCCGTCGGGCCACACCTCGAACGCCGTCGTCATCTTCGGCGTCTTGGCGATGGTGGCCGTCGAGCATCGTCGGGCGTGGATCGCGCTCGCTGTATTCGTCTCGACCACCGTTGGCCTGAGCACAATCTTCCTCGATACGCACTGGGTGACGGACGTGCTCGGAGGCTGGCTCGCCGGTGCACTCGTGATGCTCGCCCTGCCGGCGACCTACGCACTGCTTGAGCGGTGGGCCTTCCGCGTCATACACGCCGTCAAGGAATGGTTCCGCCCGGCTCCCGCCACCAGAAGCGCTGCCACGTGGGAAGGTCTGCCCCTACAACATGACTTGACGAGCGAGATGTTCACCGAAGATGCGATGTACCGTTGAACAGCCGCAAAACGGCCGGACCGTCGTCGTAGTAGTCGACCTCACTCAAGCTCGCGTTGTCGACGTGCAGCCGGTACAGCGATCCCGTAGGCGTGTCGAGCAAGTTCGCCGCGATCATGGCGATCGGCCGTGAGTGACTCACGACGCAAATTGTCTCGCCGCGATGGCGGTTGACGATCCGTTCCTGAGCCGTGCGCACTCGATGCCGCAGCGACTCATAGCTCTCACCATCAGGGGGTGAGATCGCCGTATCCCCCAGCCACAACGCAAGTTCGCGCGGCCACCGCTCCTCGACAACCGGAAACGTCAAACCTTCCCAGACACCGAAATCGACCTCGCGCAAGTCGTCATCGATCTCGACGGGAACCCCCAGAGCAGAAGAAATAATCGCCGCCGACTCACGACAGCGCGATAACGGCGACGAGACGATCCGCTGCACACCGCCGCGTGCCACCAGCTCGCCAGCGGTCGCCCTGATCTGTTGCCGGCCTTGCTCAATCAGTGGCGGATCCCCGACGCCAGAAAAACGCTTCTCTACCGTGAACGTCGTCACGCCGTGCCGGACGAGCACGAGCGTCGTGGGCGGCGCACCCGCCGTCCAGCCAACAATGCGATTGGACGGCGGCAGCTCGGCAGGAGCGGCGCTACGCGAACCTGACGACGAGCGCGAACCTGACGACGAGCCCGATGCCTTGGCGCCGAGCGGTTGACCTGTTCCCTCGTCCATCGCGCGATTCGCCAACCGGTCGGCGTCCTTGTTCCGCTCGCGCGGAATCCACGTGTAAGTCACGTGTCCTGGGCCGAACGACGCGGCCAGTGCGGCACCATCGCGCACCAGCGGCCGCAGGTCAGGATGCTTCACCTGCCAGCGTCCTGACAACTGCTCGACGACGAGGCGCGAATCGAGCCGGCATTCGATGTAGGCCTGCGGATCGATCTCGGCCGCCGCAGTGAGCCCGGCGAGCAGGCCGCGATACTCCGCGACGTTGTTCGTGACCACGCCGAGGTACTCGTAGCGCTCGGCTAGTACCTCGCCGGTCGAGGCTTCGCGCACGACCGCGCCATAGCCGGCAGGTCCCGGGTTCCCGCGCGATCCGCCGTCGGCCTCGACAATGAGCCGGCGCGGGCTCACAGACCGGAGTCCGGAGTTCGCACCAAGATGCGGCGGCACTCCTCGCATCGCAGCACGGCGTCGGGCGGCGCGGCGCGCATCTGCCCGAGCTCCGATGGGTTAACGGTGAGATGACAACCCTCACACCGCGCGCGATGCAACGCCGCCGCACCGACGCCGTCCGACGAAGCTCTGATTTTCTCGTACAGGGCAAGCAATTCCGCGCCAACATCAGGAGCCACAGCAGCACGCGCAGCACGACTCGCCGCGATCTCCGCACCGATCTCGCCGAACAACTCATCGCGCCTCGACGTGACAGATGCGAGTTCGCCCGTCAGCTTGTCGCGCTCACTCTCGAGAGACGACATCGACGACTGCGCCATCTCACGGCGCTCCATGATCTCGAGCACGACATCCTCGAGATCGTTCCGGCGCCGCGAGAGGGAACCGATCTCCGACTGCAGGTTTTCCAGCTCGCGAGGCGAGCTGACCTGACCCGCGTCGAGTCGCTGCTGATCGCGATCCGACCGCTGGCGCACCTGCTCGACATCGCCCTCGGCCTTGCGCTGGTCGCGCGCGAGATCGGACTCGAGCGTCTCCGCCGTCACCAACGCATCGCTGACTTCACGCAGCCGCGAAGTGAGCTCGTCGATGGTCGCCAACTCGGGCAACGTGCGGCGCCGATGGTCGAGCCGGTCGAGGCTGGAGTCGAGCGCCTGC
>DATCDK010000272.1:0-10308 GCA_036510735.1 Acidothermaceae bacterium | reverse complement strand
GACAATAAGAAGGACCCAGAACAACGGGCCACGGGCATACCGTTTCACGTTCATGGATGCGGAGCGAAAGCTCCGTCCCTCCTACCGAATCGACGCGCTACCGACATCTCGTACCACCCTCGACGGTACACCGCGGGCGATGCGTTCACCCACAGCCGAATGCCCAGAGCGGGCCTACCGCCGACTGCATAACCCACGAGGAGGCTCGGTCGTTCCCCGAGCCACGCCGGTACTCCCACTACTGAGGGTCGTAGACCGAACGCTTGAGGGTCGCGACAAACGGCAGGTTGCGGTACTTCTCGGCATAGTCGAGCCCGTACCCAACAACGAAATCACGGGGAATGTCAAAGCCGAGGTAGCGCACATCGACGTCCTGCTTGACGGCATCCGGCTTGCGCATCAGCGCGCACACCTCAACCGAGGCAGGACCGCGCGAGCGCAGGTTGGCCACCAGCCACGAGAGCGTGAGCCCTGAGTCGACGATGTCCTCGACGACCAGCACGTTCAGGCCGTCGATGCCGTGGTCGAGGTCCTTCAGAATCCGGACCACCCCAGAAGACGAGCCGCCGGAACCATACGACGAGACCGCCATGAAGTCGACGGTGACCGGCAGGTGGACGGCCCTGGCGAGGTCGGCCATGACCATGACGGCGCCTTTGAGGACACCGACGAGCAGCAGCTCTTTCCCCGCGTAGTCGGCGTCGATGGCGGCCGCCATCTCGATGACCTTGGCCTGAATTTCCTTCTCGCTCAGCAAAATCCCGGACAAGTCGTCGCTGACGTCAAACTGATCCACCCGGGTGCGCCCCTCGACGAGCAGTCTCAACAATAAGCAGGGTCTGATGCAGGTCCGTACCGACGTAGAGCTTCCCATACCGCCGGCTGGCGCTTTGGCCGCCCGGCAGGCTGACCGGACCTTGCCCGTGCCAGTCCGTGACCAGCGCCTCGATCGCTTGCAGATGGACGGCGGCCACGCTGCCCGCCGTTACCCCGGCTCGAAGCGTTGCGGTCCGCAGCACTCGTCTGCGAACGGCCGGTGGCAGCAACGCGAGCGCGGCAACATCGAGCGACCCGTCGACGTCCGCCATTTCGGCGTAGCTGCCCGCCGCCCACCGGTCGAGGGCGTCGGCATCGTCGCGGGCGAGATTGGCAGTGCGGGCAAGTGCCGCGGCCACCCCTGGTCCGAGCGCGGCCTCGAGCACCGGCAACACCTCCGACCGCACCCGCACGCGGGTAAATGTCGGGTCGGCATTTTGCGGGTCGTCCCACACCGGCAGCCCGAGGTCAGCGCAGGCCGCTTTCGTAACGGCCCGTTCAACCGCCAAGAGGGGACGCCGATAGCGGGCGTCCGTACCTTCGGCGCCGACGGGGCTGCCGCTGACGGCCGCCATGCCAGCCAACGACCGCGTCCCTGAGCCACGGGCGAGACCGAGCAGCACGGTCTCCGCCTGGTCATCGAGGGTGTGACCGACCAGGACCGTGCTGGCACGCAGCCGATCCGCCACCCCGTCGAGTGCGCCGTAACGCGCCGCGCGGGCAGCCGCCTCAGGACCGCCGGAATGCGCGGAGACATCGACCGCGACCACTTCGACCGGCTCGAGCCCAAGTCCGATCAGCAACGCGGCAACCGTCGACGCCCGAGAGGTCGAGCCCTTCTGCAGCCCGTGGTCGACCGTGACGCCACCCACCCGAAGGCCAAGCCGCGGCGCCTCGAAAGCAGCCGCGGCGGCAAGCGCAACGGAGTCGGCGCCGCCACTGCAGGCGACCAGCACCAACGAGTCAGCATCGAGTCCGGCAAGGGCTTCACGGACTGCACACCGGACGGCGGCAACCGCAACGGTCGGGCCGGGTGGTCGGATCTCAGTCTCCGACGGTGGCGCGCAGCACGCGGGACATCCACAACTCCGGCTTAGCGATTTCCGCTTTGGTCGGCAGGGTGTTCGGCGACGTCCAGACCCGATTGAACGCGGGCATCCCCGCCCGCTCGACAACCGCACGGACGAAGGCTGCACCGTCGGCGTACTGCTTGGCCTTCATGTCGAGCCCGAACAGCTTGCGCACGATGCGGTCGGCCGGACCTTGGCCGCGCCGGCGCTCGGCAAACTTCGCGCTGATCGCCTCGACGCTCGGGATCACCGACGGTCCGACGCCGTTCATCACGTACTCGCCGTGTCCCTCGAGCAGGGTCATCACCGCCGTCAGCCGGTTGAGGATCGCGCGCTGCTCAGGATTTTGCACCGCCTCAAGGAAGCTCAAGCCCTCGACCTCAGTGCTGTCGTCAGACGCCTCGCCTGCGGCCCCGCCGCGCCGCCGCATGTTGTCACGCACCGCTTCGCCGACGTCGCGCAGCCGGGCGAGCATCGCGGACGGATCGAGGTCGCTGGCCAACAGGAACGCGCTGATCTCGTCGTGCAGATGCGCCCGCAGCCACCGCACCGCGGTGAACTGCGTGCGATGCGTTACCTCGTGCACACAGACCCACAGCCTGAAGTCGCGGGGGTCAACGTCGAGTTGGCGTTCTGCAGCGACGATGTTCGGCGCCACCAGCGTCAGCCGGCCGTCGCGCTCCTGGCCGTCTTTTGGTGGCAGGAACAACTCGTATTGGCCAAGCACCTTGCCCGAAAGGTAAGCGAGCAAGAGGCCGACCTGCATCCCGGTCACCCGAGACCCGAGCGCGCTGACGACCGGCGCCCCAACCTTGCCTGCCTGCTTCGCGGCCATCTTGTCGAGCAACGGCTGCATCACTACTTGGAAGCCGCCGACGTTGCCCTCGATCCAAGCGGTGCGATCCGCGACAAACGCGGGCTCATGCGGATGCGGCGCGGACAGGCCAGTAAATGCGGCCACGTGATCCTCGGCCTCGACCGCGAGCAGCCGCAGCTGTCGGACGGCGTCGAACGCCTCCGGCCTGGTCACGCTCGGACCTCGCGGCGCGAACCTGGTAGCCGTCGCGGTGGCAAGGTCCCAGTCGACAAGCCGCAGGGTGTCGGTCATGGACCTACGGTACGAGACTCGCTGTCAATCGGTCGACCGCCGCCTCGGTCGTGGCCGTCGCCGTCTTGGCAACACCGGTCACGATCGTCGCGAACACCAACGTCGCTCCGCTGCTGTCCTGGAAATACCCCGCGAGTGCGACGACGCCGTCCAACGTGCCGGTCTTCGCCCTGATCAGCCCCGCGCCGGCAGCGGCCGGACCACCGAAACGACCACTCAAAGTTCCAGAGAACCCCGCGACCGGCAGCCCGGCGAGAATGGGTGTGAGCTGCGAATGACCTGGGTCGATGGCAAGGCGCAAGAGTGACACAAGCGTGGCTGGCTTGACGCGGTCGAGCGGCGACAGTCCGCTTGCATCGACAGTCGCGAGTCCCGACGGATCGACACCAAGACTATCGATCGCGGCCTGCACTGCCGCGACTCCACCGGCGAAGCTCGCCGGGTGTCCAGTCGCGATCGCGACCTGACGCGAAAGCGCCTCGGCGAGGTCGTTGTCGCTTCGCCCCAGCATCCCCTGCACGAGTTCAGACATCGGTGGCGACGCAACGCTGGCAATCGCCGCTTTCCCCGGGACGGCGTGGCCGACGGTCGGCACGCCAGTCACCGTCACCCCATCGCTGGTCAACAACTCGGCGAACTCAGCCGCCGCGGCAGCCGCCGGGTTGGCGGCCGTCGCCGTGAGACCAGGGTTGGGATGCCCCTCGTCGACTTCGAGCGCCGACACCGGAGCGACGTCACCCTCGGTCTGATAGATCGGCTTCCAGCCGGGTGCAAGCGTCGCCCCAACGAACAAAGTGGCGTCGTAGCCAAGAGTGACGGCGGTGATCCCGCGCGCGTGCAGCTGCGCAGCCGTTTGCTGCGCAAGCGTCGTGAGGCTCGCCGGTGTCGGATAGCCAGGACTAAGCGGGCCGACGGCGGCGGGGCCGGACAGCGTCGGATCGCCGCCCCCGACGAGCACGACCTGGCTAGGCACGCTGCCTTGCACGACGCGAGTCGTCAGGTGCGCGTCAGGCCCGAGGACCTGCAACGCGGCCACCGCAACCGCGAGCTTCGCGGTCGAGGCCGGCGGCACGACGTCCGCGCCGTCGTTGTCGAACAGTACCCGCCCGTTTCCAGCGTCGGCGACCAGCATTGCGACATCGTCGCCAGCGAACGCGTGGTCGCCAAGCAGCGGAGTAAGCGTGGCCGTCAGCCCAGCCGTCGACGGATCATTTGATGCAGAAAGCGACCCAGGCAGGAGCACCGAAGCCGCAGGCGAAGGTGCCCGTTCCCAAAGAGCGGGCACGGCAGGCGAAGCCGCTGCCGCAGCCGGAGCCGCGACCGATGCCGGGATCCGTGTGGGGGTGACAGACGTGGGGGTGACCGAGGGGTCCGGAGTGACAACAGCGGGCGTGGTCGCGGCGCCTGCTGCCGACGTCCCGCCTGCGTCTTCGGAGGTCGGGTCTTCGGTCGTCGACGCATACAGAGCGACGCCGCCGACCAAAGCCGCCACCACGGCCAAGGACACGACCAGAGCGACCCGCCGTCCGCCCGTCATCGCATTGCGCCCGTCACATGCGCGACACTAACGAACGACGAATTACCAGGGTTGGGAGCGCGATGGAGTTCGACGTCACGATCGAGATCCCCAAGGGTCATCGCAACAAGTACGAGTTCGATCACGAGACCGGGCGGATTCGACTCGACCGGATGCTGTTCACGGCAACGCGCTATCCGTCCGACTACGGATTCATCGACGACACCCTCGGCAACGATGGTGACCCGCTCGACGCACTCGTGCTCGTCGACGAGCCGACCTTTCCGGGCTGCCTCATCAAATGTCGCGCGATCGGCATGTTCCGGATGACGGATGAAAAAGGCGGCGATGACAAGGTCCTCTGCGTGCCCGCGACCGACCCGCGGCATGGTCACCTGCGCGACATCACCGACGTCCCGCCGTTCGACCGGCTAGAAATCCAACACTTCTTCGAGGTCTACAAAGACCTCGAACCAGGAAAGTCGGTCGAGGGTGCGACGTGGGCCGACCGAGCCGAAGCAGAGATCGAGATTCTCGCGTCGCGTGCGCGCTGGAAGAACCTTCAGCACTGACCGTTCTTACAGCCGGACCGCGCCGATGTAGTCGGGGCGGAACGCATTGTGGATGCCGATCTGCTCGCCTGTTGCTGGCGCGTCGACCATCTGACCGTTGCCGATGTAGATGCCCACGTGGTGAATCGTGCTCGGGTCATTGGTGTTGGTCGCGAAGAAGACGAGGTCGCCGGGCTGCAGTTGAGCTTGGGACACGTGCAGTCCCTCGTCCCACTGCGCGCCGGTGTAGTGGGCGAGGGAAATACCGACCGCCGCAAAGGCCTGCATAGTGAGCCCGGAGCAGTCGTAGCCAGGCACCTTCTGAACGCCGGTCGATGTCACGGTCGGACCAACTTCGCCGGCGCCAGCCCAGCGGTACCAGACGCCGATCTGCGACTCGGCGAACGCGATGGCGCCCTGCCGCTGGGCTGACGTCGAAATCGATTGACCACCAGGCGGCACAATTCCGGCGCCATTGTTCGTATAGCCACTGCTGCTGCTGCCGGCGTCACTGCTGCCGCTGCTGCTGCCTTGGCGCGCCGCGGCTGCAGCTTCCTGCTGCTGAGCCAGAGCTGCTGCTCTCTTCTGCGCGACGAGCGCGGCTGCTGCCGCTGCGGCTCTTGCTGCTGCGGCCCGTGCTGCCGCTGCCTTTGCGGCTGCGGCGGCCGCAGCAGCTTCTTCCGCCTGCCGCTTGAGGCCGTCGGCGCGCGCGGTTGCGAGGTCCTTTGCGGTCCCGCGCAGGACG
This sequence comes from Acidothermaceae bacterium, assembly GCA_036510735.1. Classification (GTDB taxonomy): domain Bacteria; phylum Actinomycetota; class Actinomycetes; order Acidothermales; family Acidothermaceae; genus PALSA-607. The sequence continues at coordinate 4,502 of DATCDK010000272.1, read as the reverse complement.
GCGAGCTGTGCGTTGAGGTTCAGCTGGTTGGCGTTGATCGCGGCGATCTGGCCTGCTTGGGCATTGACCGCGGCGATGGCGGCGTCTTTTGCTTTCGCGGCGGCCTGCAACTGCACCTGCTGATCAGCGAGCGCCGCGTTCGCTGCGTTCTGCGCTGCGGCTTGCGCATCCTGTGACGAGGTCATCAACGAGATGACGGACTGTTCGTGGCGCGCCAACGCCGACAGTGTCGATGCGCGAGTGAGGAACGCGCCGGGTGAATCCGATGTCATGAGCGCGCTGAGCCGGTCGAGTCCGCCTGCGCCGCGGTAGCTCGCAGCAGCAAACTGGTTCATCTGTATTTGCGCGTCGTCGCGCGCCTTGTTTGCAGCCGCCAGGTTGCTCTGCGCCGTCGCGAGTTGTTGCTGTGCGGCGTCGACCTTCGCCATTGCACCGTCGTACGCCTCGACGACCGCCTCGACCTGGTTGTTGAGCTTGTCCAAGCTGGCATTGGCCGCAGCAAGTTGCGCTTCGGTCTGGCCGATCTGCGACGCCTTGGCCTGGGCCGCTGCATTCGCCTTGTCGACCTGCGATTGGCTTGGGATTACCGGCTTCTTGGCCGCAGCCGCTGGCAACGCGGTACTGCCGATCGCGCCCGCAACAATGGCGAGTGTTGTGGTCACCAAGGCTGCACGGCGCAAGTAACGGCTCGTGCGTACGTGGAGGCGGTGCACCTAACCTCCACAACTCGGACGTCTCAAGAAGGCGGATGCGCGAACGCCGAATGCGCTGCACGTTCCTGGGCGACCATAGCTTTCTGAGTCCCACCAGTAACAGGCGTAACAACAGACATTTCGCGCGCACGACGGAGTTCACGCTGAATAACACGGGTGTAATTTCACTCGAGGCACCGTAAGGCAACTCTCGTCACACCGCACTAAGTGATTCGGCCATTCGGCCCAGCAACCTAAGCCCATTCGCCCGGCGAGCCCCGGACACCCGGACACCCGGACACCCGGACACCCGGACATCATTGAAGTCGAGCGCACGTAAGAACGAGCGCTGGGCTTCAACACGCGTGTGGCGCGGGGACGAGGATTTGGACGGCGGTCGGTGCTACATCAGTCGGGCGGCCAGCTCCGCGACGGGCGAGCGCTCGCCCCTGGTCAACCGGATGTGGCCGAAGCACGCTTGTCCGCTAAATGCCGACACCACGGCGGTCAGCGCGTTCGTCTGCTCTGACAGGAACGGCGCATCGATCTGCGAGGTGTCGCCGGTCAGCACGATCTTGGAGTCGGCGCCGATGCGCGTCAGGAGTGTCTTGCCGACCTGGGGCGAAAGGTTCATCGCTTCGTCGACCAGCACGAAGGTCGAGTGCAACGTGCGGCCACGAAGGTGGGTAACCGACTCCATCGTGAGCAGGCCTTGCGCCTTGATGTAGTCGAGCGAATCTTGCGCAACCTTCCCGCGGCCACCGTCTTGCCGGCGACGACTCGCGGCCGCGCCATCGCCCGACAACGCGGCGACGGCATCAGTGATCGCGGCCATCCATGGATCGATCTTTTCGTCCAACGTGCCCGGCAGGTATCCAAGGTCCGCGTGACCGACCGGGATGACCGGCCGGTACACCGACAACCGCTCGAACCTGTGTTGTTCGACAACCATATGCAAGGCAGCCGCGACAGCACACAGTGTCTTTCCGGTGCCCGCAGGACCATCGAGCACGATGACTTTGACTTCGTCGTCCAACAGCAAGTCGAGAGCGAAGCGTTGCTCTTTGTTCGCTGCCTTAAGACCCCACACGGGCGCAAGGCTCTCGAGCAGATGCAGCTCCCCGGCACGCACCCGCGCCAGCGCCGAACTGGTGCCCGATCGCAGCACCGCGAACGTGTTCTCAGCGAGGTCGCTTGCACCCACGACGCTGTCGACGGATACCTGATGAGAGTCGAACAGCGCGTCAACAACCGCGACCTCAGCATCGAGCGCGATCCACCCATCAGGGCGCGCGAGTGCCGGCGCAAGGTCGAGCGGGTTGTGCTCGACGGCGGCAAGCCCAACTGCGGCGGCCGTCAGGCGCAACGCGGTGTCGTTGGAAACAACGAGCACCGGCCCGGCGTCCGGCGAGGCCATCGCAAGGCCGAGCGCGGTACCAACAATCTTGTTGTCGGGGGTGTCGATCGACAGGCCGTGCTCGCGCAGCAGCGCCGTCTGGATGCCGTTCACCTGCATGCGGACGGTGCCGCCGTAAGGGCGTTCCAGCGGCTTGCGTAGATCGCCACCGGCCTCGAGTCGCAGCCCTTCAATACGACGCAGAACGTCGCGGGCCGCCCCTCCTGCTGGGTCGAGGCGCTTCTTCAGCCCGTCAAGCTCTTGGACGACCGTGAGCGGGATGACCATGTCAGCACCTGGGAACGCCTCGAAAATGCCTTCGGGGTCTGACATCAATGCCGAGGTGTCCAGTACGACGATCTTCGCGATGGTGACCTCCCTGTTACCAGGATGCGCCTGTGCCGGCAGTTCGGCCGGCAGTTCGGCAGGGAGATCGGCTCCGACGTCGGCTGAAGCGAGGCTCATAACGATCCCGTCGTCACGGCCACCGCCCTTTGACGGCGCCTGGAGACGGCCGCCGCAGGGCAGCGGAGCGGCCGCTCCGCCGATCGTGCCGCGAGCCCGACGATGGTGGGGGGACGCGAGCCGACCGTCCAAGATCGTGTCGCCGCGGCGTGAACCTGGGTGGCATAAAACGCAAAGGGCGGGGGTAGGACCGTCAGCACCGAAAAGAGACACCCACGATGAAGCACCTCGTAGTTGAGGCAGCAGAGGAGGAGTACCAATGGGTACCACCGACAAGGTGAAGAACACCGCGCAGACCGCGAAGGGCAGCGTCAAGGAAGCTGCGGGGCGGGCAACGAACAACCGTGACTTGGAAGCCGAAGGCACTGTGGACAAGGCCGCCGGCAACCTGAAGCAAGCGGGCGAAAAGGTGAAGGACGCCTTCAAGTAACCGAACCCGACATGTGGGAGGGCCAGCCGTGCTGGCCCTCCCGCATGTCGTTCTCCAATCTCGCGTGACCGCGTCGAAGACAGTGGTGAAATGGCATCCATGCGAGTCGCACGCCGATGACCGGTGGTCCAATCCTCGGCCGATACACACATCACTCGGACCAGACGGATCTGCGCACAGTCCGACTGCTCGGGCTGCCCGTCGCGTTGTTCCTGCGAGCGCGCGAGCATCACGACGAACTCATCAGAGAATTCACTCTGATGGCCATCCGCTCCAACGGCACATCCGCGAACGGCGTAGCACTGCCACCCCGGCTTCGTGAACTCGTCGACATCCTCGGCCGCCGGTTCGGGGCAAGCACGTCGCGCGCCGACATGGAGCGTGATGCCGCAATCGAGCGGGGCGACGCGACGGTCGACCTGACCTATCAGGTACCCGCGAGTCTCGGCGACGACCTCAAGATGCTGACCCAACTCATGGACGACGCGGATGACTTCTGTCGCATGGAGACGCTGCTAACGCTGCCGCGCGACGCGAGCATGGTGGCCCTCGGCCATTGGTACAACAACGAGTTCCTACGCCAGATCGACGGTCTGCCGCCGACCCCATGGAACGGTCCGCTCGAATAATTCGCTCAGGATGCGGTCGCGACCGACGGCGCGGTAGACACAAAGACGTGCGACGTAACGGCGTCACCGAACGCGACCGCGTCGCCCTCGCGACCGACGAACAGTTCGCCGCCAACACGTGAGATGCGCACCGGCATGTTCGGCCGGATGCCTGCACGACGCAACCGAACCAACAATGCGGTGTCGGACTGCAGCGGTTCACCGATGCGCCGCACGATGACGTTGTGCGTGCTTTCAGGCACCGCACTCAATGCAACAAGGCCTTCGCGGAACTCGACGTCGTCGGTGCCTTCGCCGAGCTCGGCGAGACCGGGAATCGGGTTGCCGTAGGGCGACTCCTGCGGGTGACCGAGCACGTCGAGGAGCCGGCGCTCGACCGCCTCACTCATGACGTGCTCCCAGCGGCATGCCTCTTCGTGCACGAGCTCCCATTCGAGGCCAATCACGTCGACCAGCAAGCACTCCGCGAGACGGTGCTTGCGCATCACCCGAGTCGCGATGGCGCGGCCAGCTGGGGTGAGCTCGAGACGACGGTCGCCGTCGATCGTGACGAGACCGTCTCGCTCCATCCGGGCCACCGTCTGCGACACCGTAGGGACGCTCTGCAAGAGCCGTTCGGCGATCCGCGCGCGCAGCGGGACCGCGCCTTCTTCCTCGAGCTCGAAGATGGTCCGCAGGTACATCTCGATCGTGTCGATGAGATCGTGCTCGTGGTTCACGCCATCGATTGTGTCGCACTTTGCTCACCGGTGCGTAGACCGCCGGTTAGCCTGAACCCGTGGCAGCCATCGAGCGCAAAACAGCATCAAGGCGGACGGCGCTGCCCGCGGCAGTAATGATCATTGGCCTAATGGCGGCCGGCTGCACCAGCAATCACAGCAGTGCGAGCG
>DATCDK010000271.1:0-3851 GCA_036510735.1 Acidothermaceae bacterium | reverse complement strand
ACGGGTCTTTGAACTGGAGGCTTGAAGACAAGAAGATCTCACTACTGTCTGACGAGTACGCCGCGCGTCCCGAGAGCGAACTGGTGATCGTGCCGCCTCTGTGGCAAAAGAGCTTCGACGATGAGCCGTACCAGACGGTGTGGACGCGGACGCGGAAGACTCTTTCTTCGGTTAAGGCCCTGTTCGTTGTTGGATACTCACTGCCTGAGACGGACGTATACACACAGGCGACGCTGCGGATGGACGTGGGGCCACTCGACTTCCTGTGTGTTGTAAATCCCGACAAGGACGCCCGAGACCGGATCGCTCGAACGCTACGGTCGGCCGTCAGAGCATCGACACACTACGTAGAGTTTGAGCGACTCGCAGACCTCGCCGGTGCACTACCTCCGGCAAGGCCCTAGGTACGCCCGTGAATGAAGACACGAGATACGTGGTCGCTTACGTCGTTGCACGGTTGCACACCGGCGTTGCAGCGTCTCACGTCTACAGTTTCGAGCTCGGGAAGCACATATCGTTGACCGGCACTATCGACGACCGCAGCGTGAGCGTGTACGACTTCGATCGGTCGTGCCATATAAGTGGTACGCGCACCGGACAGCAGATCAGACTGTTTGACTTCGGGCGTGCGGCCCACATTACTTTGAAGGTCGACAGCAAGGGTTCCTTCAACGGATTCGACTACGCGACCTCATCCCATTTCAACGGCAAAGTGAGCAGTAAACGGGTTCAGCTCTTCGACTACGGTGCCGGAAGGTACTACAACTACACCATTTAGCGGCGTCCACTTTATCGACCGGGTCCGTCAGAAAGATTGCGTATGTGGTGTGGCCTAGTGGTCGCGACTTTGCGCCTTGGAACGAGACACGAACATGCTCATGGCACTGGTACCTGACGACGGTAAGTGGGTGTTGTACTCGTCTACGATGAGGATGAAGAACATGGATCTTGTCGCCCGCTACCATCAGTCGGATTTGATACACAGCTTTGAGCGTGGCTGGTCCGCTCGAGCCCCGGTCCGGGCCTCCAAAGTAGCGTCGTTTCAGGGCATCCGCTCGTAGGCGGGCAGCGTAAGGAAGTCGATGTATCTCTCGGCGAGAGTGACTTCTTCTAACAGGTCGCGTCCAGTGTCCGTGGCCAAGTTAATGTCCCCGCTGGTGGCCAAGTAAAAGTCCTCACCCCTCGCTCGTCGTGTTGAACCGTGAGCTCAGGCCTGGGCGGTGACGGTGGCGGTGTCAGCCAGTCACCGCACCGCCCAGGGAGCTTCCATTGAAGTCTGCGAGGGAACGGATGGACATCATTTCTGCGTATCGAGAGGTCGGTACTTATCGTGGTGCTGCTGTGGTCAGCGGCACCACTCCGAAGACGGTGAAGCGGGTTATTGCCCGCCATGACCGTGACCAGGCGTCTCCTGCCGGTGGGTCACTGGTTCGGGTCGGGCGCGAACGCAACTACTCGTCGGTGACTGTGTTGGTTGCGGAGCGGGTCGAAAAGACGCGGGGCCGGATCAGCGCGAAGCGGTTGCTGCCGACCGCGCAAGCAGCCGGCTATGGCGGGTCGGCACGTAACTTCCGGCGGCTGGTCGCGGAGCAGAAAGCGTTGTGGTGCCGGGATAATCCTCGGGGCCGGCGCCCTGCGGTGTGGTCACCGGGTGAGCATCTGGTCATCGACTGGGGTGTGCTGGACGGGCTGCACGTGTTTTGCGCGGTGCTGGCCTGGAGCCGGGTGCGGTTCGTGCGTTTCGCCGAGGACGAGCGGGCTGAGACGACGATGGGCATGCTCGCCGAATGCTTCGAGCAACTGGGCGGGGTCCCTGCAGTGGTGCTCGCGGACAGGATGGGCTGCCTGAAAGGCGGTGTCGTCGCGAACGTGGTCGTCCCGACACCGGACTACGTGGGGTTCGCGGCGCACTACGGGTTTCGGCCTGACTTTTGCGAGGCCGCTGATCCCGAGTCGAAAGGGATCGTGGAGAACCTCGTCGGCTATGCGAAGACCGACCTGATGATCCCCAGCACCGGTGAGCACGGTGTCGCGTTCAGCGATCTTGTCGCGGCGAACGCTGCAGCGGTCGCGTGGTGCATGGAGGTCAACGGTGTTGAGCACAGCGAGATCTGCGCGGTCCCGGCTGAGCGGCTGCGCGTCGAGCAGGAACTGCTCGCAACGCTGCCGTCGCTGCGACCCAGTCTCGGCCGGTCCGTGACACGTAAGGTCGACCGGCTGTCGTGCGTGCGGTTCGCCTCGGCCCGCTACTCGGTGCCGACACGGCTGATCGGCACGCAGGTGACGTTGCGGGTCGAGGCAGACCGCAGCGTGGCGATCATGGCCGGTGACGGTGTTGTTATCTGTGAGCACATGCTGGTCGCCCCGGGTGAGGCATCGGTGCGTGATGAGCATTACGGTGTCCCACGCCCGGCACCGCGACGCGCGGTGCGACCGAAAACCCAGGCAGAGAAGGATTTCTGCGCGTTGGGGCCGGTCGCGGAGGTGTTCATCACCGGCGCCGCTGCGTCGGGCAATACCCGCCTGGGACCGGAGCTGGGCGAGCTGAACCAGTTGCGCGCCGCCCACGGCGCGCAGGCGTTCCTGGCCGCGTTGGACCGGGCGGTCGCGTTCGGGCGGTGGCGCGCAGCAGATGTGCGTTCCATCCTCGCCGCCGGCGGCGGGACCTCAGATCCCCGACCAGCCGGTGACGCGTTGATCCTCGAGCTGCCAGTCGTGCCGGTCAGATCGTTAGCCGACTACGCCATCAGCCCCGCACGCGGGGCACGCACGTGAGCACCACCGCGCCAGCGCTGCCAGCCGACCTCACCGAGGGGCTGCGCCGGTTGAAGCTGGCCACCATCCGCCAACTCGCACCGGAGTTACTGCTCACCGCGAAAACGCAACGCTGGAACCCCGAGGAGTTCCTGCGCACCCTGATCGAAGCGGAGATCGCCGCCCGTGACGCGTCCAACGCCCGCACCCGGATGAAAACCGCCGCGTTCCCGGTGGTCAAAACATTCGACGAGTTCGACCGCACCATCTCCAACGTCGCGACCGCGACGCTGGACTATCTCGGTTCACTGGAATGGATCACCGCCCGCGAGAACCTGTGTTTGGTCGGGCCGGCGGGCACCGGTAAAAGTCATCTGCTCGTCGCGCTCGGCGTCGCCGCCGTCCACGCCGGACATCGAGTCCGCTACTTCACCGCAGCTGAACTCATCGAAACGCTCTACCGCGGCCTGGCCGATAACTCCGTCGGCCGTGTCATCGACACCCTGCTGCGCAACGACCTCATCCTGATCGACGAAGTCGGCTTCGCGCCGCTGGATGACACCGGCGCGCAACTGCTGTTCCGTGTCGTCGCCGCAGCCTACGAACGCCGAGCACTGGGCATCGCCAGCCATTGGCCGTTCGAGGCCTGGGGCCGATTCCTCCCCGAACACACCACAGCCGTCAGCCTGCTCGACCGGCTGCTGCACCACGCCAACATCGTCGTCACCGAAGGCGACTCCTACCGCATGCGCGAAGCCCGAACCAAAGGAGGCGTCAACACGAAAACACCCTGAACAACCCCCGAGGGGTGGGGACTTTTACTTGGCCACCAGCGGGGACTTTCACTTGGCCATTGACAGCGTCTCTCGTTGTTCACCCGCAGGAAATCTGGCCTTCGCGATTTGGTGCGGGTCACTTCTTCCAGAACCCGCACCATCGTCGGGTACCACGTGGCGACCGCCTGTGGCTGGTTCGGCGCCGACCACGTCGGCATCTCTTGCAGGAAGGTGCGATGGCTGCGCGGCGCAAGCGTTCCGGCGTTCCACGCCGTCATGGCAGCCCTCGCCAATACGAGGTCGCCGTGACGGCGATCGTTG
>DATCDK010000270.1:0-15271 GCA_036510735.1 Acidothermaceae bacterium | reverse complement strand
CGCTTCGTGTTTGACATCTTTCGACCGGTAAGACAATCTTGGACGCGTGCAGACCCTTCTTGTAGTAAGTGAGCGCGCAGGCTGACCTCCAGGTCCGCTAGCGCGCCGCCCCTCTGTGCTTCACGGCACGAGGGGCTTTTTGTTGCCCAGGTATGAACAGTTGTTGCCGTAAAGACCCGCTGCAGTGAGGTGGAGAGCTGAGATGAGTGAGCAGATAACTGGCGCGAAGTCGCTGGTGCTCGCGCTGGAACGTGCCGGCGCCGAAATCGCGTTCGGGATCCCCGGCGGCGCCATCCTGCCGCTCTACGACCCGCTCTTCGACTCCGTCAAGCTTCGGCACGTCCTTGTCCGCCACGAGCAGGGCGCCGGCCACGCGGCCGAGGGCTACGCGATGGCGACCGGCAAGGTCGGCGTGTGCATGGCCACGTCAGGGCCGGGCGCGACGAACCTCGTCACCCCGATCTCGAACGCGTACATGGATTCCACGCCGATCGTCGCGATCACCGGCCAGGTTCCGTCGTCCGCCATTGGCTCTGACGCGTTTCAAGAGGCCGACATCCGCGGCATCACGATGCCGATCACCAAGCACAACTTCCTCGTCACCAACCCCGACGAGATTGCACGGACTGTGGCAGAGGCGTTCTACATCGCGTCGACCGGCCGGCCTGGGCCGGTGCTCGTAGACGTCGCGAAAGACGCGCTCCAGGCGATGACGACCTTCGACTACCCCGACAAGGTCGACCTCCCGGGCTACCGCCCGGCCGCCAAGCCGCACAGCAAGCAAATCCGCGAGGCCGCGAAGCTCATCGTGTCGGCCAAGCGCCCGGTGCTCTACGTCGGCGGCGGCGTGCAGATCGCACGCGCGACGCAGGAGCTGAAGCAGCTCGCCGAACTCACCGGGATCCCGGTGGTCACCACGCTGATGGCCCGCGGCGCGTTCCCCGACAACCACCCGCAGCACATGGGGATGCCCGGCATGCACGGCACGGTCGGCGCGGTCGGCGCACTGCAGAAGGCCGACCTGCTGATCGCGCTCGGCGCCCGGTTCGACGACCGGGTCACCGGCAAGCTGTCGACCTTTGCTCCGGACGCAACGATCATTCACGCCGACATCGATCCGGCCGAGATCTCGAAGAACCGAACGGCCGACGTCCCGATCGTGGGCGACGCGCGCGAGGTGATCGCCGATCTGATCGTCGCGGTGAAGTCCGAACTCGAAGCAGGCAACCAGGCCGACCTCACGGCGTGGTGGCGTCAGCTCGACCAATGGCGCACGGTCTACCCGCTCGGGTATGACACGCCGTCCGACGGAAGCTTGTCGCCGCAGTATGTGATCGAGCGCCTCGGCAACATCGTCGGCCCTGATGCGGTCTACGTCGCGGGCGTCGGCCAGCACCAGATGTGGGCGGCGCATTACCTGCCGCACGAGCGGCCGCACACGTGGATCAACTCGGGTGGCGCCGGCACGATGGGCTTCGCAGTGCCGGCCGCGATGGGCGCCAAGTTCGGTCGGCCCGACTCGACGGTGTGGGCGATCGACGGCGACGGATGTTTCCAGATGACCAACCAGGAGCTGGTGACGTGCGCACTCGAAGGCGCGCCGATCAAGGTTGCACTGATCAACAACGGCGCGCTTGGCATGGTTCGGCAGTGGCAGACGCTCTTCTACAACGCGCGCTACTCCAACACCGACCTGCATTCGCGCCGGATTCCGGACTTTGTGAAGCTGGCTGACGCGATGGGCTGTGTCGGTCTGCGATGCGACAGCGCGGACGACGTCGATGCGACGATCGAGAAGGCGATGGGCATCAACGATGCTCCTGTCGTCATCGACTTCGGCGTGCACAAGGACGCCATGGTCTGGCCGATGGTCGCCGCAGGCACGAGCAACGACGACATCAAGGTCGCCCGCGACCTTGCACCGGCCTGGGACGGAGAGGAACTCTAAGTCATGTCCAAGCACACGCTCTCGGTGCTCGTCGAGAACAAACCCGGCGTGCTCGCCCGGATCGCCGGCCTGTTCGCGCGACGCGGATTCAACATCGACTCACTCGCGGTCGGGCCAACCGAGTACCCGGACGTCTCACGCATGACGATCGTGGTCAACGTCGAGGACAACCCGCTCGAGCAGGTCACCAAGCAACTCAACAAGCTCATCAACGTGCTCAAGATCGTCGAGCTCGAGGCCGCCTCTTCGGTGTCGCGCGAGTTGCTGCTCGTGAAGGTGAAGGCCGACCCGCAGAGCCGCTCACAGGTGCTGGAGATCGTGCAACTGTTCCGGGCGAAGGTCATCGACGTCGCGGTAGACGCGGTGACCATCGAGGCGACCGGCGGCGCGGAAAAGATAGAGGCGCTGCTGCGGGTGCTCGAGCCGTTCGGCGTGAAAGAGCTCGCGCAATCGGGCATGGTCGCGATGGGCCGCGGTACACGGTCGATCACCGACCGCACGCTGCGCACCGTTGACCGCATCGCTTAATCCCTAGAACTCAAACCCAAGCTAAGGAGCGCACGTCCGTGCCTGTTGAGATCTTCTACGACGACGACACCGACCTGTCGATCATCCAGAACCGCCACGTTGCTGTGCTCGGATACGGCAGCCAGGGGCACGCGCACGCACTGTCGCTTCGCGACTCCGGCGTTGATGTGCGCGTCGGTCTGCTCGAGGGCTCCAAGAGCAGGGCCAAGGCGGAGTCGGAAGGCTTGCGCGTATTGGATCCCGCGGCTGCTTGTGAGGAGGCCGACCTGATCATGGTGCTCGCACCAGACCCGGTGCAGCGCCACCTCTACAAGGACGCGATCGAGCCCAATCTCGTCGACGGCGATGCGATGTTCTTTGGGCACGGCCTGAACATCCGCTACGGCCTCATCACCCCGCCGTCCGGCATCGATGTTTGCATGGTGGCGCCGAAGGGGCCGGGGCATCTGGTGCGGCGCCAGTTCGAAGAGGGTCGTGGCGTGCCGGTGCTGCTTGCCGTTGAGCAGGACGCGACCGGCAAAGCGTGGGACCTCGTGAAGTCCTACGCGAAGGGGATCGGCGGCACCCGCGCGGGCGCGCTGAAGACCACGTTCAAGGAAGAGACCGAAACCGACTTGTTCGGTGAGCAGGTCGTGTTGTGCGGTGGACTTTCCGAGCTCATCAAGGCCGGGTTCGACACGCTCGTGGCTGCCGGCTACCAGCCCGAGGTTGCCTACTTCGAGTGCCTGCACGAGGTGAAGCTGATCGTCGACCTGATGTATGAGGGCGGCATCTCGAAGATGTACTGGTCGGTGTCGGAGACCGCCGAGTACGGCGGTTACACCCGCGGTCCGCGCATCGTCACCGACGCTACCAAGGCCGAGATGAAGAAGATCCTCGGCGAGATCCAGGACGGCGAGTTCGCCCGCGAGTGGATGGCCGAATACGACGCCGGCCTGCCGAACTACAAGCAGTACTACAAGGAGAACACCGAGCACCCGATCGAGGTCACCGGCCGCGCCCTGCGCCCCATGATGAGCTGGATCACCGACGCCGAGTAAGTGCTCCCCCTTCGGAGGTTGATCACGTAAGGGGGGTGTGGGGGCCCTTCAACAGGTGGGCGCACCTGTTGAAGTGCGGGTTCGCCTAGCGGGACGAGTTCGCAAATCGGGCGGGACGGCGGGACGGCGAGTGATGCGGGACGGCGAGAGGTGCGGGACGGCGATCAGCTGCGGCGCACGCGACTGCGACCGCGGTGGGATCCGTCGAATGGCAGCAGCCGGTCGACGTAGCGCTTGCCTTCCCACAGCAGGGTCGCGGCCGCCCAGAAGATGAGCGCGCCGATCAGGCCGGCGGGCTTCGCCATGAAGATCAAGAGGATCCAGCCGATGCCCGCGCACAAGAGTCCGTTGAAGAACATCAGCGTCTCGAAGACCATGAGGGTGCGCACGCGGTTGGATCCCACGACCTCATGGTGCGCCAAGATCGCCGCTAGACGCCAGAGCGGCGCGACCGCCGGGTGAAACGTGCCGGAAACGTTCGCGCTAGAATCCCGCCATTAGGCGCGTGCTACAGCGTGGTGGCCCAACGCCGACGACCCAGCCATGACGTCGGAGGATTGCCCACCCATGAGCAAGCCCATTGTCCTGATCGCCGAAGAACTCTCGCCCGCCGGCATCGACCTGCTCAGTGGCGACTTCGAGATCCGTGAAGTCGACGGCGCCGATCGCGCCGCCCTGCTGCCCGCACTCGCCACTGCTGACGCCATCATCATCCGTAGCGCGACCAAGATCGACGCCGAGGCCATCGCGGCTGCACCGAACCTGAAGGTGGTCGCCCGCGCCGGCGTCGGCCTCGACAACGTCGACGTGAAGGCCGCGACCAACGCCGGTGTCATGGTGGTGAACGCGCCGCAGTCGAACATCGTCAGCGCCGCCGAACAGGCGATTGCCCTGCTCTTTGCGGTCGCCCGTCGCACGCCGGTCGCGAACGCGTCGTTGAAGTCGGGTCAGTGGAAGCGCTCGAAGTTCACCGGCGTCGAGATCCTCGACAAGACCGTCGGTGTCGTCGGCCTTGGCAAGATCGGGCAACTCGTCGCGCAGCGGCTCGCCGCGTTCGGCACACACCTCATCGCTTACGACCCCTACGTTCAGCCGGCCCGCGCAGCGCAATACGGGGTGCGGCTGGTCACTCTCGAAGAGCTGCTTCGTGAAGCCGACATCATCACGATCCACTTGCCGAAGACTCCCGAAACGCTCGACCTCATCAGCGAGCGCGAGCTTGCTATGGTCAAGCCCGGCGTCATCATCGTCAACGCGGCTCGCGGCGGACTCATCAACGAGGACGCCCTCGCGATCGCTCTCAAGGAAGGTCGCATCGGCGGCGTCGGTCTCGACGTTTTCGCGACCGAGCCGACGACGTCCAGCCCCTTGTTCGAGTTCGACAACGTCGTCGTGACTCCGCACCTGGGCGCGAGCACCGACGAAGCTCAGGAGAAGGCGGGCACGGCGGTCGCGCGGTCGGTCAAGCTCGCGTTGTCTGGTGAGTTCGTGCCCGATGCGGTCAACGTGCAGGGTGGCGCAATCGCTGAGGATGTTCGCCCGGGCCTACCGCTAGCGGAGAAGCTCGGCCGCGTTTTCACTGCGCTCGCTGGTGGCATCGCGACCCGCATCGAGGTCGAGGTTCGTGGCGAGATCGCCGCGTACGACGTCAAGGTGCTCGAACTCGCCGTGCTGAAGGGCGTGTTCACCGACGTCGTCGAGAAATCAGTCACTTACGTCAACGCGCCGCTGTTCGCGCAGGATCGTGGCGTCGAAGTCAGCCTGACGACCAGCGACGACAGCCCCGACTTTCGCAACCTCATCACGGTTCGGGGCACGCTGACGAACGGTCACCAGCTGTCGATCGGCGGCACGCTTGCGCGGCCGAAGTTCGTCGAGAAGCTCGTTAAGGTTGATGACTTCGACGTCGACCTCACGCTGTCGGAGCACCTCGCGTTCTTCCGCTACGACGATCGTCCCGGCGTCGTCGGTGTCGTCGGTCGCATTCTCGGCGAGCACGGGATCAACATTGCGGGCATGCAGGTCGCACGCGATACCCGCGGCGGTCATGCACTCGTTGCGCTAACGGTCGACTCGGCCCTGCCGGTGGCGGTTCTGGAGACGATCGTCACCGAGATCGGTGCCGATTCGGGCCGCGCAGTCGACCTCGTCGAAGTCTGACCGGACGTCGGCGATGCCGACCACGGAGTTACATCGGCGCAGCGTGGGACTCCTGGTCCGCACCAGATGCACGACGTCCGGCTATGACGCAGCCTCGCGACCGATGTCCTTGTTCTCGAGCACAAACTGGGTGGCGGAAAACGTCGCGCCCTGCGGGTCCCGAATCACGGTCAGCCGCGAGTACGGCGCGTCGACCGGCGGACTAACCACGGTGCCGCCGAGTTCCAGTGCCTTTGCGGCCGTCGCGTCGACGTCATCCGCGGAGAAGGTGACTCCCCACTGGACGGGATCGGCTGGGTTATCGTCGGCGATCGGGGTGATCGCCGCCAGCACGTCCGCGAACCCGGGCGCACCAAACGCTGCCGCTCGCTCGCGGACTCCGGGCGTAAGCGTCTCGAGGTAGTCACCGTAAGCCGTCAACGTCCAGAACTCGCCGGTGCCCAGGTCGAGCGCCGTCCAGCCAAAGACTTCGCCATAGAACCGCTTCGCTGCCTCCAAATCGCGGGAGCTCAACACATTGAAGTTCAGTGAGCCTGCCTCGTTGACGATTCGCGCCCCCTTGTGTCGCTGCGCCTGCCACACGCAAAACGCTGCCCCCTCCGTGTCGGCAAGCGTCGCCATCCGGCCCGCGTCCATCACGTCGAACGGCTCGCTGAGCACGCTGCCACCTGCCGCGCGCGCCTTTGCTGCGGCCTCGTCGGCGCTGTCGACCCAGATGTAGGTGCTCCACGTCGCCCGTGCTGGGGCTCCGTCGGGGAGCGACGAGATTGCCGCCACCTCGCCGCCACGCAGCCGGGCCATCAGATAGCTGCCCGGCGCCCCCGCCGGCATCGCTTCCTCGAACTCCCAACCGAACAGGCCACCGTAGAACACCGCTGCAGCAGCCGGGTCAGGCTGCGCTGTGTCGACCCAGCAGGGCACACCAGCGATGTATCCGTCTCGCTCAGGCACGGCAACTCCTCCTGTCGTTAGGGTCCTCTTCCCTTCCGCGCACCCTAGTCGCTGCGTCTGACAGAGCCTGCCTGTCTAGGACGGCCGCCGTCTCGCATCCTGAGATCTGGTGCACTCTTTCTGAGACGGCCGGTACCCTTGGGACATGGCTCGCAGCGTGCGTCTCGCCGTTATCGCTGGTGACGGGATCGGCCCCGAGGTGGTCGACGAGGGTCTGAAGGTCCTCGATGCGGTGACGGCTGCCTACGACGTGAAGGTCGAGCGCACCGAGTACGACCTCGGCGCCCGGCGTTGGCATGCGACCGGCGAGACACTGCCCGACTCGGTGCTCGAAGAACTGCGTGGCCACGACGCGATCCTGCTCGGTGCGGTTGGCGATCCCGGTGTGCCCAGCGGGGTGCTTGAGCGCGGCCTACTGCTACGCCTGCGATTCGAGCTCGACCACTTCGTGAACCTGCGTCCGGTGAAGCTGTTCCCTGGTGTCGCGAGTCCGCTCGCCGGTGTCGGCCCGGCTGACATCGACTTCGTCGTGATCCGCGAAGGCACCGAAGGCGCCTACGCCGGTGCCGGAGGGTTCCTGCGCAAGGGCACGCCGCACGAGATCGCCACCGAAGAAAGCGTCAACACTGCCTACGGCGTCGAGCGCGTTGTGCGCGATGCGTTTGCCCGCGCGGCTGCGCGCCCACGACGCAAGCTGACCTTGGTGCACAAAAACAACGTGCTCGTCCACTCCGGCGATCTCTGGACCCGCACGGTCAAGGCGGTCTCGGCTGACTTCCCAGACATCGCTGTCGACTACTGCCACGTCGACGCGGCGACCATTTACTTCGTCACTAATCCGCAGCGCTTCGACGTCATCGTGACCGACAACCTGTTCGGCGACATTCTCACGGACCTTGGTGCCGCGATCGCCGGTGGCATCGGACTCGCCGCCAGCGGCAACATCAATCCGGCCCGCACGACTCCGAGCATGTTCGAGCCCGTCCACGGCAGCGCGCCCGACATCGCCGGCAAGGCGATTGCCGACCCGACCGCGACCGTGCTCTCCGTCGCGATGCTTCTCGAGCACCTCGGATTCCCGGAAGCGGCCGCCACCGTGGAAGCCGCCGTCGCCGCCGACCTCGCAGAGCTCGGCCGAGCCGCTACATCTGACGCAGCCTCCGGGCGAGCCACTACATCGAGCTCGTCCCGAGTACCCGAGCCGGTCCGCCGCGCGACCCACGAGGTCGGCGACGCACTGGCCGCCCGCGTCGCCGGCTGACCCGGCGCCGGCAACCCACCCGGGAACCCGCAGCCAGCCGCACGCTGACAACGAATCGCCAGCTGACCGGCGTCCGGCCCCTTTGTTCTTCGCGATCCAGCCTCGTGAATCACCGAGGCCAGCCGGGTCATCCAGCCCGCACACAACCCCGTGGGCTAGCGTCGCAACTACATCAGCCGTGAGGATTGACCAATGACCATCGAATTCACCCGCACCGACCCGACCGAGCCGGTGCCGGCCGCTCAGCGTGACGAGCTACTTGCGAATCCTGGCTTCGGCCGCGTCTTCACCGATCACATGGTCACGATCACGTGGACGCCCGACGAAGGCTGGCACAACGCGAGCCTGCGGCCCTACGGTCCGCTCGCACTCGACCCGGCGACCGCCGTTTTCCACTACGGGCAGTCGATCTTCGAGGGTTTCAAGGCCTACGTGCAGCCGGACGGCTCGATCAAGACGTTCCGGCCGGACGCAAACGGACGCCGGTTCCAGCGGTCTGCGGCACGTCTCGCGTTGCCTGAACTGCCGGTCGACGACTTCGTGGCTGCCGCCGACCTGCTGATCGAGGCCGACCGCGCGTGGGTGTCGCCTGAGGAAGAAAAGAGCTTGTACGTCAGGCCGTTCATGATGGCGACCGAGGCTTTTCTCGGCGTCCGGCCTGCGAATCACGTGACGTTCCTGATCATCGCGTCGCCCGCCGGTGCGTATTTCGCGGGTGGCCTGCATCCGGTGTCGATCTGGTTGTCGGAGGAGTACACGCGGGCGGCACCGGGCGGCACCGGCGCAGCGAAGTGCGCGGGCAACTACGCGGCCAGCCTCGTCGCGCAGCAAGAGGCAAGCGCGAACGGCTGCGACCAGGTTGTTTTCCTCGACGCAGTCGAGAAGAAGTGGGTCGAAGAACTCGGCGGCATGAACGTCTACTTCGTGTTCGACGACGGAACTCTGGTGACGCCGCCGGTGTCGGGCACGATCCTCGAGGGCGTCACCCGCGACGCGATCCTGACGATTGCGGCGGAGCACGGGCACGCAACGCAGCAACGTCCGATCGACATCGACGAGTGGCGCGCCGGAGTTACGTCGGGTCGCATCACCGAGGTCTTCGCCTGCGGAACGGCGGCGGTCGTGACACCGCTCGGCCGACTCGCGTGGCGCGGGGGAGAGCTGACGATGGGCGACGGACACCCGGGCAAGGTCACCCAGGACCTGCGCGATTCGCTGCTCGCCATCCAGTACGGCACCGCCCCCGACCCGCACGGCTGGATGCACCGGGTCTGCTGAAACTGTCGTCGCGCAAACCTGTCGGCGCGAGCACGCTCAAGAGAGCGTGTGGAGGCTGACAAGTTCGGGTCGACGCCGGCCGGATGGAACCGAACGGCGGGGTGGGGTGTCTTGATGGCATGTACAGCCTGACGCAGGACGCGGGTGCTCCCCGGCTCGCCGACCCGCTCATGACCAGGGCGGACGGCGACAGCCTCGAGGACCTGTACCGCCGGTGCCGTCCCGGGCTGGTGCGCCTCGCGCACCTGCTGACCGGTTCGGCAACAGCGGCCGAAGACGTCGTGCACGACGCCTTCATCGGGTTCGCGCGCAGCAAGTCGCAGGTGAGCGATCCTCCTGCGTACCTGCGGCGATCTGTCGTGAACCTGAGCACGAACATCCATCGCCGCACGGCCCGCGAACGCCGCCACCTCGCCAGCGTGACCGAGTCAGTTGTCGACCCCGCGGAGGTCGACGAGACGTGGCAACTCGTCAGGCAACTGCCGCCGCGCCAACGCGCGGTGCTCGTGCTGCGGTTCTACCTCGACCTTTCCGAAATGGAGACGGCGCGGTTGCTTGGGTGCAAGCCCGGCACCGTCAAGTCGTCGACCGCCCGCGCGCTCGCCAAGCTCAAGGAGAAGATGTCATGACCCCCAACGAAGACGAGGCGCTCGCCCGCTTGCGGGCTGCCCTTCACACCATTGCCGATCGGACGCCGATCAGTGGCGGTCGCTTGAACGAGGTGTCGGTCGCGGCTACTGAAAAGCGCAACCGGCCGGTCGTGACCATCGTGTCTGCGGCGGCTGCGGTTGCGGCGATCGCCGCTGTGTCGGCCGTAGTGGTGGGCACGCACTCCAACGCTTCTCGCGCGATCCTGCCGGGCGCCGGTGGCTCTGATTCTTTGACCCCGACTCCAATCCCGTCGCCAGTTGCGTCCCCGACGCCGACCATCACCGTGACGCCGAGCCCATCACCTGTTGGCACGCCGACCGTCACGGCGACGCCCTCGCCGTTGCTCTCGACGGCTAACTGCGTGCCGGAGAACTACTACGTCACCGCCTCGCCGTCCGAAGTTTCGGGGCTGACGTACATGTTGCCGGCTACGCCCGCCGGCTACGTGCTCTACGGCGCGTGGGGAACGATCTCGCGCAATCAGTGTGCGGACAGCGTCACGTGGTATGTCGAATACGACCCGGCCTCCGGTGCCCCTGGTGATGGCACGAATTCGATCCAGTTGAGGGTCACCAAGGTCGGCGGCAATTCGGTTGCCGGCGATTTCGCCAGCGCGCGTCCTGTCGCCTCGACACCGATCACGGTCAACGGCATCGAGGGATACGTCTTCAACAAGGACAACGCCTACGCCAGCATCGGCTGGACCAGCGGTGGAGCAGCGATCACATTCTCCGGCCCCAGCGCCGGTGGTGTTCAGTCGCTGGTCAAGGTCGCCGACTCGTTGGTGCTGTTGAGCCCGGGCGACCCGCGGATCGTCGCGCCCGCCGATTGCCAAGTTCCTGCCGGCAGCGTGTGCGGGAGCGACAGCCCGACGCCCCTCGCGTCGGCAAGCCCGAGTTCGACGACGGCCGCGAACGAAGGCTCGCCCGGCTCCGCGACTCCGGTCCCCAGCCCCACACCCACCGGCTGACGCCGACTTGGTTGGAAGGCGTTGAAGTCCAGCGCGCGCTCTTGCGTGCACTGGACTTCAACGCTCGGTCGCAGGGGAGTGAGTTGGCGCGGAATCACTTCGCGCGCGTGACGTGACTGGGCCGCACATCGTGTGGCACACTGTCGACGTGAGCTACTCCACGGCGATTATTGAGTAGGCGCGCCGGTCGATACAGACCAGCGCGCCAGACCTCCCGCATGTGCGGGGGGTCTTTTTGTTTGAGCGACACTGTGCTTGCTAGGACTAAATCCGTAGGACTTCCAACGAAGTTGAGGTAACCCGATGGCTCCGCAACCCGATGCCTTTCATGTCTACGACACAACCCTGCGCGACGGCGCCCAGGGTGAGGGCATGGCCCTCACGGTCGCCGACAAACTGGCGATTGCGCAGAACCTCGACGATCTCGGCGTCGGTTTCATTGAGGGCGGTTGGCCGGGCGCGTTGCCGAAGGACACCGAGTTCTTTCGCCGCGCCCGCACCGAATTGACGCTGAAGAACGCCACGCTCAGCGCATTCGGCGCGACCCGCAAGCCGAACGTGAAGGCCGCCGACGACCCGCAGGTGGCGGCCCTGCGAGATTCCGAAGCGCCTGTGGTGTGTCTCGTTGCCAAGAGTCACGACCGGCACGTGCTCGAGGCGTTGAAGACCACCCTCGACGAGAACCTTGCGATGATCCGCGACACCGTCGAGCACTTGCGCAGTGAAGGACGCCGGGTGTTCGTCGACGCCGAGCATTTCTTCGACGGTTACAAGGCGAATCCCGCCTACGCCGTCGAGGCAGTCCGCGTTGCGGCCGAAGCCGGAGCCGACGTGATTGTGCTCTGTGACACGAACGGCGGGATGTTGCCCACGCAGCTCGCCGACGTCGTCCAGACCGTGTTGGAAAGTAGTGGCGCGCGCCTTGGCATCCACACACACGACGACACCGGCTGCGCAGTCGCGAATACGCTCGCTGCGGTCGAAGCCGGCGTCACGCACGTGCAAGGTGTCATCAACGGATACGGCGAGCGTTGCGGCAATGCGAATCTCGTAACGGTCGTAGCCAATCTCGAACTGAAGCTCGGACGGCGAGTGCTTCCCGACGATCGCGTCGTTGACCTTGGTCGAGTCAGCCATGTCGTTGCTGAAATCGCGAACCAGTCGCCGCGGACTCACCAGCCCTACGTGGGGCTGTCCGCGTTCGCGCACAAGGGCGGTCTGCACGCGTCGGCGATCAAGGTGTCGTCGGACTTGTACCAGCACGTCGACCCCGCGCTCGTCGGCAACGACATGCGCATGCTCGTGTCGGAGATGGCCGGTCGCGCAAGCGTCGAAATGAAGAGCAAGGAGCTCGGCTTCGACCTGTCGAACGACAAAGACGTCGTCGGCCGCGTTGTCGATCGGGTGAAGTCACAAGAGGCCAAGGGGTTCATGTTCGAGGCCGCTGACGCGTCGTTCGAACTGCTGCTGCGTGCCGAGATCGACGGCGAGCCGCTGAGCTATTTCACCCTCGAGTCGTGGCGGGGCATCGTCGAGCGGCGAGCCGATGGCCAGGTCGTGTCGGAAGCCACCGTCAAGGTGCAGGTGAAGGGCGAGCGCATCGTTTCCACGGGCGAGGGCAACGGCCCGGTGAACGCACTCGACCGGGCGCTTCGGCTCGCCCTCGAACGCCTCTATCCGCAGCTCGGCGAGCTCGAGCTGATCGACTACAAGGTGCGCATCCTCGACGGCGCGCACGGCACCGGCGCGGTCACGCGGGTCCTGATCGAGACCAGCGACGGCAAGACCGAGTGGAACACCATTGGTGTCGATGAGAACCTCATCGCCGCGTCGTGGCAGGCCATGGAGGACGCGTACACCTACGGCCTGCTGCGCCAGCACTCGTCCTGAGCCGGTTCGAGTTGGCGTCCCCGACCGCGTGGCCGGGCAACCGATAACCTCGGGTCGTGCGAATAGCGAGATTCTCCTACGGCGACCCTGACGTTGCGGGCTATGCATTCGGTGCGATCGGCGGCTCACCTGGTGCCGAAGAGGTCGCCGTCATTAACGGCCACCCGTTCGGCGAGGTCACGTTCAGTGGGCTGCGGTTGCCGCTGGCCGGCGTCCGGCTACTGCCGCCCGTGCTCCCGAGCAAGGTCGTGGCGATCGGCAAGAACTACGCCGACCACGCCCGGGAGATGGGCGGCGAGGCACCGGCCGAGCCGGTGCTGTTCCTTAAGCCGTCGACGTCCGTCATTGGACCTGGCGCTGCGATCAGCTACCCGAAACTGTCGACGCACGTCGACTTCGAAGGCGAACTTGCCGTGGTGATCGGCCGACTGTGTCGAGAAGTGCCGGTCGAGCGGGTGCCCGAGGTGATCCTCGGCTACACGTGCGCGAACGACGTGACCGCGCGCGACCTGCAGAAGTCCGACGGCCAGTGGGCCAGGGCTAAGGGGTTCGATACCTTCTGCCCGCTCGGCCCGTGGATCGACACGGACGTCGACCCGAGCGATCTCGCGATCACGACCACCGTCAACGGCGACGTGAAGCAGAACGCGCGCACGTCGCTGTTACTGCACGACGTGGTGAAGCTCGTCGCGTTCGTCAGCGACGCGATGACATTGCTGCCCGGTGATGTCATTCTCACCGGGACGCCGGCCGGTGTCGGCCCGATCGTGCCGGGCGACGAGGTTGCGGTAACCATCGAAGGGATCGGCACGTTGACGAACACCGTGGTGGGATCGGTCGGCTCAAGGTCGGGGGAGTCGCGATGACCGTGCGAGTGCGCTTCGCGCCGTCACCAACCGGCGACATACACGTGGGCAACATCCGCACGGCCTTGTTCAACTGGGCATACGCACGGCACGAGGGCGGCACGTTCGTCTTTCGCGTCGAGGACACCGACGTTGAGCGTTCGACCGAGGCCTCGTACCTCGGTGTGGTCGATGCACTGAACTGGCTCGGTCTGACGTGGGACGAGGGGCCGGACGTCGGTGGGCCGTACGCGCCGTACAAGCAGTCGGAACGCGGCGCGATCTACGCCGACGTCGCAGCGAAACTGGCAGCCTCGCCGCACGCCTACAACTGCTACTGCACGACCGAAGAGGTCGAAGCACGCAACAAACTCAATGGCCGCCAGCCGGGTTACGACAACCACTGCCGTTCGCTAACGCCAGCCCAGGTCGACGCGTTCGTCGTGCTCGGCCGCAAACCTGCTTTGCGATTGCGGATGCCCGACCGCGCGATCACGTTCGACGATCTGATTCGAGGTCCGGTCACCTTCGAACCCGAGTTCGTCCCTGACTACGTGCTGGTGCGAGCCGACGGCAACCCGCTCTACACGTTAGTGAATCCCGTTGATGACGCGCTCATGCGGATCACGCACGTGTTGCGTGGTGAGGATCTGCTGTCGTCGACGCCTCGGCAGATCGCGCTTTACGAAGCGCTCGGGAGCATCGGCGTTACTGATGGGCAGATGCCGCTCTTCGGTCACTTGCCGTTTGTCATGGGCGAGGGCAACAAAAAGCTGTCGAAGCGCGACCCAGAATCATCACTGATGCTGTATCGCGACCGCGGCTTCCTGCCCGAAGCGTTACTCAACTACTTGGCGCTCGTCGGATGGTCGATGGGCGAAGACCGCGAGCTGTTCAGTCTGCAGGAGATGGTCGACGCCTTCAGCCTCGAACGCGTCAGCCGCAATCCGGCACGCTTCGACTTGAAGAAGTGCGAGGCAATCAACGGTGTGAAGATTCGCGAGCTCGCGCCCGACGAAGCCGCTGTTCGAATCCTCCCGTTCCTACAGAACGTCGGGATGATCGCGAACCCCCCGACGTCCGATCAGCTTCGGCTTCTTGCCGGTGGCGCGCCGCTTGTGCAGGAACGCATCACCGTGCTGTCGGAGGCCGTCGGAATGCTCGGCTTCCTGTTCGTCGACGATGATTCTTTCGAGCCGGACGCCGAGGCGGCAGCGAAGAATCTGAACGCTGCCGCCGCCCCCGTACTCGTTGCCGCGGTGGCGTCGCTGGAGCCGCTCGAGCACTGGCACGCCGACGACATCAAGGACGCCCTCGAGGCGGTGTTGATCGGCGAGCTCGGGCTCAAGCCACGCAATGCGTACGCGCCGTTGCGGGTGGCGATCACCGGACGCACCGTGTCGCCGCCGCTGTTTGAGTCGATGGAGTTGCTCGGCCGCGAGCGCAGCATGGCTCGACTTCGGAGGGCTGCTTCTTCGGTGGGGTGAGGTTGGCAGGAGCGCTTCCGAGCGCTTTGGGCGGGCGTCCTGTGTCCGATACACTCGACCAGCGATCGGGGAGGCCTGTCCGATCAGATGGGGTATGGGGTAATTGGCAGCCCGGCTGATTCTGGTTCAGCTAGTCTAGGTTCGAGTCCTGGTACCCCAGCCACAAGGCCGAATGTAAGCGCACGGCCCCGTTGTCTAGCGGCCTAGGACGCCGCCCTCTCAAGGCGGTAGCGCGGGTTCGAATCCCGTCGGGGCTACACAC
>DATCDK010000269.1:0-26087 GCA_036510735.1 Acidothermaceae bacterium | reverse complement strand
GGGCCAGCGCTGGACGGCGGACTCCGCGGTGTGTCCCGCGTGCGGGTCGATCCTGCAACGTGACAGCGCCGGACACTGGAGTTGCACGTGCGGCTTCCGGCGGCCCGAAGTCAGTTGGTCGGTGGAGTCGGGCGAACTCGTTGGCCCTGATGGCGCGCGCTACACACTCGACCTGCAATTGCCGGGCGCGGCCAACCAAGCGAACGCGGCGATGGCCGTCGTTGCCGCCGACCTGCTCGGTATACCGCCGTCCGTTTCACTGCCCGCTATGCGCACGGTTGCTTCTGTCGGCGGTCGGTATCAAACGGTGTCGCTCGGCGGCCGTCAGGTGCGGTTGTTGCTTGGAAAAAACCCGGCGGGCTGGTCGGAGATGTTCGGCATGCTCGCACCTGCGCCAGCGCCGGTCGTGATCGCGATCAACGCACGCGCGGCCGACGGCAAGGATCCGTCGTGGCTTTGGGATGTGCCGTTCGAGCGGCTTGCCGACCGCGAGGTCATCGCGACCGGCGACCGGCGGCACGACCTCGCCGTCCGCCTGATGTACGCCGATGTGTCGCACACGACCGTGGCCGATCCTTGGGTTGCCGGCGGGTTGCCGTTCGACGCCGGACTGCCCGGCCGGCCCACTCTCGACGCGGTCGGTACGTACACCGCGTTCCGCGAGTTGCTGCGTCGCGGGGGAGGCGCCGACGATGGCCGCTGAGTCGCGACTTCGTCTCGTTTCGATCTATCCGGTGCTGCTCGGCACCTACGGCGACGGTGGCAACTTGCGGGTCCTCGCGATGCGTGCGAAGGCACGCGGCATCGACGTCGAAGCCATCGAGTTGGACGCCGGGGAGCCGGTGCCCGACGGCGCCGATCTGTACGTGCTCGGTGGCGGTGAGGACGACGCCCAGGTCGCAGCCGCGCGTGCGTTGCGTGCCGACGGAGGGCTAGGTCGAACTGCCGCGCGGGGAGCTGTGGTGTTCGGTGTGTGTGCCGGCTACCAACTGCTCGGTTCGGTCTTTCCTGGATCGGACGGCGTGCCCGAGCCGGGTGTGGACCTGCTTGACGTGATGACCGATCGGCTGCCAAAGCGGGCGGTAGGAGAGCTCCTCGCCGTGCCTAGCACGACTGGGCTCGAGCAGCCGTTGACCGGTTACGAGAATCACGCGGGAGCGACCCATCTTGGTCGTCACGCCCAGCCGCTCGCCCGAGTCGAGGTCGGCGTTGGCAACGGCACCGGTAATGCCGCTGGTTCGTTTGAGGGTGCGGTCCAGGACCACATCCTTGGCACCTACCTGCACGGTCCCGGCCTGGCGCGGAACCCCGAATTGGCCGATCTGCTGCTGTCTTGGGCAGTCGGTTCGACGTTGCTCCCGTGGGCACAGGCAGACATCGACGCGCTGCGGGCCGAGCGGCTCGCCACGGTGCGCGGCCGCCGCTAGCGCGCTGCGCCCGAAATTGTCGGTCGGTTTCCCAAAGATAGGGAACAGATCGGGAAGACGGTCGCGCTGGACATAGTTGGCGCCCTGTAGGGGCACTAACTGATCTTTGCCTGATCTTTGCGAGTGGTGGGCAGTGGTAGCCCAGGTCGGGGAGGTTGCGATGGTGGCGTTGTCGACGTTCGCGCCGTCGCGAGCGCTTCATCCGGCAATCCGAAGGTGGCTGCCGACCTGGCGCACCACACCATTCGCGTTTGTCTACGTGGCACTACTCGCCGCCGGCAGCATCGTGCTGAGCGTGCTCGACTCTGGTGATCATGACGCGGTCTTGAGGTTTTCGAGTACCGATGTCGACGACCTGTCGAAGCATCCGGTCGTCGTGCTGGCTACCAGCGCGCTTTGGGTCGATGGCGTCGTTGACGCTGTTCTTGCCGTGCTCGTTCTTGGCATCGTCGCCACTGTGCTGGAACGGCGCATCGGCACTCGCTGGGTGGTGGCGATCTTCGCGTCCGGTCACGTGGGCGCCACGCTACTGACCGAAGGTTCGGTTGCCGTCGGCGTCCACTATGGGATGTTGCCCGCGACCGCGACCTCGCGACTCGATGTCGGTGTCAGTTATGGCCTCGCCGCCATGCTTGGCGCTGCTGCCGGCCTGCTCCCCAGACCAGTGCGCACCATCGGCGTGGTGGGTGGTTGGGCCTACCTGGGTTGGCCGATTGCCACCGGGCTCGACATGACGTCGTGGGGGCACATCATCGCGCTTGGTATCGGCGTGAGTTGGTGGCCGTGGTTGCGGAATCGCGCGCCGCGCGAGCAGGAAAGCTTCGGCGAGGTGCGCGAGCGCGATGTGGTCGGCATGATGGAGCAATGGTCGATGCCTCGCTTGCCGGTGCGCTCCTGGTTGCCGCGCCAACGCTCGACGATCCCAACTTCGCCCGCAGCGTCGTCCTCCTTCTCGACCACGATGACGAGGGCGCTCTCGGAGTGGTTCTCAATCGGCCCAGTGACGTTGCCACCCGTGACGCAGTCCCACTTCCGGGGATGCCGGGATGGGCCGACGTCCTCAGCGAGCCCGCAGTCGTGCACGTCGGTGGCCCGGTTACGCCAGACGCCGTCGTATGCCTTGGCCGGATCCGACGTCATGGCAAGGGCGGGCCCGGGTCTTCCACCGCGCACACATTGCCCGGGTGGACCCCGCTCGCCGGCGTGATCGGCGCCGTCGATCTCGAGAACGAACCCTTCGATCTGCTCGATGCGCTCGACGGTCTGCGCGTCTTTGCCGGCTACGCAGGGTGGGGGCCTGGCCAGCTCGAACACGAGCTTCGCCTCGGTGGTTGGCTGGTTCTCCCAGCCGAACCAGACGACGCGTTCACAGCAAACCCGGCAACGCTGTGGTCGCGCGTGCTACGCCGCCAGGGCGGCGAACTGGCATTGCTGCACACGATGCCCGCAGACCCAACCAACAACTGACCCTGCAAGAGCGACCTAGTCGGTGATCGCCCAGGCGACCTCGGTGAGAAGCGGACGAGGGTCACCGAGTACTCCGGCGAGGTAACGCTCGCGCAGGGGTCCAGCCCTGCCGATGCCGCGTTCGGCGACGTACGTGCCGAGCGCGGCGTACGTGTCATCGATTTGCGCATCAGGTCCGTCGTGGATCGCGACCGCGAAGGCGCCTCCAGGAACGTGTGTTATCGCGACCCGGCCCTGCGCCGACACTTCCCTGAGAACCGGGAACCGCGCATCTACCGGGAACCAAAGGGTGGCCTTGCCTTCTTCGTCAGCGAACAGGGCGTGCTCGTAGAGTCCGCCGAGCGGGCCGGTGGCGAGGACTCCCGCCGCTCGCAGCGCGTCGTCCAGTTCCCGAACAGCCGCATGCCACCACGCTGCGATGTCGGCGAGCCGCACCGCCTCCGTGATCGCGACGACCAACATCGTGTCCTCGCGGCGCATTTCTATCTTGGCTGGGGGATCGGCCGGGGCGATCAACGCCCGCAGCGCGGCCACTGCTTCCTGTGTCTGCAGAAGCTGGTTCTCCATCCGATCGAGATGAGCGGACAGAATCGCTTGGCGCTTCTCATCGTCATCAGCCGCGACGTAGGACAACAGATCTGGCACCGGCATGTCGAGATCGCGGAACCGGCGGATGAGCCGCGCCACCTCGACCTGCGTGACGTCGTAGTAGCGGTAGCCCGTGGCCGCGTCGACCTCGGCCGGCTCGAGCAGGCCGAGGTCGTGGTAGAGACGTAACGCCTTGCGGCTGAGTCTCGTCATCGTCGAGAACTCGCCGATCGTCACCCGGGCCGCCACTACACCAGTCTCCGCTACTCGGCAGTCTCGCTACTCGCCTATGGTCAGGTCGGCGATGAGGCCGTCGTGCAGGATGAAGCGATAGGTCAGATCGGCAACGCCGCCGGGAAAATCGCCAACCAAGTGAGCCGTGACCCGGTACTCGCTGTCGTTGATCTGCTCGCTGCTGGTGATGGTGGCCGTGTAAGTGAATTGGCTGGCCAGAGACTCGCGCCAGCCGATGATCTCGGGGCGACCGCGGTAGGTGTGCCCTTCGTCGGTCACAGTGCCGTCGACGGTGAAGCAGTCGGCCAGCGCGACGAAATCTCCAGCAGGCGCGGCGGCCAGGTAGCGAGCGATAACAGCGGGAGCGCTCATGGTGACTCCTTCGGACTGCTTGTGGATGTAGTGGGTACGCAGCCGATGCTGGGCCTTCACCCAAGGGCAAGGTCAAACCCGTTCCTCGTTTACACTTGTCGGTATGAGCGACGTCGAGCAGCTGCCCCAGACGGAGATGCCTGGCCTTGGCACGTTGACGATGCCGGAAACCGACGCTCGACCCGTACCGCGGCTGTCGAATGGCGACGGCGATCACGAGCGGTTCGCCCACTACGCGCCCAAGGACAAGATCGTCGAAGCATCGGTGATGGGCATGCCGATCACGGCTTTGTGCGGCAAGGTGTGGGTCCCATCGCGCGACCCCAAGCGTTTCCCCGTGTGTCCCGAGTGCAAAGACATTTACGAGAACGTGCTCTCCGGCGGCGACCAGCCGGCCGAGTAGGCCGAGTTCATGCCGGACAGCATGGATGAGCCCGACGTCACTGATCGCGCGTACGCCGACGCCCTCGACGACAGTGATTCGCTCCGCGATTTTCGCCGGCAGTTCCTGCCTTTTCCGGGCCCGGACGCCGATGAGCTGATCTACCTCGACGGCAACTCCTTGGGTCGCCCGACGGTCGGTGCACTCGACGCGATCAGCGATCTCGTCGCACGTGAGTGGGCGGCTGGAGTCGGATCGTGGGGTGAGCCGTCACGCTCGGGCCGGCCGCCGTGGATCGAGTTGCCCGCAGTCGTGGGAGATCTCATTGGCGAGCAGCTTCTTGGTGCCGCGGCTGGCCAGGTGCTCGTGTGCGACTCCACCACGATCAACCTTTACAAGCTCGCAGCCGCGGCGCTGGACGCGCGGCCGGATCGCCGGACGATCGTCACCGAGGCCGGGAACTTCCCGACCGATAGGTACGTGCTCGAAGGTCTTGCGTCGGCTCGAGGCTTGCAGCTGCAGTACGTCGACGTCGATCCACTCGCCGGCTGCTCGGCGTCCGACCTGGATCTTGGATCTGACACTGCCCTCGTGTGCCTGTCGCATGTCGACTACCGCTCGTCGGCGATCAGCGACGTTGCTGGCATCACGAGTGCGGCGCACAACGCGGGTGCACTCGTGCTGTGGGACCTCTGCCACTCGGTCGGCTCGGTGCCGATCACGCTCGACGACGACGGCGTCGATCTCGCCGTCGGCTGCACCTACAAGTACCTCGACGGTGGCCCCGGTTCGCCCGCGTTTCTCTATGTACGAAGGGAATTGCAGGCAACGCTGCGGCAGCCGATCTGGGGTTGGTTCGGGCAGCGCGATCAGTTTGCGATGGGTCCGGCGTACGATCCGACACCGACGATCGATCGGTTCGCGACCGGCACGCCGAACATCGTCGGACTCACGTCTGTCGAGTCCGGTGTAACGTTGCTCGCGGCGGCAGGCGTCAACGCGTTGCGCGCTAAGGGCATCGCACTCACGTCGTATCTGATCCAGCTGTGCGACGCCTGGCTGGTTCCCCTCGGTTTTGAACTTGCCAGCCCGCGCAATGCACGCGTGCGCGGATCACATGTCTCGTTGCGGCATCCCGCGGCGTATCAGCTGTGTCGTGCTCTCATCGACGATCACGTCGTGCCCGACTACCGCGAGCCCGACCTCATCCGCTGCGGGCTTTCCGCACTCACCACGAGCTTCGCTGACGTGCATGAGGCCATGCGCCGGTTACGTGAACTCACGACCTCGGGCCGCTATCGCGTGTTCGCACCGCAGCGATCGAGAGTGACGTAGGAACTCAGTCGTCTCAGTGACATAAGAACTCAGCCGATCTTTGGCAGGCTCGAGTTCGGCAAGACCTCGACCCACGTGCGGCCCGGCATCAACGGGATGACCTGCCCGGTCGTGGCCACCAGCTTCATCGGTGAGTTTTCGTTCGGTCGGCTCCAGGTACCGTGAACGACGACGCCGTTGCGGAACACCCACACCTGCCCGGATCCGATCACCACTGGTAGCGGTACGACCGTGCCGTGCGAATCGTGCGCGCTGGTGTTCTTCACGCCCACCGACATCACGACCACGTTTGTGGCGCTCACCTGGGCGCCGCCGATCAAGAGGTCGGGGTGGCCGCTCTGGTTGCGCAGATACTGGGTGCCGTTCCAGGTCCAGGCCGCGGTCGCCGCGCTGTACTGCGCGGTCACGGTGGTCGCTGGCACGGCGTTCGTCGGGACGGCGTTCGTCGGGACGGCGACCTGATAGCTGAACATCGGCGGTGGCGGGGTGGTTGACGGCGAGCGCGCCTCGCCACCCGCGTACAGCATCGCTGTGGTGCCAAATACCTGATGCGGGACGGCGTGGTCATGGCGAATCACGAACAGCGACGGCGTGACGTCCCACCACATCGGAGTCGCGTTGGAGTGATCGTTGATCGGACCGAGGTCTGACGACGTGCCGCCCGAGAACGCGAAGTACGAGTGTCCGAGCAAGTGCAGGATGTCGGCGTCGACGGGCCGGGCGGACCGAATGGGGCCGATGACCGGAACGTCCGCCGAGTGGAAGATCGCCAGTAACCGCGTCAGCCCACCCTCGACGGGCAGGTCGTAGACGATGTCGGCTTGATTCAGCCCCGCCTGTGGCCACGCACCTTGGACGTTGTCGATCTTGACGGCAAGTGCGGGTCGCTTTTCGGCGGTAGGGCTGGTGGGTGGCAGGCCGGTCAGTGGATCGATTCCGCTGAGCACGGGAGGGGGAGCGGAACTGACCCCTGGGCTAGCGCCGGTCGCGCCTGATACGCCCGCGGCCAGCGCTGCGGCGGAGGCCGACGAGGCGAGTGCCTGCGCGGAGGATGCCGCCGCCACCGAGGCGGCCGGCGAAACCGGTGCAGCGGACGATGCGCTCGTTTTGTCTGATCGCGCAGAGGCTTGCGTGCACGCGGCCAGCAGCAAACCGGCGCTCACCACGAGCGCGGTTGCGGCTACCCGGTGCCGCTGTCGAGCGCGAACCTGCGGCACTGAGCTGCCTGCTTCCTGTCGATGCGAACCCGGCCGACCCTACCTGGCCGATCCGGAAAACGTTGGCAGACCGGCAAAGGTTGTCAGACCGGTCGGCGAGGCGCGGGCTAGCGCTCGGTATTGCGACCCGGCGTACTCGTATCCTCTTCGTATGGAGGTCAGGACCGTGCTCCCATGCGATGCATCCAGCGTTGCTGTGGCACGGCGACTGGTCCGGGGCGAGTTGACGGCCCACGCCGATGTGCCGGCGGAACGGTCCGATTTCGTCGATGCGGCCAGCTTGCTTGTCAGCGAACTCGTGACGAACGCCATCGTGCATGCCCGTACCGATGTCGAGGTCAGGCTCGTGACCGACGACCACATGTTGCGGGCCGAAGTAAGCGATGGCAATCCGACGTTCCCGACCCCTCGACGTCCGATCGGATTGGCCGGCACCGGCAGAGGGCTGCTGATGATGGACGACCTTGCGAGCCGGTGGGGTGTCTCGCCGTCCGGCGCAGGAAAAACCGTCTGGTTCGAGTTGACCTTCGCCAGCTAGTCGATCAACACGTGGCCAGGTGGCGGCGGTTCGTCAGGTGCCACCACCAGTTCGGACTCGCGCAGATGTGGCCACGCCGCGTGCAGAGTTGCGACCAGCGGCACTGCGACGATCGCGCCTACCACACCCTCGAGGATCGAGCCGACCGTGAGTGCAAGGGCGATCGCGAGCGGGTGCAGCGAGACGGAGCGGCCCATGATGATGGGTTGGAGAAAATGCCCCTCGGCTTGGTGTTCGACGATCAGGACGCCTAGCAGGATCAGACCCGGGGTGACCCCCTGCGTGCCCATCGTCACGAACACCGCTAAGCCGCCCCCGACGAGAACGCCGACGAGTGGGACGAAGCTGGTGATGAAGACCAACAGCGTCAGCGGTGCGACGAGCGGGACGCCAAGGGCAGACAACGTGATGCCCATGATCAGCCCGTGGAACGTCGCGATGATCACGCTGCCTCGTATGTAGCCCGACAACGTGGTCCATGCAGCGAGCGCGGCCCGGTCGACCCGCTCGGCGGTACGGGAGCGGAATGGCGACGTCACGAACCGCCAGATCCGCTCGCCGTCGTAGAGGAAGAAGAACGTGATGAAGGCCGTCAAGACGATGCCCGCGGCGACCTCGACCGCGATGCTTGCACCACTCACGACTTCGGTGACGATCGCACCACGATGCTGATTGAGCTGAGCGATCGCCTTCTGTTGAAGATTGGCGAGGTCTTGGTTCTTCAGATGCAGCGGCCCGGTGGAGAGCCAGTGCCGGAACTTCTCACTCGTCGCTGACAGGTCCTTGACGAGGGTGTGCCACTCGACGGTCGACCGGTAAACGACGAGCGTGCCGATACCGAGCACCACGAGCAGAGCGATCAGAAACGCCACCCACGCCGACAGCAGGCGCGACAGGCCGTGCCGCTCGAAGAACATCATGAGCGGTCGCAGCAGTGCGGTAAACACGAGTGCGGCGAGGATCGGAAGCACCACGACTTCGATGCGCAGGATGAACTTCAATACGAAGTAGCCGACGATGCCGAGCGCGATCAGCCGCCACGACCACGCGCCGGCGGTGACGAGCCAGCGTGGCAGCACGGTCTGTGCGGGCGGCGGTCCGGCGGCCTTGGTTGCGGCGATTGCGGCTTCAGCCGAAGCGGAGACCGAAGACGTCGGCGTGATGAGGGGTCCTGTCGACATGCGCGGCTCGGCCTCCTTCAGTTAATGGTCTCGGGCGGTCACATACTGCGCGATCTGGATCAGCAATTGCATCGTGCGCGTGTCGAGAGGTGCTCCTGTCAGTGCCTCGCAGGCGCGCTCCAGGCGCCGCTGCGATTCGTCGACCGCCCAGGCCCTGCCTCCCGCTTCGTCGACGAGAGCGGTCGCCCGTGCCACCGCATCGTCGTCGGCCTCTGGATTCAGTGCCCCGGATCCGTAAAGGCTACGCAATTCCTCGCCTGCCGCCGTCCCGGAATTCATCGCCGCGACAACCGGCAAGCTGTTCTTGCGGGCCCGCAGGTCGGCGCCGACCGGCTTTCCGGTACTGGCGGACGCGCCCCAGATGCCGAGCAGGTCGTCGACGAGTTGAAACGCAAGCCCGAGTTCGTAGCCGAACACCTCGAGGGCCTGCGCGACATCGCGCGGTGCCCCTGCAAGGTGTGCTCCGATCGACGCCGAACACGCCAGCAGCGAGGCGGTTTTTCCTGCGGCCATCTCGAGGCACTCGTCGAGAGTTACGTCGAGTCGGCGTTCGAACTCCAAATCACCGACTTGGCCGACGATGAGTTGCTGAGTCGCCGCCGCAAGAGACCGTTGCGCGGCTTGGGCGCGTACCGGGTCGACATCGAGAAGTGTCTCGAACGCGAGCGCCAGCAGGGCGTCACCGGCCAAGATCGCAGCCGAGCTGCCGAAGACGCTCCATGCGGTCGAGCGGTGACGCCGTTCGGTATCGCCGTCCATGACGTCGTCGTGCAACAGGGAGAAGTTGTGCACGAACTCGACCGCGAGTGCCCCGGGAATGCCGTCGGACGCCGGGGCACCCGCGGCCTCTGCCGATAGCACCGCGAGGGTGCCACGGACCGCCTTACCTCGGTGTGCGTCACCGGCACTGCCGTCGGCATCGACCCAGCCGAGGTGGTAGGCAGCCACGTTTCGGATCGATGGCTCGAGCCTGTGCACCGCTTCGCGCATCGGCTCGTCGAGCAACTCGCGCGCGGCTGCTAGTGCCGTCAGCGCAGGCGAGTCGGCATCAGCCGCGGCGGTGACCGACATCGAAGTCACGCGGACGCCTCATGCACGGCTGCTTCGGCGGGGACAGCTGCGTCGCGCCACTCCTGCAGCGAGTGTGCGGCAGCGACGCCACTGCGCACCGCGCTTTCCATCGTTGCGGGCCAACCAGTTGCGGTCCACGCACCGGCCACAACCAGGCCCGCTGCATTCGTTGTCGTAGGGAGGCGGCGGGCCGCGCTACCGGGCACAGGGCGAAACGTTGCCTCGCGTTCACGAGTCACGAAGAAGTCTCGTACCACGGCCTCGCGGGCCGCCGGCAGCACCCGCAACAACTCCGGCATGAATTGCTCGCGCAGCTGCGCGACAGGCTGGTCGATCCAGGCGTCTGCTGCAGAGACGGACACCGCGACGTATTGCCCGCTGCGTAGCCCCGACGCTTTCGTGCGGTCGAAGACGAACTGCACGGGCGAGTCGACTGCTGCGAGGAACGGTTCGGTGAGAACCACGCGGTCGAAGATGACGTGCACGTTGAGGATCGGGGACACGTCCAGGCCGCGCACCGCGGCTGGGTCGGCGATCGAGCCCTCCGGGAGCAGCTCGGCGGCGGCGTCGTGGGGGACCGCCAGCACGACGGCGTCCGCTTCAATGCTTGTCTCATCGGTGTCGACGCGCCAGCGATTGCCGTCGAGTGCGGTGACCGCGCGAACGCGAGTGCGCAACCTGATGTCGGCGTCGTAGGTAGCAAGCACGGCGGCCGCGGCGTCGCCGTGCAGTTGACCGAGCGGAACGCGCGACACCCCGATGTCGCAGGCGTCGGCCTTGCGGAGCAAGCCGTCCTGAAAAACCATCGCGCCGAGCGTCAGAGACACCTGAGCCGACGGCGCGTTCAGGGTCGCGACGGTGAAGACGTCGATGAGGCGCTCGAGCACCTTCTTTGACTGGCCGTGCGCGGCCAGCCAGCTACCGAACGTCTGCGTGTCGGACGACGGCGCATCGCGGTCGACACGATCGAGCGCGAGCATCGCGACGATTGCGCGGATTCGTTGCCACGGGGTCAGCAGCCGGTACGTCAGCAGTGCACGCGACAAGTGCAGTGGCGCAGGCAATCGGTCGCGGCGCAGTCGCGCGATCCGTCCTGTCGCCGGATCGATCACTGGGACGTCGAGTCGTGACTGGAGGAATGTCTGGTCCTCGACACCGAGCCGGCTAATGAATTCGCGATACGCGGTGCAGCACCGCAGAAAGACGTGCTGGCCGTTGTCGACGATGATCTCGCCATCTTCGAACGCTCTGGTGAACGAGTACGTCGCGCCGCCGAGCCGTGGGCGCGACTCGAGCAGCGTGACGCTCCAGCCTGCGTCGGCGGCCGTGACGGCCGCTGACAACCCGGCCAGGCCACCGCCCACGACGACGACGCTAGGTGCGTTCGTGCGAGTAGTCATCGCCGGCTCGTCGTCACGCTGCGCGCCGCGAGGTACGCCTTTTCCCACGCGGGTAGCGAGATGCGCTCGCGAAGGACTGCCTGCGGGTCACGCGCAATCCGCTTGAGAAGACGGTGATAGATCCCCGCCATCGCCGAGCAACAGGCTGCGCTGCGCGAATCGAGCATCGGCAGCAACTGAAGGCCTTCCGCATACCACTTCTCCGCGCGTGCAGCCTGTTCGCGGATCAGCGTCGACGTGCGGCCACCGTCATCGGCGACAAACCCCTCGTCGTCCAGCCGAAGCTCGACGCCCGATGCCTCGAGTTCGTCGTGCGGCAAGTAGATGCGTCCGTTATGCAGGTCTTCACGAACGTCGCGCAAGATGTTGGTCAGCTGAAGACCGACGCCGAGGGCGTCGGCGAGTGGGTTCGCCGCGACCATGTCGGAGGCTTCGAAGACTCCGGTCGACAAGCGGCCGATCGAACCCGCGACGCATCGGCAGTAGTGCACGAGGTTGGGGAACGTTTCGTACGTGGTGCCTCGGACGTCGAGCTCGCAGCCGTCGACGAGCTCGAGAAAAGCCGGTACCGGGATGGGTAGCCGAGACGCGGCGTCGGTGAGCGCCAGCAACACCGGGTCGGTCGTCGCACCGCCGATTGCTTTGAGGTCGCGACGTGCGTCGTCGAGGAGCCGTAGCTTCTCCGGGGCCGGCAGGTTACCGTCGCCGATGTCGTCGATGCGGCGGGCGAACGCGTAGACGGCGGCCAGCGCCCCGCGTTTGGCAGGCGCCAAAAGTCTGATGCCATAGGAGAAGTTCTTCGCGGCGCTCTTCATGATGCGCTCGCACTCCGCGTACGCAGCAGCGATCTCCACCGCGTTCGGAGGCGCCACGTTCGCGTGCTGGTCGTCAGTCATCAGGGTCCGCTCGACTCGTCAAAACGCCGACCGCTTCGCGCAATGTGCGCTGCTTGGTGGGCTTCGGTGTGCCCGCAAGAACATCGAAGTCGGCGGCCGCAATCGCGTGCAGCGCGGCGCGTCCGCCCGCGACGAAACCCGCGATCGCGAGCCTTCCGCGGCCGGGAATGAGCCCGACGAGGGGCGCACCCTGCGCCAGCAGGTCGCGCGCGCGGGCCACCTCGAACGCCATCAACGTCTTCACCGCTGGGCTGGCGTGCGCCGCGCGCAGGTCGTCGTCGCTGACACCGAACCGGCGAAGGTCCTCCTGGGGGAGATAGACGCGCCCGCGGCCCAGATCCTCCGCGACGTCCTGCCAGTGCTCGGCCAGCTGCAACGCCGTGCAGATCTTGTCGGAGAGTTCGACGCGATCGGGCGTCTCGAGTCCGAGCGCGGCGAGCACCAGGTGCCCGACCGGGTCGGCCGACAACGTGCAGTAGTGCCGTAGGTCGTCGAACGTCTCGTAGCGGTCAGCGCGCTGGTCGAGCCGGTTGGCCTCGACGAGTCGGCGCAGCGACGTCTCTGGTACCCGGCCGGCCTGCACCCCCGTGGTCAGGGCGGCGACTGCCGGCAACGAGGGGTCGCGATCGGCAAACAGGGTTGTGACGTCGGCATCGACGAGGTCGAGCATCGCGAGTCGCACGCTGCTCTCGACGCTGGTCTCGTCGCCGATGTCGTCGACGAATCGGGCATAGCCGTAAATGGCGAGCAGGTCAGCGCGCAGTTGCGTGGGCAAGAACCACAAAGCCACCGGAAAGTTCTCGGAGCGCGCCTTGGCGAGCACTCCATCGAGCGCCTGGAGTGCGGGCGCGGCTGCGGTCATCGGGCTAGCATCCTCCAGGTCCTGATCGAGTGCGGGCATTCAACCCTACGATGAGGGTCATGAGTACCGCGCCCGCTGAGGTGGAGCGCCCCGAGGCCGACGTGCGGCCTGACCACCCTTGGGTGACGATCGTCTGGGACGATCCGGTGAACCTTATGGAATACGTCACACACGTCTTCCAGAAGCTTTTCGGATATCCGAAGCCCAAGGCCGAAAAGCTGATGCTCCAGGTGCATCACGAGGGCCGGGCCGCCGTCTCGACGGGGACCCGGGAGCAAATGGAGAACGACGTCCAGCGCCTGCACGCCCACGGCCTTTGGGCCACCCTGCAAAAGGACGACTGAGCGGTGGCTCTCGTTGGCTAAGGTCAGCCGTCGTGCTCGCGGTCCGCGCATGCAAATGCGGGACGACGAGGTGCTGGTGATCTCTCATCTGCTCGGCGAACTCGACGGGTTGCTGGGCGGTGGCGAGCCTCCTACGGAGGCCGCTGCCGACGCGACTGGCGATGCCGCCGTTATCGCCGGTTTGAGTTGGTCGAGCGACCCGGTCACTGCTCCGTCCGACCCGGCGCTGCGGCGGCTGTTGCCTGACGCGTACCCCGACGACGCCGAGGCGACCGAGGAATTCCGCCGCTACACCGACGCGACGCTGCGCGACGGGATGCACGCCGACCTTCTCGCCGTCCGCGAATCGTTGCTCGTCATCGGCGAGAACGGGCACGCGAGCCTCGACGATGACTTGGCGCAGGCGTGGTTGCGGGTGCTGAACAGGGTGCGGCTGGTGCTCGCCGTCCGCCTTGGCATCGAGAACGCGAGTGACCACGACGACCTCGCGGTGATCGATGCCGATGATCCGCGGACCGGGCCGTTCTTGCTCTTCGAGTGGGTCGGGTATCTGCTCGCTGACCTGCTAGCTGCCTGCTAGCATTCTGCGACATGAGGACCCTCTATTTGCGTAACGTGCCGGACGAGGTGGTCCGCCGCCTGGAGCGCCTCGCAGAGCGAGACGCGACCTCGGTCGGAGCGGTCGCGGTCAGGGAACTGAGCGAGGTCTCCCGTCGAGCCGACAACCCGGGGTTGCTCGACAGGCTGCCAGACCTCGATATCGACCCGGCCACTATCGTCGCTGCGATCGATGACGAGCGCGCCAGCCGGTGATCGTCGTCGATGCATCGGCCGCGATCGCGGGCCTCCTCAACGACGGGCCGGCGCGACGCAGACTCGCAGCGGAGCAGCTGCACGTCCCGCACTTGATCGACAGTGCGGTAGCCAGCGGACTGCGTCGACTCGTGATCGCTCATCGGATGACCGAGAAGCAGGGCTGGGCAACCCTCGACACCTGGCGTCGCCTCGCTGCCACCCGCTACCCGGCGCACGGACTCCTTGAACGGATCTGGGCGCTTCGCGACAACCTCACTGCCTACGACGCCGGCTACGTTGCGCTGGCCGAACAACTCGATTGCTCGGTCGTTACCGCGGACGCGCGGCTGGCCGCAGCTCCTGGCATTCGTTGCCCGGTCACGCTGGTTCCCAGGTAGTGGCGACCGTGCTCGTCATCAGCTCGCAGACCGTCGACGAGATCGTCGCGCATGCCCGCCGCGACCACCCCGACGAGGCCTGCGGAATCGTCGCCGGGCCTGTCGGTAGCGACCGGCCGGAGCGGTTCATTCCGATGGTGAACGTGGCCCGGTCACCGACCTTCTACGAATTCGACTCCCTCGACCTCCTTCGGCTCTATCGCGAGATGGACGATCGCGACGAAGAGCCGGTGGTCGTCTACCACTCGCACACTGCGACGCAGGCCTACCCGTCGCGGACTGATGTGGCCTACGCCTCTGAGCCGGGCGCCCACTACGTGCTCGTGTCGACCCGGGAGCCCGATACCGTGGAGTTCCGCTCGTACCGCATCGTCGACGCCGTCGTGACCGAGGAAGAGGTCAGGGTGGTCCCGGCGTTGGAGCCAGATAAGACGCAGTAGCGACGTCCACCTGCACGCCCATCTTTAGGAGATTTCCGGCATGGCCATCGAGGTCCGTATCCCGACGATCCTGCGCACATACACCGGCGGAGAAAAGGCGGTCGCCGGTGACGGTGGCACTCTCGCCGACGTCCTCGTCGACCTCGACTCCCGGCACCCCGGCCTTCGCGACCGGATCGTGGACGAGAAAGGCCTGCGCCGGTTCGTGAATGTCTACGTCAACGATGAGGACGTCCGATTCATGGGCGGGCTCGGGACGGCAGTCAAAGATGGAGACACAGTGACGGTGCTTCCGGCTGTCGCTGGTGGAGCTGGCGAGGAACGAGCCGGCGGAGCCGGCGCGCATGTCACTGCTGGCGGGTAAGCGTGCGCTTTGACTCCCTCGTCGACTCCGTCGGGCAGACGCCGCTTGTCGGACTGCCGAGGTTGTCGCCGTCCGCTGATGTGCGCCTGTGGGCCAAGCTCGAGGACCACAACCCGACAGGGTCGATCAAGGACCGCGCCGCTCTTTTCATGATCGATGCGGCCGAGAAGGACGGGCTGCTCTCGCCTGGCGCGACGATTCTTGAGCCCACCTCGGGAAACACCGGAATCTCGCTCGCGATGGTGGCCAGGCAGCGCGGCTATTCGCTGGTCTGTGTCATGCCGGAGAACACCTCTATCGAGCGCCGCCAGCTGCTGGAGATGTGGGGCGCGTCGATCGTGTTCTCCCCTGCAGCGGGTGGGTCGAACGAGGCGGTGCGCGTCGCCAAGGCGATGGCCGCCGAGCACCCTGACTGGGTGATGCTCTATCAATACGGCAACCCGGCGAACGCCCAGGCGCACTACGAGACAACCGCGCCGGAGATCTTGGCTGACCTGCCGTCGATCACCCACTTCGTGGCGGGTCTCGGCACGACCGGCACGTTGATGGGCTGCGGCCGGTTCCTGCGCGAACACGTGCCGGGGATCGAGATCATCGCCGCCGAGCCCAGGTACGGCGAG
Organism: Acidothermaceae bacterium; assembly: GCA_036510735.1. GTDB lineage: Bacteria > Actinomycetota > Actinomycetes > Acidothermales > Acidothermaceae > PALSA-607. Next base: position 10,156 of record DATCDK010000269.1, on the reverse strand, counting down.
TTGGTCTACGGCTTGCGCAATCTCGATGAGGGCTTCGTACCGGAGCTTTACGACGCCTCGGTGCTGACAGCCCGTTTCTCGGTCGGGTCGGCCGAAGCCTTGCTGCGCACCCGCGAGCTCGTCGAGCAAGAAGGGATTTTCGCCGGCATCTCGACCGGGGCGATTCTGCACGCGGCGCTGGGAGCTGCGTCCAGGGCGGTTGAGGCGGGCGTCCGGGCCGACATTGCCTTCGTCGTTGCCGATGGCGGCTGGAAGTACCTCTCGACCGGCGCCTACGGCGGCACGCTCGACGAGGCTGCGGCGAGGCTCGAAGGCCAGCTCTGGGCTTAGATCCTGGCCCGACGGCGTGTCCGACACGCCAAATAGTGCCCGAATGGCCGTACCGGTGAGCAAGATGATCACCCACATAATGTAGGTATGCGTATTTCGTCCATCCGGCTGAGCCGGATCGCCACCGCCGTCCTTGCCTCTGCCGCCGTCGTCGTCGTGTCGCCACTGTCGGTAACGACTTCGGCTGCACTCTCGGTCACGCCCGCGGCCGCGACCGCAGCGACTTCGACCGCGATCACGACGACCGAGGCCACCCAGAACATCGCGTACGGCGGCTCCGTCGCGATCTCGGGCAAGCTGGTTCGCGCTTCCGACAAGGCACCGCTCGGGGGTGGGCGGGTCTACCTCCAGCAATCGGTGAACGGTGTGTGGACCAACGCCGGATCCGTCGTGACCAATGGCGCGGGTGGCGCGACCGGCTACGCCGTCGGGCTCTCGACCTCGCGCTCGTGGGCGCTGTACTGGCCCGGCAACGCCCAGTTCGCGGCGTCCCGCTCGGCTGCCGTCGCCGTCAACGTCGCCGCACCGCCGGTGAGTGCGACGCGGGCGACGCAGATGAGCATCGTGGCGAGTGCATCGAACGTGTCCAATGGCGGCACCGTGGCGTTCAGCGGCCGGCTGACCCTGGCGGCCAACGGTGCGCCGCTCGGCGGTGGTCGGGTGTACCTCCAGCAATCGGTGAACGGAGTCTGGACGAACGCCGGATCCGTCATCACCAACGGCGCTGGCGGCGCGAACGCCTATGCCGTCGGGCTGAGCACGTCGAGGTCGTGGAGTCTGTTCTGGCCGGGCAATGCCCAGTTCCCGGCGTCCCGTAGCGCGGCCGTGAATGTGACTGTCGCTGGGGCGCCCGTTCCGGTCGCGGCGCCGTCGCTCCGGTTGACCTTCTACTACCCGTGGTTCCCGGCCGGCTGGACCCAGCCGGGCAGCAACTTCACGCCGAGCGACGGACAGTACGACACGTCCAACACGGCCGAGGTTGCACGGCAACTGACCGAGATGCGTTACGCCGGGCTCAACGGCGCGATCTTCTCGTGGGAAGGTCAGTCCGACGTGTTCAGCAAGCGCCTGTCGCTTGACCTGGCTGCTGCGCATGGCACGCCGTTCAAGTGGTCGGTCTATTACGAGCTCGAAGGCCAGGGCAATCCGCCCGTTGCTGCCATCCAGTCCGACCTTGCGTACCTGTACAACACCTACGCGAACGACCCGAACTTCCTGCACATCAACGGCAAGCCGGTCATCTTCGTCTGGCCCGACGCGAACGATGGCTGCTCGATGCTCGCTCGCTGGGCGGCCGCCAATGCGAACCACCAGTGGTACGTCGTGCAGAAAGAGTTCTTCACGCAGAACTATCTGTCGTGCCCGAACCAGCCGGACGCATGGCACGAGTACGCCCCGGCCACCCAGGCCGAGGTCACTCCGACGTCGTACTCCGTGTCGCCAGGGTTCTGGCACAAGGGCAGCGCGGCGCAGCTGGCTCGATCAGTGAGCGCGTTCAGCTCCGCAGTGCAGGCGATGAAGGCGTCGAACAAGCAGTTCGAGCTGGTGACGACCTGGAACGAGTGGGTCGACGGGTCGAACATCGAGTCGGCGACACAGTGGGCAAGCCCTGACGGGTACGGCCAATACGTCGACGTGCTCCATAACGCCTTCGGGAGCCAGTAACGCCCGACCGGGTCACCGCGCGCTAGCCCTGGCGGCTCTTTAGCCGCCGGGCGACCCCGTCGATGGTTGCGCCATGTTGACCCTGGCGGTCGAGGACCCGCCCATACCTCGTCGCAGAACGTTCATCGACGGCCTACCTCGGCTCGTGGTTCCTCCTTCGGAGCCGACGCTCCGCGCACGGCCGGGGGAGCTACCTCCGACTAGCGGTGCTTGCGGTGGTGCCAGGACTTCTCCTCGGCCTGTTCATTTCCGCCTTCATCATCGGCACCTTGGTGTCCAGTTGGATCCGACACTCGTCGTTCGGCGACCCGCACGGTCCGGGCGTGACGACCCTGACATCTGCGCCCGCACCGGCGTCGCTCGCATCGCTCGTGCTCACGCCCACCGATCTGGGTGCGGGTTGGTACAACAAGGCCAAGCCCAACCCCTCGCTCATGCCGATCACCACACGGGAAACAAGTGAGGGCCAACTCGTTCGGGTCAAGAACTTCATCGACCGTGAGCATTGGACCGGCAACGTATGGCAGGACGACGGGATCACGATCGAAGTGCTGCTCCACTTCGGCTCGGCCGCACAGGCCCACGGCTACCCGGCCGTCTGGCAGGCGGAGAACCTTGGCGCCACTCTTTCGCCACAGACAATCGGCCATACCGTCGTGATGGAAGGGGTGAACGCGACGACCCCCGACTGGCGCTTCGCAACCTTCGCAGTCGGTGATAACTACTTCGAAGTTCAGGAGGACAACCTGGACGCGCTGCCTAGCATTGCGCAGTTCCAGACGGTGGTGGCGGCGGCGGTTGCACGGGCCACCGGGTCGTCCTAAACCTTCGCCGCGGCGTACCGTTGTCCTATGGCTCGTCGTCGCAAGGTCGTTGCTGCGGTAGCTCTTTCTGGGCTCGGAGCAGAGCTCGCTGTGCTCTCGCGCCGTCGTGGCTATGTGCTCGGCACCAACACGGTCGTGCGCTGCCGTAGCGGCCACTTGTTCACGACCATCTGGATTCCGGGTGTGTCGCTGAAGTCCGTCCGCCTTGGCTGGTGGAGATATCAGAAGTGTCCGGTAGGAAATCACTGGACCCTCGTCACTCCGGCGAAAGTGTCGGAACTGACCGAGGAAGAACTGCAGCGAGCCGCGCAGCACCACGACGTCCACATTCCCTAGCTCAGTTCACGTCGCCCTCAGCGTCCGGGCGAGCGTCGCGACGAATCGCAGCAACGCGTCTGGTTCGCCGGCGGCGCGGGCGGGATTGATCTCGCCGATCGACAGAGCCCGAAATCGCGGATCGTGGCACGCAAGCTCGAGTACCTGCGTCAAGACAGCGAGGGACGGACCGGCGTTGCGGCCGTCGGTGTTTTCTGACAGCGGCGCGTCAATGAAGTCGAGCACATCGACATCGACATGGACGGCGAGTGGCCCCGCAGGCAGGTACTCCAGCGCGTCTGCCACCACGACCGCGGGCTGCCGAGTGAGGTCAACGCTCGAGCACCAGCGAAGCTCAAGCTGGTCTGCTTGCTCGTTCTCGAAGGCGGTAGCCGCAGACGGATCGATTCCTGCGAACCACACCTGCGCCGGTGTCAGTAACGGTCGGCGGCCTAACGCACCCGCGAGTTCGGGTGCGGCGCCAGGCAGGTCGAGCGCGTGCGCCATGCCCATCCAGTCGACGGCACCGTCGTTCGTGCTGTGCGGGGTGTTGAGGTCGAAATGGCGGTCGAGGTAGAGCAATCCTGCTGCCGGTTCGCCCGTGAAGGCGGACATCACGCCCAAGGCGACGGTGCAGTTGCCGCCGATGACCAGCACATCGGCGTCCGCCGTTATTGCTTTGGTGGCCTCGCTCGCGACTGCTTGTACCGCTTCGACGACCTCGGCCAGATTCTGCGCTCGGGGGTTTTTGCGGTCGGGCCGCCACACCTGCAGCGGGCCGTCGCCGGCGTCGCGGACATCGCGACCGGCCGCGCGCAACGCCTCGATGAGGCCGAGTTCGCGCAACACGCGGGGCGCCGCCTCCTGGCCAGGGGCATAGCTGCCGGCGCTGGTGGGGGCGCCGATCAGGACGAGGCTTCGCGACATGCCCGACATCATGCCTGCTCGGTCGGACGTCGGTAGGCTGGCCGCCGTGACAAACGTTGCTGGCGTGCCCGCAGACGATGCGCCGATCGGCGTTTTCGACAGCGGAGTGGGTGGCCTGACGGTCGCGCGCGCGATGCTCGACTTGCTGCCCCACGAGCCGTTGTACTACGTCGCCGACACCGCGAACTTTCCGTACGGTCCGAAGTCGATTGCCGCGGTCCGTGAGTGCACGTTGAGGGTGCTCGACCAGATGGTCGACCACGGCGTGAAGATGTTGGTGATCGCGTGCAACTCGGCATCGTCGGCGATGTTGCGCGACGCGCGCGAACGCTATGACGTACCGGTTGTCGAGGTCATTCAGCCCGCGGTGCGCAAGGCGGTGAGCGCGACCCGAAACGGGCGGGTCGGCGTCATCGGCACGCACGCAACGATCACCAGCATGGCCTACGAAGATGCGTTCGCAGCCGCGCCGCAGATCGACCTGACAACCGCGGCGTGCCCGAGATTCGTCGAGTTCGTCGAAGCCGGCATCACGATGAGCGACGAGTTGCTCGGCTGCGCGAAGGAGTACCTCGCGCCGATCGTCGAGCGTGGGTGCGACACTCTCGTGCTGGGCTGCACGCACTACCCGTTCCTCGCGGGTGCCCTCAGTCTCGTAGTGGGCGACGACGTGATGCTCGTCAACAGCGCCGACGAAACCGCGCGTGATGTTTATCGAACGCTGATACGTCACGGGCTTTCGCGCTCCGAGGCTGCACCGCCGCCTCGGCATACCTTCGTCGCTACTGGCGATCCCGACGCATTCTTCGCACTCGGGCGCAGGTTCCTGGGTCCCGAGATCCTGGCCGTCGAAGGGGTCTGACGACACCGTCATGCGACTGACCGTTGTCGGCTGCTCGGGAAGCCACCCAGGCCCCGAATCCTCGTGCTCGTGCTACCTCGTCGAGCATGACGGGTTCCGGCTGTTGCTCGACCTCGGGAACGGATCGTTGGGTCCGTTGCAGCGCTTCATCAATCCGAACGACATCGATGCGATCTACCTGAGTCATCTGCACGGTGATCACTGGCTTGATCTGGTGCCGCTCGCGCATGTGCGACGCCACCCGCGGGACGCCGAGGTGCGGGTGCTGCCGGTCATGGCACCGGTCACCGAGCGGGGACGCATTGCTGGCGCGTTCGGTGTAGCGGCGTCCGAGCTCGATGACATTTACGCCTTCGAGGACCCCGTGGAGGGTGCGATCGGGCCGTTCGACGTGAAGCTCATCCGCACCGCGCACCCGGTCGAGACGCACGCGATTCGCCTTACTGCAGGGGGGAAATCGCTCGTCTATACCGCCGATACCGGCCCGTTCGACGCGCTCGCAGGTTTCGCGATGGGCGCCGATCTGCTGTTGGCCGAGGCCGGGTTCGCCGAGGGCCAGCCGCCCGCGTTGCACCTGCGCGGCATCGAAGGCGGTCAGTTGGCTGCCGATGCGGACGTCGGCCAGCTCGTGGTCACCCACGTTGCACCCTGGGACGACTCGGCTGCCGCACTTGCCGCGGCACGCGAGATGTTTGTCGGGTCGACGACGCTGGCCCGACCGGGAGCTGTGTACGAGCTGTAAGGCGTTTTATTCGCGACGGATAGGGTCAAGCGCATGCCTACGACAAGCCGCCTCGACGGCCGTGCGAACGACGAACTTCGATCAGTGACCATCACGCGTCATTGGCTCGACCATGCCGAGGGTTCGGTGCTGGTCGAGTTCGGCCGCACCCGCGTGCTGTGCGCGGCGAGTGCCACCGAGGGGGTACCCCGATGGCGCAAGGGTAGTGGCCTTGGCTGGGTGACGGGCGAGTACGCGATGCTGCCGCGCGCGACGACGACCCGCAACGAACGCGAATCAGTGAAGGGTCGCCTCGGCGGCCGGACGCAAGAGATCTCGCGCCTCGTCGGGCGCGCACTGCGGGCGTGCATCGACTACAAGGCTCTCGGCGAGGCGACGATCCAACTCGACTGCGATGTCCTGCAGGCTGACGGCGGCACCAGAACTGCGGCGATCACCGGCGCGTACGTGGCAATGCACGACGCGATTGACTGGCTGCGCACGAACGGGAGGATGCCGGGCGAGCCGCTGATCCGTTCGGTCTCGGCGGTCAGCGTCGGCGTCATCGACGGCGAGCCCCGGCTCGATCTGAACTATGAAGAAGACGTGCGTGCCGAGACCGACATGAACGTCGTGGTCACCGGTGACGGCGAGTTCATCGAGGTGCAGGGTACTGCCGAACGCAATCCCCTGCGCAGAGAGGAAATTGACGCACTGCTCGACCTCGCGGTCGGCGGTTGTGCGAGCCTCGATGCTCTGCAGCGGGCAGCCCTGGCTGCCTTGTGAGTGCACACCGAGTGGTGCTCGCTACTCGCAATGTGCACAAGGTGATCGAGTTACGTCGCATCCTCATCGGCGCGGGGCTGGAGTCAGTCGAGCTGATCGGACTCGACGCGTATCCCGACCTGCCCGAGGTACCCGAGACCGGCGCGACGTTCGAGGCTAATGCGCTGCTGAAGGCGCACGCGGTTGCCAGCGCGACTGGCTTAACCGCTATTGCCGATGACTCAGGTCTCGCAGTCGATGCTCTGAACGGAATGCCGGGCGTGCTGTCGGCGCGGTGGTCGGGCGGACTCGGCGACGAGGCGAATCTGAGACTGGTGCTCGCCCAGATCGCCGACGTCCCTGATGACCGGCTTGGCGGGTCATTCGAGTGCGCCGCCGCCGCCGTATTTCCCGACGGATCAGAAGTGGTGGTTCGCGGTCAGCTGATCGGCTCCATCACCCGAAACCCGCGGGGGACCAATGGGTTCGGCTACGACCCGATCTTTGTGCCGAGCGGTGGCTCCCGGACCACAGCCGAACTCGACCCCGACGAGAAGGACGCGATCAGCCACCGTGGCGTCGCGTTTCGAGCCCTCGCCGCCCGACTGCGCGACATCTGGTCCGCCGGCTGATCCCGCATCTGCCGCGACGGCAACAGGGGGGTTCTTGGCAGCGAGTTCCCTGTTGAAAGCGATCATTTGCCTGCGGGTGTTCGCGGGGCGAGCCAATCTGCCGTTGCTCAAGGCGAGCAGACGAAGGTGCGACTTGCAATCTCGTTACTCGAGATTGCGCGGAGGCATGTGGCCCAACGAGCACGCAGCCCTAAAGGTCCTCCGCCTGACCGGCAAAGAAAGACGGCCGAACCGGGCCAACCCACCGGCCAGATCAACTGCTCGAAAGCCATGCTCAACACCCTGGCAATGACCTACGGCGACCGCCTAGGCATCAACCAGGCGCGGCCCCAACGCAAGGTCGGACAGCTCCCGCGTGGCAACCAGTTGGCGCGGGATTACGTGAGTGTCTTTAGGTGATGAAGCGGTGGATGGCCTCGTTGGCGTGGTCCTGAAACGACGGGTTGGCCAGGGCGGGGAGGAAGTCTGCTTGGTTGACCAAGGGACCTTTAAGCGTGTTGGCCGCGCTGGCGTAGAACATCCCGCTCGACAGGGTCGGGTCGGTGACGCCGTCGACCAGTCGCTTCGCGCCCACGTCAAGTTTGTGGGAGAGACCCAGGATGGGCATGACGTACTTGGCCGCTATACGCATCGGCAATGGGAGGTCACTGGCTGCTTGGGTGCCGACGGTGTTGCCGGGGCTCACGGTGACGAAGCGGCGGTCGGGGTGTTGGCGCGCCAGGTAGGCCATCCATAGGGCGCCAATGTACTTGGCCTGCCCGAAGGCGAGGTTGAAGTCAGCTTTTCTGCTGGCGAAGTAGCTGCCGTCGATGACAGTGGCGAGCTCGTCGGCTGAGGTTGAGACGAACGATGGCCCCTTCATCCGCAACTTCGGGACCCCCCTGACTGCTTCACTTCCGGCGAAGACCGCAACCTCGCCAAGCCGCCCCTCGGCCAGTAGCCCTTCGAGGAGGACGACGTGGCCAAGAACATTCGTCGCGAACACGTTGGTGACCCCGTCAGCGGTCAAGTCCATCGACTGCGGGCCAATGACACCAGCGTTCATGACCAACGCGTCGACGGATCCGTTGACGGCCGCAAGGCCAGCGCGCACCGAACCCAGATCGGCAACATCCATGACAACGATGTCGAAGATGCGCCGCCCAGTTGCGGCTTCGAGCTCAGCCTTCGCACTTGTCGCTCGATCTCGGTTCCGGCACGCCAAGTAGATCCGCGCAATCTCACCACGTAACGCCAGCTGCCGAGCCACCTCCTTGCCGATCCCGGCGTTGGCGCCCGTGATGAGCACCGTCTTTCCTAGGAGTGTGCTCATTCGGATGCCCCGTCGTCTTGCGTGGGCGTAGGGAGGCCGTCGAGCAAACTGAAACGGGCATCCATCGCGATGCCTCGGAGATCGATCAGCTGCTGATATTCAGGCGAGTTGTACCACCTGAGGGCCGTCTCACGGTCGGTAAACCGCACGAGTGCTCCCGAAGGGAGCGAGCCATCGCCGTGCAGGACTTCCCAGTTACCGGCGGCGATTACCTCACCTCCATGCTCTCTGGCTGTCTGCCCAGCAATGGGGGCGTATTTCTCACGGTACATTTCCGGGTCCTTGACCGTGAACTCGACAATTACGTATGCGCTCATGCAGATACTCCTCGTTGGTTAGCTTGATATGCCTTCTATGTCTTCACACCTACGCGTCGCCGTGGTGCGACTGGTGTTATGTCGCTACTCGGCCCCCGTCGACCGCAAGAGTTACCCCGTGCACGAAGCTGGCATCATCACTGGCGAGGAAGACAATCGCCGCAGCAAGCTCCTCGGGCTCAGCTACGCGACCTGCTGGAGCTTGTGCTGCGAGCTGATTCACCATCTCGTCGGGGACTGCTTCCATCATCGCGGTCCTTGTCGGACCGGGCGCAACGGCGTTGACCCGAACACCACGCGGGCCGTATTCGGCCGCCCAGGCCTTCGTCAACAGTTCGAGAGCCGCCCGGCTGGCGCCATACAGAGCCATGCCGGCCTGCCCGAAACTGGCGACCATCGTGGAGACGTTGACGATCGAACCCCATCCGCGTTCGGCCATGGCTGGTGCCAGGGATGCGACGAGGAAGAACGGAACCTTGACGTTCAGTGCGAAGCTCTCGTCGAAGTCTGCTTCGGTGGCTGCGTTGCTTGGTCCGAGCAAGGCCACGCCAGCGTTGTTGATCAGGATGTCGACGTGACCGTCGCCTGCCTTAGTGGCCCAGTCGACCAGGCCTTGGGCCGATTCGAGGTCGTCCAATGTAGTGAGCCGGAACGCCGCGCTACCGCCGCTGCCTTCGATCTCGGCGACCACGTCTTTGGCCCGTTGTTCATTGCGTCCCACTACTAGGACGTGAGCGCCCCGGGCGGCCAAGGCGATGGCCGTAGCCTTGCCGATCCCGCTCGTCGACCCCGTTACCAGAGCTGTCTTGCCCTTTAGGTCAGTCATTCGTTGTTGTGTCCTGTCCTTCTAAAAATGGGTTGTGCAACCCACTATGTCTCAGCCGGACTGGGCTGTCAAACTCAAAATCCTGCTAACATTGGTGCATGGTCCACGAGACGAGTGACCGGCCGAAGCTCACCCCCAAGGGAGCACGCACCCGGGCGCGAATAGTGGAGGAGGCAGCCGCGCTGATCCACGAGCGCGGGGTCGCAGCGACCACCTTGGAAGACGTGAAGGTGGCCGCGGAAGTCAGCGGCTCGCAGCTGTACCACTACTTCCCCGACAAGGACGAACTCGTGCAGGCCGTCATCGACTACCAAGCCGACACCATCATCGATAACAACCGGCGCGCGCTCGGCAGCGCGAAGGGAGTCGAAGCTTGGCGGAACATGGTGATCACTGGGGTGAGGAGCACCGAAGGAAAGGGCGGCTGCGCACTTGGTTCGCTCGTTGGTCAATTGGCCGAGAGCGACCCCGAGGCCCGAGCCCTCATCGCGGCCGGGTTCGATCACTGGGCAGCAGCCATCAGCGATGGACTGCGAGCTCTCCATGCCGACGGGAAACTCCCGTCCGGCATCGACCCAGACGACCTCGCCACTACTCTGCTCGCCACGCTCCAAGGCGGGCTTCTACTCGCCCAGGTGCAACGCAGTACCCGCCCATTCG
>DATCDK010000268.1:0-17584 GCA_036510735.1 Acidothermaceae bacterium | reverse complement strand
CCCGATCGTCGCGCTGGGACTTCGATCGGAATACGTACAGCTCGCGCAGTTCGAGGTCGACGTCGCCGATCCTCAAGGAGGCGACCTCGCCGCTTCGTAGGCCGGTGTGGACGGCGATAGCGAGCAGTGCCCGGTCGCGCGGATCCTGCGCGAGGCTAGGTAGCTCAGCAAGCTCGATGGGGCTCAGGCGCATCCGTTCGATGCTCGGAACTGTGCGCTTCGGAACGTCGCGGAACCAGTCCGGACCCCGAACCCAGCCATGGTTGCGCGCGTAGACCTGAAACAGCCCGATCCGCTGCCGCGCTTTATTCCACGAGGACGCCCTCTGGCCGTCTAGGGTGCGGAAATGCGCCTCGATCTGTTCGGGCGTGACGTAGCCGATCTCGCGATCCACGCCAACGCCACGCGCAAACTTGCGAAGTACTGCCTGATCGTTCAGTAGGGTCGACGTCGCGAGGTTTCGTCGACTACCGATGTACTGGGCGACAGCGTCGGACATGGTCGGTGTTGTTTTGCGTGGCACTTCGGTTCGCCTCCGTGGGCATGGCGTCAGTCGCGCCACGACCACTCTTACCACGCCGAAATCCCTTGTACCAAAGGAAATCTGCTGAATCCCAAGGGAAAGCTTGGGATTCAACCAGGCAATCTGCTGAATCCTGTCGGTACAGTGGAGTGGGAGTAGAGCGGGCGTCGTCGCCGTGCCGGTCCCGCTGGAACGATGAATCTTAGGAGCGTATTTAGCTAGTTGTGACGGTGACGTCATCGATGGCGATGTCGTAGGTGCGCCCTGTGATTGTGTCGCCGAGCACGATCTGGCCGATCGGTGCGGCGCCGAGGGTTTCGATGCTCGTAACGGGTGTCGTGAACGTGACGTTCGTTCCGTCGACCGCGGCAGTGATAGTGATGGGGCCGCCTGGGTTTGTGTCGAGGTAGTACTCGACTTTGTGCCATTGGCCAAGGGTCACCGGTGTTGTGCTGACGTGTGTGACGTTGCCCGCATCGTTGCGCACGGAGAGGTAGCCGGCCGCGTTGACGTAGAGATAGGCGATGTAGGCCCCCGTCGACGTCCTGAGTTTGAGGAATCCAGCGGAGGTGCTGCGGCTCTTGAGGTACACCCAGGCTGAGGCGCGGACGGCCGGATACGGTGTCGGCAGCTGCGCGGCAGACCAAGTCGCTGCGCCGGTCGACGTTTCCTCCGCAGCCCAGCTTCCGCTGTGCACGGTGGTTTGCTGCACGGCGAGGCCCGCAGTGGGCGCTGTCCAAATGCTGGGTGCGAGCGAGCCGCTTTCGAAGCCTTCCTGGAAAACGGGCGCGACCGTCGCGACGGTCGCGGTAGCTGTGTTGCTGTGCGGAGAACTCAATCCAGCAGCGTCGCGCGCAACGACGACGTAGCTGTGCGTCGACCCGGCTACCAGACCAGTGTCGGACCAGGTTGTCCCAGTGACGCCAGAGGCAGCAGGCGTGCTCGCGCCGTCTCGGTAGATGTCATAGCCGGTGACGGCGACGTTGTCGGTAGCGCCCGACCAGGATAGGTCGATCGCGTTCGCATGGCCTGGCGCCGCAGTCAGAGTAGGGGCCGTCGGTGCAATGGTGTCGATGACAGCCACCGATACTGATGCAACGCTCGGTATCGACGTATTCCCCCGTTGATCACGCGCGACGATCGTCCAGGTATGGGTCCCCACGGAGACGCCGACCTCGGTCCACTTCTGCGTTGCCGCAGGTATTGTCTCTTGGTAGTTGCCGTCGCGGTAGATGTCGTACGACACCACACCCACATTATCGGTCGAGTTCGCACCGCGGGTCACTGTCACGTTATAGGACGCAGACCCGGTACCGCGGGAAACAACGGGGGTGCCCGGCTGTGACGGAGCCTGGCTATCGGCCGCGAAGTGATAGGTCATCGGATCGAACGCGGCGCCGGTGGAATCAGTAGGTACGACTGTGACGTCGCTGCCAGAGACTGTCACCTTGAGGAAGTGGTAGACCTGCGCAGCCGTCGCCGGCTTCGCAGCAGTACCTCCACTTGGGGCACCGCAGGATGAGCCAACCGCGTTTGTCGGATCCCAGCCACGAGCATAGGCGTCGGTCGGTGAACAAGTCGCTGTCGCCGAGACGTTGGTCAACACGCCACCGCCGCCACCGGTAACGTAATTCGGCACTCCGCCGAGCGGCGCAACATTGCGCTCGTACATGTGCGCGTGACCGTTGAACACCAGGTTGACGTTGTTGCTGGCAAGAAGTGCTTCGAGGCTGGACGCGCCGCCGTTGGGATTGGCGGCGCTGTTCTGCAGGTAGACGTCCTGTTGGGTCGTGAAGTTGTTCTGATCGACGCGTAGCGGATAGTGGAAGAACACCAATCGCATCGCTGATGCCCCACGGGCAGACTCATCCTGAGCAAGGTCGCTTGCGAGCCATTTGTATTCCGCGCTGCTCTGCTGCCAATGCTCGTCGCGCTCGACTTGATAACTCGGGCACGACAGGGTTGCCCCGCCTGGACACCCAAGACCCAGCGAGGCGTTGACGCCGCCTTGCGCAACGTCGGTCCAATCGGCGTCGAGGATGTAGATCCGGGCTGTGCCGACGGTAAAGGCGTACCAATCGCTCGGATAGGTTCCGGCCGCTTGACCGTCGACCGCCGGATAGGACTGGGAGCTCGCGCTGTAGACCCCGCCCTGCGAGGTGGTCGGCTCGGGCCACGTGCTGAAGAACGTTCCGGTCCGTCCGTGGTTTCCGGCGGTCGAGAACAGCGGCAGGCTAGATCCGACCTTGCCCCAATAGCGCGGGTCGAAGATGTTGCTCTGATCAACGACGCCCGCTACATCCGCGGGATGGTTCAGGTCGCCGTAATTTGTGGTCGTACCGTTGCTGTAGGAGATGTCGCCAGTTGAGATTGCGAAGAGAGCCGGGTTAGTCGCGCTCGTGGCGCTGGCCGCCAGCTGAGCGTCTAGGGCCGCCTGGTAACTGTTGAACGTACCGGTCGCCGGTGAGGTCGTGACGGTCGATGTTTCGCCGAAATCGCCGAGAACATCGAAGCTGAACGATTCCCCCGACCCGGGTGCGGGTGGCGTCGTGAATGTGGTCGGAGGCACCGGAGGGTCGGTGAGCAAGGGAGTGCCTGGAGCACCTGTCCCGGTGTAGATGCGATAGCAGTAAGTAGTTGCAGGAGTGAGGTTCTTCAGCAGCACCGAATGCTGGTAGTAGGGGCTCGTTTCGCCAAAAGCCGTATAACTCGACGGCCCGACCGCGGTGCTGACCACATACTGCGTGCAGTTGCCGCCGACGCCGTAAGTGACGACTCCTGGGGTGGTATCACTCGCGCTCGTTGCCCAATTCACATCGACCGATGAAGCTGTCAGATCGGTGAGATACGGATAGCGCGCCACGGTAGGCCCGGCGACCGCACCGGATGCACCCGTCGCGATGACCGCCAACGACACCGGGATGGTTACGAGTCCGATCAGGACGGCCCACCGCGTGGTTCGTCGACCGTTCGAGCTCGTCTGCGCTCGTCGTTTCCGCAAGACGCCTCTAGACCCCCCTAGAGAATGCCCGGTCACGTGAGAGCCGAGCCCGCATGTCATGCCCCAAGTCGGCGACGGCTCCCTCTGGCCATTGCAGACACCTCCTTTTACAGCCAGAACATGCGAAGCACAAGACACGGTGGGCGTTACCCAGCCAACGTGCCGTCACCTCGGGTGGGTTGGACCCGCTTACTGCCGATTCGGTGTGTTTACACTCGCGCCATGCCGACGCTAGGCATCACGGTCTCGGTGGTGCCGCCGATCCGTTTCGAGGACGTCACATCAAGTCCCACCACAACGTCGGTGGGCTTCGAGACGATCTGCAGTTCGCTTTGGTTGGTTGAGCCGTTGCGCACCCTGTTCAATGACGAGGTGCGCGCTGTCGGTGCCGGACTCAGGCTGCCGGAATCACTGGTGGTGGCAGCCATTTCTCGGCTCTGGCCTTGCGGTACGGATCATCGGCGAAGTTCCGGCCGAACGCCTGTCGGTGCTGCGCGAGGCCGTCGCCATTGCGCGCGAAGAACTCACTGCGGCAGGTCTCGACGGCGATGTCTGGCAGTGCCCGGTCGTGCTGCTTGCCGCCGTCCGCTCTGTTGGCGTGCAGGGTGACGGTCGTACATACGGTCACCCGATCGTGTTGCGACCGGTGTCATCAGAAGATGCAATGACGGCCGATTGGTCGCGCAACCAACGTGTGGACAACGACCTGGCTATAAAAGCTCCGACATCCCCACGACAGATTGTGCCCATAGCGCAACGGTTTTCCGGTTGGCCAACCGTCTAGCTGTTCCTTCCGCGGATGTGGGTCGGCGCCAACCGCTCCGCGCGACCGACGCGTGCATCTACACTTCGCGCAGATCTCGACCGAGGGGAGATGCGCCCGTGGGAGCACCGCTGACCGACGCGGCGATCCAGAAACTGCGCGAGATGATCATCGCCGGCCGTTATCCGTCTGGCGCGAAGCTGCCGCCTGAGGCCGATCTTGCGGCGGAGCTGGGACTTTCCCGCAACACCACCCGCGAGGCCGTGCGGGCGCTGTCGACCGCGCGGGTGCTCGACGTCCGGCGTGGCGACGGCACGTACGTGACCAGCCTGCGGCCCGAGCTCTTGCTCGAGGGCATTGCGTTTGCGGTCGACCTCATGCACGAAGAGTCGTCACTGGAGTTGCTCCAAGTGCGGCGGATTCTCGAACCGGCCGCGACCGCGCTCGCCGCGTCGAACATTGACGCCGCAGCTTTGAGCGGCCTCGAAAAGACCCTCATCCTGATGCAGGAGAACAGTTCGAATCTCGAAGACCTCGTGAGACACGACGCTGACTTTCATGCCCAGGTAGCTGCGGCGTCGGGAAACCAGACCCTGGCGTCGATGCTCAACGGCATCTCGAGCCGAACATTTCGCGCGCGGGTGTGGCACGGCGTCATCGACAGCGAAGCGATCGCGCGAACGATCCTCGAACACCAGCGCATTCTCGACGCGTTGCGCGGCGGAGACGCCGAACTCGCGCGCGCGGCCGCGCTCTCGCACGTCTGTACGACCGAAGAATTCATGCGGCGCATCCTCACCGACGGCTCCGAACTGACGGCGAAGCCGCGAACGGGCAGTAAGGCCAAGGCGTAAAACCCGGGCGGACGGCGAGGCGCTCGCCGCTTCTCGGACGGCCCTGTACATCCAACCTTTCGTTGGATACGGCTGCCCTTGCCCGAGGAATCGCGTGCCCAGGCAACGCGTATACCCCAACCTGGTAACGGTGTGGTCTCGGTCCTTTACATGGTCGGCGGGAGCGACTATAAAGACGCAGACATCGGATGTTTGAACAAGAGCCAAGCGACGATCTTACCCGCAAACGTTCCTGATCGAGCTAGACATCCGACTCTTCGACCATGGAGCGCTCATCGCATGCCGGTCTCTCGCGCGACGTCCGACACACCCGCTGACGTGCCCTTTCCCGCCGTCCGCACGACTGTTCCGCCTGTGCAGACATTGGATGCTTGGGTCGGTGCCTTGTGACCGAACGCATCACCGGGTTTGACGTCACCGACGTGCGGTTCCCCACGTCGCTCGACCTCTCGGGCTCCGACGCGATGAACCCCGACCCCGACTACTCGGCGGCCTACGTGGTCGTGCACACCGATGGCGGTCAGGAGGGCCACGGCTTCGCGTTCACGATCGGGCGCGGCACCGAAGTGGAAGTCGCCGGGATCCGTGCGGTCGAGCGACTCGTCGTCGGGCTCGACATCGATGAGGTGTTCGGCGATCTCGGTGGTTTCTCGCAACACCTCGTCGGTGATAGCCCGCTGCGTTGGCTCGGCCCCGAAAAGGGCGTCATCCACATGGCGATTGGCGCCGTCGTCAATGCGGTGTGGGACATGTACGCAAAGCGCGAAGGCAAGCCCTTGTGGAAGGCGCTCGCCGACATGAGCCCGCAGCAACTTGTCGACCTCGTCGACTTCCGCTACCTCACTGACGCGCTCGAGCCGGCTGAAGCGCTCGACATGCTGCAACGCGCTCGCGAGGGTGCGGCGGGCCGCGAGCAGCAGTTGATGGCCGACGGATTCCCGGCCTACTCGACGTCGGCGGGTTGGCTCGGCTACTCCGACGACAAGGTCGCCCGGTTGTGCAAGGAGGCCGTCGAAGCCGGGTTCGACCATCTCAAGCTCAAGGTCGGCGGCAACATCGAAGACGACATACGGCGTTGCGAGTTGGTGCGCGCTCTGGTCGGTGACGACATCCGGCTGTCGATTGACGCTAACCAGAAATGGGGAGTCGACGAGGCCATCGAGAGTGTCGCTCGCTTGGCGCATGCGAATCTCTGGTGGGTCGAAGAGCCGACGAGCCCCGACGATGTTCTCGGGCACGGGCAGATTGCGCGCGCGATTGCGCCCATCAAGGTCGCTGCAGGTGAGCATGTCGCGAATCGCGTCATGTTCAAGCAGCTGCTCGCCAGCGGTGCGATTGATATCTGCCAGATCGATGCCACCAGAGTCGCCGGCGTGAACGAGAACGTGGCGATTCTCTTGCTGGCAGCCAAATTCGGGGTGCCGGTATGCCCGCACGCGGGTGGAGTCGGTCTCTGTGAAGTCGTCCAGCATCTCGCGATGTTCGACTTCGTTGCGCTGAGCGGCTCGACGGAAAACCGATGGATTGAGTACGTCGATCACCTGCACGAACACTTCGTCGATCCCGTACGGATCGACAACGGCCGCTACATCGCACCACAGCGACCCGGCAGCAGCGCTCGGATGCGCCCGGATTCGATCGACGCATATCGCTATCCCGACGGACGTGTCTGGCAACTCGGCCACGCCAGCTCGTGAACTGCAGCAACGGTTTCACCGCGCCCGACGACCCGGGTTCGGCCCGAACATCTCAAGAGGAGAGCAAGTGAGAGTAACCAAGGGGCTGCAGATCGGCGCGGTCGTGACCGCGTCCGTTCTGCTCGCTGCCGCATGTAGCAGCTCGAAGAAGACTGCCAGCACGACTCCAAGCAGTGCCGCACCTGCCGCGACCACGTCAGCGGCTGCCGCGGCCACCTCTGCCCCTGCGGCGACGACCTCCGCCGCTGCTCCGGCGACGTCCGCGCCGGCCGCGCCTGCTGGCGGTGGAGGCTTGATCGGCGTCGACTACCCGCGTTCGGACTCCGACTTCTGGAACGCCTACATCAGGTACGTCCCGCAGATGGCGACGACGCTGGGTGCAACGATCAAGACGACCGCGTCGGGCAACGACATCACGAAGCTCAACGCCAACGCTGACTCGTTGGTCGCCGAGGGTGCGAAGGCGCTCGTACTCGCCCCGCAAGACACCGCAGGCATCATTCCTGAGCTCGGGAAGCTGGCCAGCAAGAACATTCCCGTGGTCACGATCGACACCGAGCCCGACAGTGGCAAGGTCTTCATGATCGTGCGCGCTGACAACAAGGCGTACGGCACCAAGTCGTGTAACTACATCGGCACCGCGCTCAAGGGCGTCGGCAACGTGGTGGAGTTCGAGGGCGACCTCGCGTCTGTCAACGGCCGTGACCGCAGCACCGCGTTCGGTGCGTGCATGTCCGCGAACTTCCCGAAGATCAAGGTCTTCGCCGAGCCGACCAAGTGGGACACTCCGACCGCGATCGGCCAGCTCAACACCGTGCTTGCAGGCAACAAGATCCAGGGCCTCTACATGCAGGCGAGCATCTACCTGTCGGCGACACTCGCCGACCTGTCGAGCAAGGGACTGCTGAAGCCGGCCGGTACCGCTGGTCACATCGTCATGGTTTCGAACGACGGCGTGAAGGCGGAGTTCACGGCGATCCAGGCGGGCTCGCTCGACGCCACAATCGACCAGCCTGCCGACCTGTACGCAAAGTACGGCCTGTTCTACGCGCAGCAGGCGCTCGCCGGTAAGACGTTCTCGCTCGGGCCAACCGACCACAACAGCAATATCGTGACTGCGGCAGACGGCGATCTCGAAGACCAACTCCCTGCCTCGCTCGTGACGGTCGACGGCGCCTACCCGGGGTCGGTGAAGTCGACAGATTCATCGCTGTGGGGCAACCAGTCGGGCTGACCTGATCGTCCTCGCAAGTAAGGAAAGAGAAGCTCGTGTCGATTGGCACCAACGTCGTGGCGGCGGGTGGGCTCGTCCCATCCGTCGCCACGGCGTCGCACGTCACGAAGCGATTCGGTGCGACGGTTGCGCTGAATGACGTCGAGCTCGACGTGCGGGCGGGCGACGTTCACGCGCTCGTCGGCCGCAACGGCGCGGGTAAGTCAACGCTCGTTTCGATCCTCACAGGACTTCAAGTGCCGGACGCCGGTGAGCTGCGGTTCGGCGGTCAGGTTCCGCCCGCAAGATCCGACCGTGAAGCATGGCGACGCGTCGTCGCGTGCGTTTACCAGCATCTGACGATCATTCCGACACTCACCGTTGCAGAGAACTTGTTTCTCAATCGCCAGACCGAAGGCACACCTGTGATCGGTTGGCCGAAGCTTCGCCAGCGGGCGAGTGAGTTGCTTGGCACATGGGAGATGGACGTCGATGTGCGCAGGCTCGCGAGCGACCTGACGGTCGAGCAACGGCAACTTGTCGAGATTGCGCGTGCGTTGTCGTTCGGCGCGCGGTTCATCATCCTAGACGAACCCACCGCCCGACTCGACGCCGCGGGCGTCACTCGATTGCTCGGTCGTATCCGCACGTTGCAACAACAAGGCGTCACGTTCTTGTTCATCAGCCACCACCTCCAGGAGATCTTCGAGTTGTGCAACACCGTCACGGTGTTTCGCGACGCCCGGAAGGTTCTGACGGCGCCGGTGGCCGACATCTCCCATGGCGAACTCGTCGACGCGATGACTGGTGAACATGTATCGGTGGGCGACGACCCGCGGCCGCCCAACCCGAGGGCAGGTGAGCCAATGCTGGCCGTGAGTGATCTCACCGTGTCGCCCGGTTGCCGCAACGTGACGCTTTCGGTTCTGCCCGGCGAGATCGTCGGACTTGCCGGCGGCGGTGGCAGCGGGAAGTTCGCTGTTGCAGAGGCGATCGTCGGGCTGCGGCGGGCTGACAGGGGGGAAGTACGCATCGCGGGCAAGCCACTGCGAGCGGCGAACGTCACCGTCGCGTTGAAGGCCGGCGTCGGGTTCGTTCCGGAGGATCGTCACGACCAAGGTTTCGTTGCCGAGATGAGCATCGGCGAGAACATAACGATGCCCGTGTGGGATCGCCTCAAGCGCTTCGGCGTCGTCCTCAGCACGCGGCTGCGATCGGCACGGGCGCAGTCGATGATCGACGACCTCGGCATCGTGGCGCCTGGACCCGATCTGGTGACGTCGGCGCTGTCCGGCGGCAACCAGCAAAAGGTCGTCATGGGTCGCGCGCTCGTGAGCACACCGCGGGTCTTGGTGTTGATGGCTCCGACTGCGGGAGTCGACGTGAAATCGAAGACAGCCCTGATGGAGCAAGCCGTTGTAGCCGCGCGGCGTGACGCAGCTGTGTTGGTCGTCACCGACGACCTCGACGATCTGCGCTACTGCCACCGGGTGCTGGTCATGTTCCGGGGCGAACTTGCGGCGGAGGTCGTCGACACGTGGGATGACGCGACTGTGGTCGCCGAGATGGAAGGAGTTGACCTCGACCGATGACCGAGACGTCGCCCGTAGATTCGCCTTCGCAGCAGGCGGCAGCAGCGGCGGCCGTCCCCGCACCGCGGCAGACGGGCGTAGCGGTGGCTCGCTTGCGCGACCTCGCGTTGCTGCCGGGCATCGCCGTCATCATGGTGGTCGGCACCTTCAGCAACAAGGCGTTCCTCACCCACGGCAACCTGATCGACGTCCTCGACAACTTCGCGTGGATCTCGATGCTCGTTCTTGCCGAAGCGGTGATCCTCATCTCGGGCAAGCTCGACCTCTCGCTCGAGTCGACGGTTGCGCTCGCGCCGGCGGTCGCCGTTTGGCTGACGCTGCCGAAGTCGGGGCGTGGCATCCATCTGCTGCCGCCCGCCTGGGCGATTCCGATCACGCTCGCCGTCGGCGTCCTCGTGGGTCTGATCAACGCGCTGCTCATCATCCGGTTCCAGCTCAGCTCGTTCATCGTGACGCTCGGCATGCTCATCACCCTGCGCGGCATCGAAACCGGAATCTCGAATGGCCAGACTTTCTTCGGCTTCAGCAAGTCATTCCTCTATCTCGGCACGACGCACTGGTTCGGGCTGCCGCTCGGTGTGTGGCTGTCGGTGATCTCGTTCATCATCGGGATCTTTGTGCTTTCGCTTACGAGACCCGGCCGGTCGCTGTATGCGATCGGCGGCAACCTCAACGCGGCACGCGCGGCTGGCATCAGGGTCGAACGCACACTGTGGATGGTGTTCGTCCTCGGCAGCGTGCTGGCTGCGGTAGGTGGCCTGCTCTACGCCGGCAAGTACGCCTCGATCGGCGCCGACAGCGGCAAGGGATACATCTTCACGGTGTTCGCCGCGACGGTGCTCGGTGGCGTCAGCCTGAACGGCGGCAAGGGCACGCTCTTTGGTGCGTTCTGCGGGATCCTGCTGCTGTATCTGGTGCAGAACATCCTTACGCTGGCTGGCGTTAGCGGCTACTGGCAAGACGCGTTGAACGGCGGGATCATCTTGACAGTGCTGATCATCGCGCGCGTGACGACGGGGGAGGCGCAAGCTTGACGCGGGTCGCTCTCCATACGCGTGTGCGTGCCGACAAGGTCGACGACTACGAGGCTGCACATCGCGAAGTACCGTCCGAGCTGGTGGCCGCGATCAAGTCGGCAGGCGTCTCTGAGTGGACGATCTGGCGCAGCGGCGTCGACCTCTTTCACGTCATCGATTGCGACGACTACGCGGGGCTCCTCGCCTCGCTAGAAGGCTTGCCCGTCAACATTGCCTGGCAAGAGCGGATGGCCGGTTATCTGGACGTCGTGCACGACTACTCGTCGGCCGGAGCTGCATCGACGCTGCCGATCGTGTGGCAGCTATAGACGCTTGAAGTGTGGTCAACCACCTCGGCTAAACGCGCTTTCTATGCCGATGAGCGGATGTGCCCAAGGGGCTGCAGTTGGACCGTCCGGAGCGTTTAGGCGCGATGATTGGACCATGAGCGAGGAGCTGTCAAGCGAGGATTTCGTCCTGTCGATCGTCAACGTCTTCACCCTCACGGGTCGTGGCACTGTGGTCATCGGGCCGATCGAGTCGGGCGTGATCCGATCGGGTGAGAGCGTCGAAATTTGGGACGGCGATGCGCTCGTGTGCACTGTCCCGGTAGCGGTCGGCGGAGGGCTCAGGGGCCGTGATGTTGATCCACGATCGATCCCCTTGTTGCTTGGGGACCTCGATCGAAACCTTCTCCGGGCAGGCCAGACCGTGCGCCGGTCCGCGCGGCCAATCGACGCGACCTGAGGCGCGTACGTACGCGGCGTGCGCGGTGATGCCGCGCCGCGTGCCTGGTCCTCCTAGCCGGGCGCCTGGTCTTTTCGATGACCTAGCCCGGTCAAGTGCATGTTCGGGCGGGTCGAAACAAGGTCCGTGAGAGTCGTCGCCGGAACACGCAAGTCTGCCGTCATTGCTGGTGGCGTGGCCGTAATCTTCGTCGCTGCGGCACTGACGATCGGGGCTGCTCGCGATGCCGCCAACAGTCGAGCAAACCGACAAGCGCAGGCCGCGGCTCGCCAGCTGGATGCGGCAACAATTGCGAGCGTGCACCACAGTGTCGTTGTCCCGTCCAAGTTCCGAGTATCGAGTGCCTACGGCGACGGCGGGTGCAGTGAGTATGAACTCGGTTGCTGGACGACCAGCGACGTCCCGATGGTCGCTGCCACCGAACTGGAAGCAGCCGTGAAGCGCGCGGGCTTCGTTGTGGTACGGGCCGAGTGCGCGTCAGGTGCTCGCTTCTGCGAAATCACGGCCCGAGTGGGTCAAGCTCGCGTCAGCTATTGGGTGGCGTCGGCTCAAACGTGGCGTGGCACGAGTTCTCCTGGAGAAACCACCGACATTGCCGGATTCATCGCCGCCTGAATCCACCTCAGGCAGCCCCAGCCCAAGTGCGAAACCCCTGACCAGGCCGTTGATCGACCGGGCCGCAACACCCTGTTCTGCCGCTGACATGGTCGTTCCTGCGGGCTCGCCTACCTATGGGGCGACCCACGCGACTTGCCAGACCGCGCGCTCTACAGAATGCAAATGACACGAATGGCTGTGGTGTTTTTTGCGTTTGGCGCTTACCATGTTGGTGTGGCGACGGCGACGTATGTTCTTGAGGGCGCGGCCGATGACTTGATCACGACAGGCGAGGCCGCGAAGGTGCTGGGAACGTCGCGGCAGCACGTGGTGGATCTGTGTGACCGCGGGGATCTACCGTTTCGCACCGTCGGAACGCATCGTCGGGTTAGTCGCGCCGATGTGGAGGAGTTGTCCGCGCGGACACAGCGACTGACTCGTGATCAGCTTCGCAGCTGGTGGCTCGCTAACGCGGTCGCCGGGAAGCTCGTGCGCGATCCGGATCGCGTTCTTGATCTGGCACACCGCAACCTCGCGCAGCTTCAGGCGGTTCACACCCGCGGCCAAGGTGCGCGCTGGCTCGCGCAGTGGGACACCATCCTGCACGGCCCGATCGAAGTGGTGCTCGACACTCTCACGTCTCGAACACCTCGCGCCCGCGAGCTAAGGCAAAACTCCCCGTTCGCGGGGGTTCTCGCTGAGAGGGAGCGAGCCGAGATTCTCGTGGCATTTGCGCGAACTCGAAGCCCAGGCCGCTGGTGACGCGTGACGAACTCGCACACATTCTGCGGTCGGCGTCGCGCATCATCGGCGAGCAAGACATCGTCGTGATCGGCAGCCAGTCGATCCTGGGCAGTTTCACCGACAGCGAGCTGCCTGATCCTGCAATTGCCTCCATCGAGGCAGACCTCGCCTTCCTCGACGACCCAGACAACGCGAAGGCCGACAAGGTCGACGGGGCGATCGGTGAAGACTCGCAATTCCATGCGACCTTCGGCTACTACGGCCAAGGTGTCAGCGTGACGACGGCCCTACTGCCAGCAGGTTGGCGTGACCGGGTCGTCGTTTTCGACAACGCCGATACGCAGCCGGGCCGCGGCCTCTGCCTGGACCCGCACGACCTGGTCGTGTGTCCAAACTCGCCGCTGGTCGCGAGAAAGGCTTCGAATTCGCTGCGGCGCTGCTGCGCGCCGGCCTCATCGACGCCGACGTTCTCAGCGGGCGCGCCGAAACCTTGGACACGGTGCCAGCAGTGCGACGTCGCGTTGCTGAGTGGATCAAGGTATTCACGGCGCGCGTCGAGAACGCTGATGGGCCACGAGCCGCCGACAGTTGAGGCGGGCTAGCCGCTACGCCCTCGGGTGCGCCGCAACGCCGCACGCGCTGCTTCGTCGGCGATAGGCAACGTGTGCAAATACTTCCCGGTGGTCGCCCGGATACCGGTTCTTTGGCCCAACGGGCCCGGCTCGACGAGCCGAGAAACATCCGACTCTGCCGCGATGACGTACGGAATTGCGCGCCTATTCGCGCCGGGATTCTGCCCTGCGCTTGAAGATGGAACGGACGACGAACCCGATGCCGATCGCGACGGCGGCAACAAGAAGCGCGCCGATGATCGCGGCGACTGCCGAAGCTCCGGTCGCCGCGGCAATGACGGCGTAGATAACGCCGGCAACCAGCCCCGGGATCACCACACCAGTCATCGATGTGTTGAGCCTCATAGCTAGAAACCCTTCCGCCGCCGCCGGATGCCGGTCGCCGACCCGAGGCTACCCCTGCTGCGCGCCCAAACGAATCACCCGCAATTGCCGCGACGCGCTGTCGTTACCAACCGTCCGAACGCCGAGATCGATTGACCGTTTGCCTGCGCGTCGGGCAACCTCAGCACGGCAGCGGTTCGACCGCACGGCGAAGGGCCGGAGGGGGTGCCGTGAAGGCGCGACAGGTAGCAGTGCCGGCGGTGTGTGTCGTCGTCGGCGTGCTCGCGGGCTATCAGCTCGGGCACCATCACAGCGCGGCGGTCACTTGGCACACCGGGCTAGCTGGAATCGGCGACCATGAGGTCAGCATCAGCACCCCGGGCTGGGTATACGGCGCACAGGACGCCGTGCCCGGGTGGATCGATAGCGGCGGCTCAACCCACGACGGCGGTTGGCCCGACTGCCTCACCCCTTCCGGCACGCAGAAGCAGGTCAGGTTCGCCGCCACCAACGTCACGACTGCCGGCACCAGCTCGCGCCAGATTGTGCTCGTCGACTGTCGCCAGGGCTGAAACGGGTAAGTGGCCTCAACCAAACGCGAACATCTGGCCGCAATGACGCGCGTGCCATGTGCCGGTTTGCGATCGCGTCTGATGTCTAAGACGGACTTACCGGCGCTAGTTGTCCTCAGCGGATACGTAGGGCCGTGAACAATCGCCGATGCACGTGGGTTCTGATCGCGGAGTCGGCAGAAGGTGGCTGGGGGATCAACGGCCCTGCCAACATCAGCGCCGACATCGTTCCCGCGGCGAGGCGCCAACTCATCGGCCAGCAGCGGGCGGTGCCCTCCCGGCCGACGAGCTGGGTTGAAAGCTCCCGGCGCAGCGTCTGAATCGGTTCGCCAGGTGCGGCCCGGTTCCACAACGAAGTTGACTACTGCAACGCTTGAGGGCATGAGGCGCGCAGCAAACCCGTTGGTGCTGTGGGTCGGTGTGATCGCCGCGGCTCAGGCGGTGTTGCTGATCGCAACGAGCACCCGGTATGGCTACCACCGCGACGAGATGTACTTCATCGTGTCCGGCTCGCACCCGGCGTTCGGTTACCCTGATCAGCCGCCGCTTGTGCCGTTGATCTGTTGGGCAATGAACCACCTGGCGCCCGGTTCCCTGCTGGTGCTTCGGCTGCCGTCAGCCGTGGTCGCCGCGACGACCACACTCATCGCTGGGCTGATCGCTCGAGAGGTCGGCGGTAGCTCGAGGGCGCAGGTGATCGCGGCGCTGTGCACAGCGTCGTCCGGCTTCGCCTTGGCGACCGGGCATTTCGTGACTACGACCACCTTCGATCTGTTGAGTACATCAGCTTTGTGTTGGTTGTTGATTCGTGCACTGATCCGGCGCAGCGGACGCTCGTTGCTCGCCGCTGGTGTGGTCGCGGGGCTCGGCTGCGAGGCCAAGCCGCAGGTCGCCTTCGTCGCCATCGTTGCCGTCGCCGTGCTCGCGGTGATCGGCCCGCGTTGGCCCTTTCGCTCGCCCTGGCTCGCGGCGGCGATCGCTGCAGCTGCGCTGATTGCTGGCCCCTATGTGATCTGGCAAGCGATGCGCGGGTGGCCGCAGCTGACGGTCGCCGGGAACATCGGTGGCTCGGCGGAGGGTGGTCGCGCCGGGTTCATTCCGTTCCAGCTGGTCATGGTGAGCCCGGTGCTGGTACCGGTCTGGATCGCCGGGGTGTGTGCCCCGTTTCGGCGGCCCGCCCTGCGCGACATCCGCTTCCTGCCGGTGCTCTATCTCGTCTTGGCGTTTGCCTACTTAGTAGGTAACGGTAAGGCCTACTACCTCGCCAGTCTTTACCCGGCACTGCTCGGTGTGGGGGCCCTGCCCGCGGCCGATTGGACACTGCGTCATCGTGCCCGTGTCCGCACGGTGCTGTTGAGCGTTGGCGTTGCGGTTTCGATCGCGGTCAGCGCTGTGATCGCGCTGCCCTTGCTCCCGACGACCTCACTTCAGGGAAGCGCCGTTATGGCGATCAATCCCGACCAGGGCGAGACGGTCGGCTGGCCGAGATTCATTGACACCGTCAGCCAGGCGTGGCAATCCCTACCTGCTGCGCAACGCGCCGACACGGTGATCTTCACCGAGAACTACGGCGAGGCCGGCGCGGTCGACCTGCTCGGCGCATCGCACGGACTTCCGCGCGCCTACAGCGGACACAACGGATTCAGCGAATGGGGTCAGCCCGCTGCGAGCGCCACGAGTGCCCTGGTGCTGGGGTACGACGGCCCGGCCGACGCCGCACCCTTTTTCGTCGGATGCACGACGCTGGCACATATCGACAACGGCGTCGGTCTCGACAATGACGAACAAGGCCTGCCCGTTATGTTGTGCAACCCAGCCGCAGCCTGGACGACGCTCTGGCCACACCTGCGCCACTACGACTGAGCCAATCAACGCCCTGCGCTCCAGCCGCAACCACCACGTCGAGGCCCGCATCGATTGGACTGGTAGCCCGCAAGTTAAGCCGTGTCGGCAGTGGCTGAATCTGCGCCCACGTCGAAGTACCGGATCTGCCGCTGCGCGTGCGGTCGATCCCGTGCGATACGGCGATCACATGTGCGGTACCGAGATGGTCTAATCGTTTGATCTGAGCTGTTGAACGGGGGGCACGTATGCCGGCACGAAGCGACGCGAGCGTTGTGATCGCGGTGTTGGTACTCGGGGTCGGCCTTTCTGGATGCGCGCGTGGCACGTCCAAAGCGTCGGTCCGCATTGCGACGTACCAGTACTCCTGCTGTAATGCCACCGACCTGATCCCCGTCCGTCAGGGCAACGACGAAGTAGCGACGCTGCACTGGACTGCGGTCCCCGCCCCGCCTACGACCGCCCGTGCGGCAATACCAGTGTCTTTGGCAGCTG
Organism: Acidothermaceae bacterium; assembly: GCA_036510735.1. Lineage (GTDB taxonomy): Bacteria > Actinomycetota > Actinomycetes > Acidothermales > Acidothermaceae > PALSA-607. The sequence goes on along the minus strand of DATCDK010000268.1, from coordinate 972 downwards.
CGCTGACTGGGCCGTTCTCCGATGTCGCGGAGCTCAAGATCGCGATGGCTTCGAAACCGCGTCGCTCGCCCACAATCGTGGCAGTGACGGTGCGGACCACTGACCAGGCGGGTGGCACGCCCGTGTCGACCTTCCGATTCCCGACGTCGACTCCACGTGGCCTCTACGACCTCACGACAACCGTCGCGTTCGCCGGCGGGAGCCAGACCGCGGACGGCGTTGTCCAAGTCGGGCCTGACACCTGACGAACGTCCTCAACTGCCGCCGAGCGCGCGTCAGGTGAACGTGGCAACGCGGAAATGGACCCGTGGAAGTGTCGGTGGGTGTGGGTAGCGTGCGGGGGATGGAACTCGTTGATTTTTCTTCGGTAAGCCGTTCGCCGGGTGAGTTGTCGGTTGATGAGCTCGGTGCGCGCATCGTCGATATGTCGGGTCGACTCGCGGCGGCGTCGTGCCGGTGGTTGCTGTTGGTGGCGGCCTTCGATGCGCGGCAGGGTTATCTGTCGTTCGGGTTGGCGTCCACGGCTCAGTGGCTGAGCCATGCGTGCGGGATGCGCACCGTACCGCGGTCGAGCATGTGCGGGTCGCCAGGTCACTGCGCCACTATTCGCGGCTTGCCGAGGAGATGGGTGCGGGTCGGTTGTCGTTTTCGCAGGTCCGGGCGATCAGTCGCATCGCCGAGCCGGGTGAGGATGGGCTGGTCGATGATCTGATCGAGGCGGCACGGTACGCCACGGTGACCCAGTTGGAGGTGGTGGTGCGCGGGTTGCGCACCGTCGACCACAACGAGAAGGCCACCGATCCCGATGAATACCTCAAACAGTCCTGGACCGCCGACAGCCGCTGGCAGCTATCCGCGCGGCTGGACCCTGAGCGAGGTGCGCTCGTGGGTGCGGCGATCGACGCCATCATGCAACGCGACGGCTGCAGTCTGACCGATGCTTTCCTGCAGCTTGTCGAGATCGGCCTGGCG